>NZ_JBYOJU010000002.1:0-403867 GCF_057798855.1 Cupriavidus sp. 96C5-1 | reverse complement strand
GGGGGTTCTAATGTGGGTCCCCTGGTTGGTTTTGGGGGGGGGGGGGCGCCCCCCCCCCCCCCCCCGCCCGGTCAATGCGAATGGCGGGGCACGGCCGCGCCGCGGCAGCCCACCAGGAAGTCCAGGTCGCAGCCCTCGTCGGCCTGCAGTACGTGGTCGACATACAGGCGCCGGTAGCCGCCCTCCTCGGCCTTGCCCTCGGGACGCGGGACCGCGCAGGCTTCCAGGCGCCGGGCGAGTTCATGCTCGTCGATATCCAGGTGCAGCGTGCCGGCCTCGCAGTCGAGCTCGATCCAGTCGCCGTCCCGCACCGCTGCCAGCGGCCCGCCTGCAGCGGCCTCGGGCGCCACGTGCAGCACCACCGTGCCGTAGGCCGTGCCGCTCATGCGCGCGTCCGAGATGCGCACCATGTCCTTGACGCCCTGGCGCAGCAGCTTGGGCGGCAATCCCATGTTGCCGACCTCGGCCATGCCGGGATAGCCCTTGGGGCCGCAGTTCTTCAGCACCATCACGGACGATGCGTCCACCTCCAGCGTTTCATCGACGATGCGCTCCTTGTAGTGCTCGAGGTTCTCGAACACCACCGCGCGGCCCCGGTGCCTGAGCAGTTCCGGCGTGGCCGCCGAGGGCTTGAGCACCGCGCCGCGCGGCGCCAGGTTGCCGCGCAGCACCCGGATGCCGCCATCCGCGATCAACGGCTTGTTCAGCGGACGGATGACCTCGTCGTTGGTATTGGGCGCATCCTTGACGTTCTGCCACAGGGTCTTGCCGTTGACGGTCAGCGCATCCGGATGCGGCAGCAGGTTGGCCTCGCCCAGCCGGCGCAGCACCGCGGGCAGGCCGCCGGCGTAGTAGAACTCTTCCATCAGGAAGCGGCCGGAGGGCATCAGGTCGACGATGGTGGGCGTGTCGCGGCCGATGCGCGTCCAGTCTTCCAGTTCCAGCGGCACGCCGATGCGCCCGGCGATAGCCTTCAGGTGGATGACCGCGTTGGTGGAACCGCCGATCGCCGCGTTGGCACGGATCGCGTTCTCGAAGGCCGCGCGCGTCAGGATCTTCGACAGCGTCAGGCCTTCCTTCGCCATTTCCACGATGCGGATGCCGGACATATGCGCCAGCACGTAGCGGCGCGAATCCACCGCCGGAATGGCCGCGTTGTGCGGCAGCGACGTGCCCAGCGCCTCCGCCATGCAAGCCATGGTGGAAGCCGTGCCCATGGTGTTGCAGGTGCCGGCCGAGCGCGACATGCCGGCCTCGGCCGAGAGGAACTGGTGCACATCGATCTCGCCGGCCTTGAGCGATTCATGCAATTGCCAGACGGCCGTGCCCGAGCCGATGTTCTTGCCGTCCAGCTTGCCGTTCAGCATGGGGCCGCCGGTCACCACGATGGCCGGCACGTCGCAGCTCGCCGCGCCCATCAGCAGCGCGGGCGTGGTCTTGTCGCAGCCGGTGAGCAGTACCACGGCATCGATCGGGTTGCCGCGAATCGCTTCCTCCACGTCCATGGCGGCAAGGTTGCGCGTCAGCATGGCGGTGGGGCGCAGGTTCGACTCGCCATTGGAAAACACCGGGAATTCCACCGGGAAGCCGCCGGCTTCGTAGACGCCGCGCTTGACGTGTTCGGCCAGCTTGCGGAAGTGCGCGTTGCAGGGCGTGAGCTCCGACCACGTGTTGCAGATGCCGATGATGGGACGGCCATCGAACTCATGGTCGGGGATGCCCTGGTTCTTCATCCAGCTTCGGTACATGAAGCCATTCTTGTCGGCGGTGCCGAACCATTGGGCGGAGCGCAGCTTGGATTTGGATTCCGGCATGGGGGGACCTTCCTGAATACGGGGATTGGGTATGGAAACTAGAGGGCCAGCGGACCGGGACACGACGACAGCGGCGGCCCACCAAGGACGCCTTGGCTAGCGCGGCACCGGCGCCAAGGCAGAACGCGCCTGGGAAGGCTGTCTCTCATCTTGTTCGCATCTGTTTTTTTGAATAAGGCGGAGTGTACGGCGCGGTTTGATATCCTTCCAATGAAGATTCAGTCCTTACCCATATCGCTTCGGATATCAACGTAAACCCTATGTCAACGCCCAGCCCCTGGTATATCCGTGCCCGGCTCAAGACCCGCCAGCTCCTGCTGCTGGTGGCCCTGGCCGACGAGGGCAACATCCACCGCGCCGCCGCGGTCCTCAACATGACGCAGCCTGCCGCGTCCAAGCTGCTGCGCGAGCTGGAGGCGATGCTGGAAGTCCCGCTGTTCGAGCGCCTGCCGCGCGGCATGCGGCCGACCTGGTATGGCGAAGCGATGATCCGGCACGCGCGCGCGGTGCTGGGCAGCCTGGATCAGGCGCAGGAAGAAGTGACGGCGCTCAAGGCCGGGCGGCTCGGGCACGTGGCCGTGGGCGCGATCACCTCGCCCGGCGTGAAGCTGCTGCCGCCGGCCGTTGCGCAGGTCAAGCGGGAGCAGCCCGGGCTGCGCGTGTCGCTGGAGATCGAGAACAGCAATGTGCTGCTGGAACGCCTGGCCCAGGACAAGCTGGACCTCGTGGTGGCACGCCTGTTTGCCGAGCACGACAAGCTGCACCTGCGCTACGAGCCGCTCGCGGGCGAGCCCGTGTGCGCCGTGGCGCGCCTTGGCCACCCGCTGCTGGCACGGTCCGCGCTAACGCTGCGGGATGTGGAGGCTGCAACGTGGATCGTGCCGCCGGCGGGCAGCGTGCTGCGCCATCGCTTCGACCTGATGTTCCAGCGTGCCAGCCTGATGCCGCCGACCGACGTCGTGGAAACCGCCGCGCTGCTGTTCCTCACGCGCATGCTGGAACAGAGCGACATGCTGGCGGTGCTCACCGATGACGTCGCGCAGTACTATGCGCAGCATGGCCTGCTCGCGATCCTGCCGCTGCCGCTGCCCTGTCATATGGACGACTTCGGCATCATCACCCGCACGGATCGATTGCTCTCTCCCGCCGCCTTGCGGATGGCGCAGGCGCTGCGCACGGCAGGCCGCGCGGTATATGGCGCGGCGCAGGTGCCGGATGCCGGGGCTTTGCCGCAGGGGGCAGGCGGCCTGCGCTAGGTCGAGGCCCGGCCGCTCAGGCCGGGCCTGGCCAGCGCGCTGTGCAGGACCGTCGCCTGGAACGCATCCGGTGCGCTGGCGCAGCGCGACCAGCGCCGCCGCCATGGCATCCAGCTGCTCGCGCATCTGGCCGACCGCGGCCAGCCACAACCCCTCCTCGGAACCAAAGTGATGCGCCGCCAGCGCCGCGTCCACTCCGGCGGCCTTGGCGATGGCGCGCACGCAGGCGGCTTCAAAGCCCTAGCTAATATCTTAAAGACAATACATTCAGTAACAACATAGTCACGTTCCCTCTCTACTATCGGCGCAACCGCCCACCTCACCGTACCGCCCACTACCCGGTCCGCCGGATTCGAATCGACCAGAGAGGTTCCCAGTCATGTCTTACCTTACCGATAAGGCCCGTGCGCCGCGCCGAGACGCCGAAGGCGTCGTTACCGTTCCAGGGCAAATGCTTGAAGACATCGTGGCCGCCAATCCGGCGCGCCGCACCGTTCTGCGGGGCGGGCTGAGCCTGTCGCTGCTTTCGGTATTCGGTACGAGCAGCCTGCTGGCCGCCTGCGGCGGTGACGACAATGTGGCCGCCGCGCCCGCCGGCACGCCAGCGCCGGCACCTGGAACCCCCGCGCCCGCGCCGACGCCCGTGCAGCCGCTGGACTACGGCGTTCGCTTCACGCCGGTGGCGGACAAGGTCACCGCCGACACGGTGACCCTGCCTTCCACCTATTCGTACGACGTGCTGTTCTCGGCCGGCGACCCGGTCGAAGCCGGCGCGCCCGGATACAGTGGTGCACCGCAATCGTCCGCCGAAACCGAGCGTCAGGCCGGCGGCAATCATGACGGCATGCATTTCTTTGCGCTGCCGGGCGTCGACCCGCAGAAGGGGGGCTTGCTGGCGATCAATCACGAAACCTTGGATGCCGCCATCCTGTTTGCCAGCGGCAGGTATAGTGCGGCCACGGCAACGCCGGAGCAGAAGAAGATCGCATTGTCCTCGGTGGGCGTATCCATCATCGAGATCGAACTCGTTGGCGCCAAGTGGCAGGTCAAGAAGAACTCGCGCTACAACAAGCGCTATACCGGCAACACGCTTTACAAGGTCAGCGGCCCCGCCGCCAGCGCCGCTGGCGGCAGCGTGGTCGGCACGCTGAACAACTGCGCGAGCGGCAACACGCCCTGGGGCACCTACCTGACCTGCGAAGAAACCACCGACAATTACCTGGATCCGACCAATCCCGAGGTTGGCTACGGCTGGGTCGTGGAGATCGATCCGCTGAACGAACTGGCAGTACCGACCAAGCGCACCGCGATGGGCCGCTTCGACCACGAGAACACCGCCTTCCTGACCAACGGCGACAACCGTGTCGCCTTCTACATGGGTGACGACAGCACGCCGGGCTGCATCTACAAGTTCATTCCCGCGGACGCGTTCAATCCGACCAACCGCCAGGCCAACATCGATCTGCTGGACAAGGGCACGCTGTATGTCGCCAGGTTCAATGCCGACGGCTCCGGCCAGTGGATCGAGCTGACGCAAGGCAAGAACGGCCTGGTGACTGGCGCAACCGATCCGGGCAATACCACGCAGGGACCTCAGACACCGGTGACGGTCGATTTCAACACGCAGGCGGATGTGTTGATCAATACCAAGGCGGCGGCGCGCGTGGTTGGCGCGACTTTGATGGACCGGCCGGAATGGATCACGGTGGGAGTGGACAAGAGCCTGTTCTGCACGCTGACCAACAATAGCCGACGCCTGGTGACCGACGCAGCCAACCCGCGCGTGAACAACTCGCACGGCCACATCATCAAGTGGAAGGAAGCGGGGGACTCGCCGCTGGCCACGACCTTTACCTGGGAGATCTTCCTGCTGGCCGGCGATCCGTCCCTGGCCGCGGCCAACCTGAAGGGCAATATCAAGGGCAATACGTTCTCGAGCCCGGACGGCATTCGCGTGGATCCCAAGGGACGCCTGTGGGTACAGACCGACGCTGGCACCGGCAGCAGCACCACCAATGTCTTCGGCGCGAATTCGATGCATTTTGTCGACCAGCAGACACGCGAGTGCAAGCGCTTCCTCGTGGGACCACATGGCTGCGAGATCACCGGCATTGCCTATACGCCGGACTTGACCACCTTCTTCATCAATATCCAGCACCCCAACGACAAGTGGCCCGACCCGAGCAAGCCCGCCAGGTCGTCGACCATCGTGGTACGGCACAAGGAAGGCAAGCCGGTCGGCGCGTAAGCAGCGCGAACTGGACTGCTTTCCGATCAAAAGCTCAAAAGCTTAAAGTCGAAGGCAGTTTCACCGCTCCTGCGGGGAGGCGACCTCCTTTCTGGTCTCGCCATCGGCCGACCATTCGCCGGGTCGATCTGCCTCGCTCTGCGGATCAGCTTCGTCGGCCGGGAGGGAAGGATGGCAAATGGATGCAACCCGCCAGCGCGCCTCACTCCGCCACGATCGACGCGCTCTTGACCAGCGCCTGGCTCCGGCCCAGCTCGTCGCGGATGGTGCGGGCCGTTTCCTCGCCGTTGCCGCTCTTGACGACAAAGCCCTGCGTGGCGAAGAGGTCGCGGGCCTTGGCGGCGCCCAGGGCCTTGGCCATGGCCTGCTGCAGGCGCAAGGTGATGTCCTTCGGCAGTCCCGCTGGCCCGATCAGCGCGATCCACGCGTCGTAGGCGTAACCCTTGACGCCGGATTCCGCCAGGGTCGGCACCCCCGGCAGGCTATCCAGGCGCGCCGGCGTACTGACCGCCAGCGCGCGCAGCTTGCCGGCCTTGATCTGTGGCAACGCGGATGGCGTGGCCAGGAACGCCGTGTTGATCTGCCCGCCCAGCACATCCGTCATCAAGGTGTTCACCCCCTTGTAGGGCACATGCAGCATATCGATGCCGGCCTTCGCCTTGAGCAGTTCCCCGGCCAGATGCAGCACGCTGCCTTTGCCGGAAGAGCCATAGGCAAGGCTGCCCGGATGCGCCCGCGCGGCCGCGATCAGCTCTTGAACGGTCTTGTAGGGTGACCCCGCGCCGACCACCAGCACCAGCGGCGTGGTGCCGATCAGCGCGACCGGGGTGATGTCCTTCACGCTGTCATAGGGAATATTGCGGTACAGCCCGGGATTGATGGCGTGGTTGGACGACACCACGGCAAGGGTGTAGCCATCGGCCGCGGCGGATACCAGTTGCCGCGTGCCGGGGATGCCGGCCGCGCCGGGAAGGTTCTCCACATAGAACGGTTGCCCGAGATCCTGGCCCATGCCCTCGGCCACCACCCGCGCCACCACATCGGCGGTTGAGCCGGGGGAATTCGGCACGATCAGGCGCACGGTCTTGGCGGGGTACTTGTCTGCGGCATGCGCCGCGGGGGCGCAGATAGCCGGGATGGCCAGGGCGGCGGCGGCGCAAAGCCGCCCCGCCGCGCGCAGGGCGCGCGAGGGGATGGGGAACATGTCGGTCTCCTGTGGATGGCGGCCGGGATCTGATGACCGGCTTTGGATGCCGCAATGGCCCCTGCTGACACGGGGGCCGGGGTGAAAGGCTACGGTGCTGCCAGGGCGGTGGCTTCCTCCCGCAGTTGCGCGAAGGTGCTGATCCGCCCGGCCAGCGCGCTGGCGGCCACGGTATAGGGGCTGGCCAGCCAGACCTGGCCCGGCCCGGAGCGGCCGGGGAAATTGCGGTTGATGGCGCTGATGGTCACCTGCTCGCTGGCGGTGGAGGCGCCCGGCCCGCAGTTGGCGCACGAGCCGCAGCCCGGCATGACCAGCGTGGCGCCGGCGGCCGCGAAGGTATCCATATAGCCGCGCGCCTCGCAGTAGTCCTTCACGCCCAGCGTGCCGAACTGCAGGAAGAGCCGGGTGCGGGCCGGCACCTTGAGGCCATGCTCCAGGCCCCAGCGCAGCACCTCGTGGTAATAGTCGAAATCCTCGCGCTTGCCGGCCGTGCAGGAGCCGCCGTAGGCAATATCCACCGGCACCGGCTGCGCCAGCGTGCTGGCCGCGATGCCATTGCCGGGGTCGCCCGGACGCGCCACCATGGGCGCGATGGCAGCGGCGTCGATGCGGATCACGTCGCGGTAGCTGGCGCCGGCATCGCTGCGCATCCAGTCCTCCACCACGAAATCCACGCCGCGCCGCGCCTTGAGGAAGGCCACGGTCTTGTCGTCCGGCTCGACGATGCCGGTGAAGCCGCCCAGCTCCGCGACCATGTTGGTCAGCGTGGCGCGCTCGTCGATCGACAAGCCGCGCACGGTGCTGCCGGCGTACTCGAACACCACGCCAATGGCCCCGCCGGAGCGGATCGCATCCATCTGCAGCAGGTAGAGCACGATGTCCTTGGCGGTCACGCCCGGGGCCAGTGCGCCCTCCACCTCCACGCGCAGGGTCTGCGGCACCTTGCAGCGCACGTAGCCCGTCACCCAGCTATTGGCAAGATCGGTGGCGCCGGCGCCGAACGCCAGGCAACCGAGCGCACCCGAATGGGGCGTGTGCGAATCGGTGCCCACCACCACCTGGCCCGGCAGCGCGTACTGCTCGGCCATCAGCGCATGGCAGATGCCTTCCGAGCCCGGCACGTCGCCGGGCAGCGCGTTGTGCGAGCGCACCGGGTAGTCGTGCGCGAAGCTGCTATGGCCCTGCATCAGGTTGGCCACGCCCGGCAGCAGGCCGTCGCGCACATGCGGGAAGCTTTGCGCCGCCAGCACCAGGTGATCCTGGAAGGCGATGATGTGATCGGGCTCGTGCAACGCCGCCGGCTTGCCGAAGGCGCGGTGCATCAGGTGCGCGCACATGCCGGTGAAGTAGTCGTGCGAGAAGCGCCAGTCCGCCGCCACGAACACGCCCTGGCCGCGCTCGGCGGATGGCGTGCCCGGCAGCAGATGGCGGGCGATGATCTTCTCCACCAGCGTGCGCGGCGAGGCGCCGGCGGATTCCGCCGCGCCCTGTGCGCCCTGTGCGCCCCCCGCCGCCGGCCAGCTCGCCGCGCGGCTATAGGCCAGCAGTCCGCCGGCGCGGATCACCTGCTGGGTCAGCGCGTCGCGCCCGCTCAGGAAGGCTTCGATGGGAATCGCCTCGCCCGCCAGCACGCGGTCCAGCACCGTGAAATCCGTGGTGGTCAGGATGCCGATGTTGTCGCAGTTCTGCTGGTAGATGCGCTCGAAGCTCTCCGCCACGATCAGGCGGATGCCGGCGGACAGCTCCGCCAGCGGGCTGGACTCGCGCGAGGATCCCTTGCCGTAGCGCTTGCCCGCCACCGTGACGGCAAAGCCGCCGTTGCGGACGGCATCGCGGCCGATCGGCAGCTCGGAGCCCGCCTGGAACCCCACATAAGGGAATTGCCCCAGCCGCTCATCGTAGGTCAGCATGATCGTCACCGGCGTGATCTCGTCGGTGGAGATGTTGTCGCGCAGCGGGCCGGCCTCGGCCAGGGTCATGGGCTTGCCGTCGAGCTGGGCGCGCACGCAGGCGGGATCTTGCGACAGGTACAGCACGCGGCCGTCGAAGCGGATGGTGGCTTCCATGGTGGGGTTCTCGTTTTGATGATCCCACTATATGGTTTGGCGCCGCCGGGGCAAAGTGCGGAGTCGGCATGGCAGGCGTCTCGGTTTGCGACGGCTGGCCGGTGGCTCACATTCCCCGCGCTATTGCCGGCAAAGAAAACCCACCAAGGCAGCGGCGCTAGCCGAGAGGTGCTCCCGCGAGTGGAACACCACCACCAGTTGCCGCGTGGCCCAGGCATCCGCCAGCGGCCGTGCCACCACGTCGAGCGTATTCAGGTACAGCTCGCCCACCTGCCGCGGCACGACGGCAATCCCCAGCCCCACATGCACCATGCGGCACAACGCATCCAGGCTCGCCACCCGGATCTTGATCTTGAGCGTGGCGCTCCGGCGTGTCGCCTGCTCCGCCAGGAGCCGGCTGAGCGCACTCTCGTCGCGCAACGCCACGAAGGTCTCGCCGAGCACGTCGGCAAAGCGCACCTGCTGCGCCGACGCCAGCGGATGCCCGCGCGGCACCAGCACGCAAAGCTGATCCTCCCGGTAAGGCAGCGAGACGAATTGCTCCACGCCCTGGATCGCGTTGCAGATGCCGAAGTCGGCGCTGCGCTCGCCCACCATGCGCAATACCTCGGGGCTATGCTGCTCTTCCAGCTCGATGCCGATATCGGGATACACGCGCCCGAAGGCAGCCAGGTCTTCCGGGAGGAACTGCACGATGGCGCCGAGGTTGCACACCATCCTCACATTGCCGCGCGCGCCGGAGCTAAAGCGCGACAGCTCCGCCCCCAGCGCCTCGATATTGCCGATGATGGCCAGCGCATGCCGCAGCACCGCCTCGCCCACCGGCGTCACCGTGATGCCGCGGGGATGCCGCTCGATCACGGGCAAGCCGATCTGCGCCTCGATCTCGGCAATGCGGCGGCTGACCGCCGACGGCGCGATGAACTCGCGCTCGGCCGCGCGCGCGATGTTTTGTTCCTGGCAGACCGCGACGAACAGGCGCAGCGAGGTCAGGTCGAGTTTTCTGAGCAGGTTGTCCATGGGGGCGATGCTACAACGATTGGGGGGACTGGCGGGCGTCCCGCCCAATGCGCCACGATACGGCCCGCGTCCGCAGGCCGGCCATGGGCGCCGGCCTCCCGCTGTTTGTGCCACGCACAATGGCCACGCAATGGGAATGCCACGCCAGTGATAAGCAGCATTCAAGCCACCCCGTTGCGAGCACGCAGCGGCCGGGGGCAAAATCGGCGCACCCGCGTGCACTTCTGCGCCTAGAATAAAAACTTGCATTGCCCCACCGTTCATCAGCCCAGTCTTGCGTCGTAATCCGCGCCGGTGCTGCACATCGTGCCCGCGCCCTCTTGCACGGAGACCTCGATTGCCGCTGCCCGTCGTATTCCGGTTCTCCCCACGCTTCGTCCGGCCGTCCTGGCCGGGCGCTCCTGACCGTCTGTCGCCATCGCTATCAAACACGCATCGGGCTGCACCACCGCAGCGGCATCAGCGCATCTTCAAGGAAATTCCATGGCTAACTTCAGCCCAACGCGCCGCACTTTCCTGAAAGCCAGCGTCGTCGCCGGGGTGTCGGTGTACATCGCACCGATCGGCGGCAAGGCCTTCGCGGCCCTGTTCGAAGAAAAGATCCTGACCCCGGTCCAGTGGGACCCCAAGACCGGCGCGCCCAGATTCCGCATCGACGGCATGGCCAAGGTCACCGGCGACAAGGTCTTCGCCCGCGATATCCGCTCGCGCGACATGCCGCACTGGCCGCAGGAGCAGTCGCACGCCTTTATCCTGCGCGCCACCAAGGCGGACCGCGCCTTCGAGGGCTTCGACCTGGCGCTGCTGGGCGACGATCTCAAACCCGACCGGGTGGTGACCGCCGCCGACCTGGTGCGCGACGGTATCGCCTTTCCCGCCTTCTATGGCGAGGACATGCTGCTGCCGGCCGGCAAGACGCCGGCCTACCTCGGCCATGCGGTGGCGATCCTGATCTATCACGATTTCGCCCGCTTCCGCTTTGCCAAGGACAAGCTCAAGTTCCACGACGAAGTCATCCGCTACGGCGCCGAGACCGGCCCGCTCGAGCGCGATCCCTGGGGCACCTTCCGCTTCGTGCGGGTGGGCGGCGACACCCCGTTCGACGACGATGTATTCTCCAGCCTGAAGAACGCGCCGCTGTTCCCCAGCATGATGCGCAAGCACCAGCCGGTCTGGCCCGATGGCAAGGATCACGGCCAGCTCGGCGAGCAGGGCATGTACCATGCCGGCCGGATCCGGCAGCAACTGGACCAGCCGCCGGCGGACTGGCTGGTGCTGGAGCGCGAGTACGACACGCAGTCGATCGACACCGCCGCGCTCGAGCCCGACAACGCCAACTGCTGGTATGACCCCGCCGCCCAGGCGCTGCACATGGTGGTGCCGACCCAGTCGCCCATCGAAGTCGGCCAAAGCACGGCGGAGATGCTGGCCAAGGCCAAGGGCGCGTTCCCGGTCGCGCAGGTGTTCGTCCATCCCTGCTATACCGTTGGCTACGGCTCCAAGGATCACTACAACTTTCCCTTCTACGGCCTGGTGACCGCGCTTTACGCCGACGGCAAGCCGGTGCGGCTGGCCAACGACCGCTACGAGCAGTTCCAGACCTCGATCAAGCGCCACGCCTTCAAGATGCGCTACCGCATCGCGGTGGACAGGAAGACCGGCCTGTTCCAGGCCTTCCAGGGCGATTTCGAGGCCAACGGCGGCGGCCGCGCCAACTTCTCGCCCTCGGTGGCGATGGTGGGCGCCACCGCCGCGCAGTCGATCTATTACTTCCCCAGGAACGACCTGACCGCAGTGGCCATCGCCACGCGCGCCATCGACGCCGGCTCGGCGCGCGGCTACGGCACGCTGCAAAGCATGGCGGCCACCGAGATGATGGTCGACGAGTTCGCCGAGCAGCTCAAGCTCGACCCGATCGAGTTCCGCCTGAAAAACGCGCTGCGCTCGGGCATGAAGAACACGCAGGGCGCGATCCCCGCCGGCGCCATCCGCGTGGACGAGGTATTGCAGGCGGCCAAGGTCCATCCGCTGTGGACCAACCGCGCGAAGCGGAAGGCCGATTTCGAAGCCAGCCATCCGGGACGGCGCTACGGCGTGGGCTTCGCCTGCGTGCAGAAGGACTTCGGCACCGGCGCCGAAGCCTCGTTCGCCAAGGTGGAGGTGCATGCCGACGGCGCCATCGTGCTGCATCACAGCGGCGCCGAGATCGGCACCGGTATGTCGACCTCGCAGGCGGTGGCCGTGAGCCGCTGGCTGGGCGAGCCGGCCGGCGAGGTGCGCGTGGCGGTGACCGACTGGCCCGACCTGCCGGTCACCGCCACCGGCGACCCCTACCTGATGAGCCAGGCCGACCAGGACAAGCTGTCCGCCAACCCGCGCTGGTCGCCCGCCTATGCCTCGCCCTCCAGCGCGACCAACTCGGCCTACTACTTCACCCACAGCACCCGCGAAGCGGCACGCGTGATCTTCATGCACGGGCTGTGGCCGGCCGCGATGGCGATCTGGAGCCAGGGCACCGGCGGCGGCCAGGCCGCCTCGCTGGTGGTGCGCGTGGAGGATGCGCGCTGGGTGCAAGGCAAGCTTACCGCCGGGGGCCTGCAAGCCTTGCCCTACGAGCAGTTGGCGAAGAAGGCGCACGAGCTTGGCCTGGTTACCGGCGCCACGGTGCACGTATTCAACCGCTGGCAATGGACCGAAGCCGATTTCGAGGTGAATGGCGCCGCCGCCCGGCTGCCCGTCGACGGGCTCGCGGTGCGCTACGGCGACGGCGCCGACGCCGCGCGCAAGGCCCGCATGACCACCAGCGGCGGCTACCACGTGCTTGACCGCAAGCAGGTCCATATCGCGCCCACGCAGCGCAACAACGCCAGCGTGACCTACTACAGCGCGGTGGGCACGCTGGTCGAACTCTCGGTGCACGAGGCCAGCGGCAAGGTGGAAATCCTCAGCCACCACTCCATCATGGAATGCGGCTCGCAGTTGTCGCCGGATCTGGTTTCCGGCCAGCTGCAGGGCGGCGTCGCCATGGGCATCGGCCATGCGTTGCACGAATTCCTGCCGCTCTACGAAGACGGACCCGGCGACGGCACCTGGAACTTCAACCGCTACCATCTGCCGCGCGCCAGCGACGTGGCGGTGTGGTCGCAGACCGGGATGGTCTTGCCGCCCCTGTCGGACACCGACCCGCCCAAGGGCATCGCCGAAGTGGTGATGATTCCGGTGGTGGGCGCCATCGTCAACGGCATCGCGCATGCCATCGGCCATCGCTTCACCGCCCTGCCGGTCAGCGCCGAAAAGATTCAGGAGATCCTGGCATGAGCATCGCCACCCAGCCGCTTTCCCTCAACATCAACGGCAAGGACGTTGGCCCCATCGATGTGCCGGAGGGCCTGATGATGATCGACTTCCTGCACGAATACCTCCACCTCACCGGCTCCCGCCTGGGCTGCGGCCAGGGCATCTGCCACGCCTGCGTGGTGATCCTGGACCGCACCGACGGCAGCAGCGAGGAAGTGCGCGCCTGCATTACCGGCGCGCACTATTTCCAGGGCAAGAAGGTGCGCACGGTGGAAGGCCACGCCAGGCGCAACGACAAGGGCGAGGTGGTGGAACTGTCGCCCATCCAGCAGAAGTTCCTGGAGCACTTCAGCTTCCAGTGCGGCTACTGTACGCCCGGTTTCGTCAACGGCGCGACCATCCTGGTGGAGCGCCTGAAGCGCCAGCCGGTGCTCAGGGGCAAGGTCGACGAGACCATCACCGCTGCGCTCAACGACCACATCTGCCGCTGCACCGGCTATGTGCGCTACTTCGAGGCCGTCAAGGACCTGGTCGTCAACACCCCGGGACTGGTAAAGGACGACAAGTGATGACCATGACCATGACCATGACGAGCCGGCCCGGCTTCCTCCGGCACGCGCGCACCACGCTGGCGGCCATGGCGGCGCTGGGCGCGGCAGTGTTGGCCGGCTGCGGCGACCACGCCGCCCCGATCGCTCCCGCCGCTGACCAGCAGCCCGCCACCCAGCTCTCGCCCGCCGAACAGATCGCGCGTGGGCGCTACCTGGTGCGCGCCGCCGATTGCGCCGCCTGCCATACCAGCGCCCAGGGCGCGCCGTTTGCCGGCGGAGTCGTACTGGCCTCGCCGTTCGGCACGTTCTATGGCACCAACATCACGCCGGACAAGGATCACGGCATCGGCAAGTGGAGCGCCGATGATTTCTATAAGGCGCTGCACGACGGTGTCACGCCGGACAAGCACCTCTACCCCGCCATGCCCTACACCTCGTATCGCGGCCTGTCGCGCGGCGATACCGATGCGATGTATGCCTACCTGATGCAGTTGAAGCCGGCGGCGGTGGCAAACCGGCCGCACGACCTGCGTTTCCCGTACAACATGCGGATCGCGCTGATCGGCTGGAACCTGCTGTTCCTCAGGGACCAGCTGCCCGATGCCTCGCAGGGACAGACGCCCGCCTGGCAGCGCGGGCGCTACCTGTCCAACGCGCTCGGCCACTGCGCCGAATGCCACACGCCGCGCGCCATGTTCGGCCGGCTGGACCCGGCCCTGCCGCTGGCGGGCGCCGCGCTCGGGCGCGTGGCCGCGCCGGACATCACGCCGGCGGGCCTGGCCGCGCGCGGCTGGACCGGCGCCGACCTGCAGACCTTCTTCGCCAGCGGCATGGCCCCGCAAGGCTCCGCCTTCGGCGAGATGTTCCCGGTGGTCCATCTCAGCAGCCGGTACCTGAACCAGGCCGACCTCGCCGCGATGTCGGCCTACCTGCTGGGCGACCAGCCGGCGGCGCCGCAAGCGATCAAGCCAGTGAGCGCGGATGTGGCCCAGCTCAAACCCGGGCGGCAGCACTACCTGGCCGTCTGCGCCGGCTGCCATGGACGCGAGGGCGAAGGCAAGCCGCACGTCGCGGTGGCCATGCAGGGCAATTCCACGGTGCGCAACGCCGACCCGCGCAACCTGATCGTGTCGATGCTGGACGGCATCGAGGCGCAGAGATTCCCGGGGCTGGAGAGCCTGCAGGACATGCCAGGCTTTGCTGCGCGCATGAGCGATGCGGAACTGGCCGAACTGGCGAACTACCTGCGTGCGAGCTATGGCGGGCAGCGGGCGGATGTGAGTGCGGACAGGGTGAAGGGGCTGCGGGCGGAGGCGGGCAAGGGGCCTTGAGCAGGGACGCCGGCGTGGATGTGCCGGCGTCCTGCCCGCCTGTTCAACCGGCTACTTCGTCGCTGCTTGCTTTTGCATGCAGCGCGGCGCGCTGCCCGGTTCACGGGACGTTGCACTCCGAAGGGCTGGGACGCAGGCTTTTCGGCGCCTTGGACATACGGATCGCTTGCGGCCGGCAGCGTCGCCTGCGCCGCGTTTTGTTGGACCGATGCCGCCTGCGGTATAGTCCTCGCGTTCAATTTCGGCGGAGAGATAGCATGGCGGAGGGAAAGGTTCGGGTTTCGCATATCGGTGTTCCCGGCAACCTGAGTGTCTTGAAACTCAAATCGTATCTGCGGACTGCCTTTGCCGATGCGGCGCAGACGGAGAAAACGCAGGGCGAGGCGGAGATCCTGCTGGTCAAGGTGCTTGTTCCCCGCCCGCTCGGCTTGCGTGCCGGGGAAAAGCTCCTTGACAAGGTGTTGCAGGGCATCGTCGACAAGGATCCCCGTGTTACCCGCGTCTCGGTTGAGTTCGTCGATGGCGAAGTCACGCAGCAGACCATTGACGCCAGCATGGCGAGGATCCAGAAGGAACTGGATGAGTTCGGGCACGTCTTGCACGAACGCCCGGAGGATGAGGACCGGGAGTGATCTGCGCTGTCGTGGATGCCGTATCCGCGACACCGATGCGATATTCGCCTACCTGATGCAGGTGAAGCCGGCAGCCGTGGCCGACTCACCGCGGACAAGGGACATCGAGGGGGAAGCGCCTGCCCTGGCACCTTCGGCGCCGCTTGCCGCGGCACGGCGGGGTCTCCTACGCGCTCAACTCATAGTCTTCGATCCCGGCCACCGCCCGAAGGGTATCGGCGTAGGCCTTGCGTAGATCGCGCGCTTCCTCGGTTTTGTCGAACCGCACGGCAGCCTTGGCAATCAGCCCAGGAAAGGCCTCACGTTGCGCCACGTCCCGGAACGTGAATACACGGCATTGCGTCACGGTTTTGGCGGATGCGTTGGCTTGCGTAAGGATAAGCACCTCAAGGAAGGCGCCCTCGGCAAAGGCGACCTCGTCGATGGGCTCCACCACCTCCCGCAAGTAATCCTGGTAGGCCAGTTCCTGGCCAGGCAATACCTCGAATCTAAACACGCGGATGCAGCCTACGTGCTGCGCGATCCAGTTTGAAATCATGGACGCTCTCAGAAATTGTGCCGCATGCCGATCTGGACAGTGCGTGCCGTTGGGTTGCCCGGTCCGACAGTGCCGCCGGCGTACAAGCCACCGCCAAGGGAATACTGAGATCCGTTTTTATTGAGAATGCGCCCTGCCGCGGTGAACAGGACAGTGCGCTTTGACAACGCGTAGTAGCCGCCGATAGCAAGAAGATTGGTGTTCCTGTTTGCCACGCCTTCCGTACGGTCCTTGACCAGCACGAACTGGGCGACGAGCGTGGTGCGCGCACTGGCGCTGTATTTCATGCCGAAGGGAAACATGTCGTAGACCTGCTCGGGGCCCTTTGCCAACGGTGTATTCGCCTGGCTGTTCCAGTCGCGGTGCCAGCCCGTGAACAGCTTTGCCGGCCCCACCGTGTAGTTTCCCCCCACGGTGAAGGCCTGCAGCCTGCCCGTGTCGGTCCCGTTGCGCTGTGTCACGAAGCCGATGTTGAAGTCGATGACCTCGTTCTTCTGCCGCGTGGACACGCCCCACATCCGCCCCGCCCTCTGGTTCCCTGCGACCTCTCCCGGCACGTACATGACGTAGGTGACGCCAGGCCAGCGATCCGGGGACGTCCACAGGATGGCGTTGTCGACGCGGCCGAGCGTTGCACGCGCAACGCCGGCGGGAATGATGGCCGGCAGGCCACCGGCCAACCCCGCATTGAAGGCATCGATATTCCAGAACATCCGGTTTTCGGGAGAGTACTGGCGACCGAAGGTCAAACGGCCCGCCCGCTCGCTGGAAAGCCCCATGTAGATCTGGCGTCCGAACAGCCTCCCGCCTTGCTGGGACATCCCGTCGTCTGCCCCAAAGCCGCTCTCCAGCCAGTAAACCGCGCTCAGGTCCGGCGAGATCTGTTCGTCGCCCTTGATGCCGAAACGCGAACCCCAGTCGCTGCCGCTCTGCAGGCGGGTCAGCGTTCCCAGCCCCTGCTTCGAGATATCGAGCGCCATGTCCACGACGCCAAAGACCGTTGACTCGGCCCTTGCGTCCCAGGAGCCGACCGACATGCTCAGCCCCGTCACAACAGCCAATGCTGTGGTATTTTTTTTCTTCATAGCTTCCAAACCGGCAGGCAATACGAGGGCCACACCCGCGTCTTGAACGAGGGTGGGAAGAACTGGACCGCTTGAAGTGCGCGGGCGCGGCCTGCTGTACTACAGACCGATGGACATAGGCCCCGGAATCCGCCTGTGCTTGAGCGCCGGAATGGATTCGCGGACGCTGCGCAAACGGTCTTGGCTCATTTCGCCGATGACAACGCCTTCGCCCTGGGGCAGGCTGGCGACCACCTCGCCCCATGGGTCGACCAGCATGCTGTGGCCAAACGTCCGCCGCTGGTTGGCGTGCGTCCCGCCTTGCGCGGCGGCCAGCACATAACACTGGTTCTCGATCGCTCGCGCGCGCAGCAGCACCTCCCAGTGCGCCCGGCCCGTCGTTTCCGTAAATGCCGACGGCACGAGGATGAGGTCTACCTGTTGCATCGCGCGGTAAAGCTCCGGGAAACGCAGGTCATAGCAAATGGATAGCCCCACGCAGCCGAATTCCGTCCGCGCTGTGACCATAGCGGTGCCCGCAACCATCGTCCGGCTCTCGTCGATGTCGCGGGCGCCATCCAGGTAGCTGAAGAGATGCAGCTTGTCGTAACGCGCCTTCACCTCTCCCGTGGGTCCGAACAGCAATGTCGTGTTGGTGACCTTTGGCGCCTGCGTGGTCGCCAGCGGCAGCGAGCCGCCCGCGATCCATACGCCGTGCTGCCTTGCCTTGGCGGCCAGGCAAGCCTGGATAGGCCCCTCGCCGAACGCCTCGGCAATCGCGAACTTGTCGGTCTCGTGAAGACCGATCTGGCAGAAGTACTCGGGCAGCAGGACGAGCTTGGCGCCCCCTTGCACGGCTTGGTCGACGAGGTTCTCCGCAACCGCTAGGTTGTCCGGCAGGCTAGGGGAAGACACCATTTGAATGGCAGCGATTTTCATTTCCTGCTCTCCGCTTCAGTCCATTTCCGCGAGGGACGTGGTGACGATCTTTCGCCAGGCCAGGGCATCGCGCTGGATAGTCTCTGCAAACCTCTCCGGACCATCGCCAACCGGCTCGGCGATCTGCCTGACAAAGGCTTCACGCACCTCCGGCCGCGCGAGTACCTCATTCACGCTCTGGCTGACCTTGGACACCACCTGGGACGGTGTCCCGCTGGGGGCACAAATCCCTACCCACCCCGTAAAGCTCATATCGCTCAGGCCTTGCTCGGCCAGCGTGGGCACCGCGGGAAGCTGCGGCAAGCGCTTGGCCGTCCCTATCGCGAGACCCTTGACGCGACCGGATTCAACGAAGGGCAACGCGGAGATGACGCTATCCATCATCAAGCTGACGCGGCCGGCGGTGAGGTCCGTATAGGCAGGCGTCGAGCCCTTGTAAGGCACATGCTGCATCTCCAGGTTGTTCCGCACTTTCATGGCGACCCCGGCGAGATGCGGCGTCGTCCCGTTGCCGCCAGACGCGAAGTTGTATTTGCCGGGCTCGCGCCTGGCCAGACTGATGAATTCCTTGAGGCTGTTGGCGGGCATCTGAGGAGCGGCCACCCAGATGGTCGGTGTATTGACGATATGGCTCACCGGGACCAGGTCTTTGATCCCATAGGACAGCTTTGGGTACAGGGCCGTGGCGACCGTCAGGTTCCCGGTGGAGCAAAGCAGCAAGGTATAGCCATCCGGCTGCGCCTTGGCGACAAATCCCGCGCCGATCGTGCCGCCGGCACCGGGCCGGTTGTCGATGACGAGGGACTGCCCGAGCGCCGTACTCATTGCGGCGGAGATCAAGCGCGCGACCACGTCGTTTCCGCCGCCCGCGGGGAACGGCACGACGAGCGTCACGTGCCTGGTCGGCCAGTCGGCCGACACGGCAAGGGTTGGTGCCGCACAGCACAGTGAAGCGAGGCTGGCGACGGCGAGGCGGGATAATCGGGGCATGCGGCATCTCGATGACATGAGTGTGATGAAGGAACACACTTGACGAGTGAGATCCTGCCGCAAGCCGGAGCGCTGGTAAAACAAATAAAAATTTCAGCCAGACAAGGAAATTTTGGCTTCCCCGCTCCTGTCAGCCGATTCCTAAGAGATCCACTCCATGTTGGCGAAGGTGTCGATGACGGCCTGCTTGACGGCGGCCACCGCGGGATCGCGAAGGACGTCCATCCGCCACGCCAGTTCAATAGGATCGCTGGGCAAGGAGACCGGGCACGGCAGTACCCGGAAGTGGCCCAGGCCGGCCAGGGCGTGCGCGGCATGCGCCGGCATCGTCGCGACGCTGTCCTTCCCGCTGAGCAGGAATGGCACGGCAGCGAAGTGGGTGGTCGAAACCTCCACCCGCCGCGTGAGGCCAAGCGCCGCAAGGGCCTCGTCGACAATGCCTACAAAGCCGCCGGAGGAGATCAGGATATGCTCCCTTCGAACGTATTCCTCAAGCGTCAAGCCCCCCGCTGGCGCACCAATGGCAGGCACGAGGCAGGCATAGCCTCCCATCCCGAGCGCACACCTCGCCACAGTCCGCGATGCCAGTCCCCCCGCTGCCACAGCGAGATCCACGGATCGGTCCACCAGCATCTCCACGGCCTTCTGACTGTGTGTCTGACGAAACAGCAAGCGTATGCCGGGCGCCATTTCCGCCAGCCGGTCGACGAGGCGGCGTCCCACGGCGATTTCGAAATCATCCGATAGCCCGATGGAAATCGTCCTTTCGTGAAAGACATCGCCGCCCGGCGCCACCATCGAAAGGCTCTTGCGGCAGTGGTTCAGCGCTTCGCTGACCACAGGCTTCAGTTCTTGCGCGCGCGCCGTGGGGCGCATGCCACGGCCAGCTCTCTCGAACAGCGGGTCCCCATAGACGCGACGCAGGCGGGCGATCGCCGCGCTCACCGCGGACTGCGTCAGGCCAAGCCGGATCGCGGCGCGGCTGGCGCCACCCTCCTCGTAGAGCGCTTCGAAGACCTTCAGCAGGTTGAGATCCATCGCCTCAATATTTATGGGATTCATATCAAATACATCCTGATCTGGCTTGATTCATGATGGCGCGAGCGTGAACATACCGCAACCCTCTTCCCGGAGCCACTCCTCATGCCCGCTTCCATCGTTGCCGCCCTCCAGATCGGTTCCTCCCCCTCGGGAAAGGCTGAAACCCTGGCCAGAATCCTTGCGTTCGAGGATGAGATCCTGTCGTCCGGCGCTAGTGTCGTCGTCATGCCGGAGGCGCTACTTGGCGGTTACCCCAAGGGCGAGATTTTCGGTACCCGGCTGGGTTATCGCCTGCCCGAGGGCCGCGACGCCTTCGCCAGCTACTTCGACAACGCGATCGATGTGCCCGGCCCCGAGACCGAAGCGCTGGCCGCCCTGTCCATGCGCACGGGCGCGAGCCTGGTGGTGGGGGTCATTGAGCGCAGCGGCAATACGCTGTACTGTACGGCGCTGCTCTTCGATGCCGGCGCCGGTCTTGCCGCGAAGCACCGGAAGCTGATGCCGACAGGCGCCGAGCGCCTCATCTGGGGCCAGGGCGACGGGTCGACGCTACCGATATTGCAGACCCCTGCGGGACGCGTCGGTGCCGTGATCTGCTGGGAAAACCACATGCCACTGCTGCGCACGGCGATGTATGCCAAAGGCGTTGAGATCTGGTGCGCGCCGACCGTGGACGAGCGCGATATCTGGCAGGCCTCGATGCGGCACATTGCCCATGAAGGCCGGTGCTTTGTCGTCAGTGCCTGCCAGGTCCAGGCATCGCCGCGGGCGCTTGGCATCGAGGTACCGCACTGGGATGCGGACCGTCCGCTGATCCGGGGCGGTAGCGTGGTCGTCGGCCCGCTGGGCGATGTCATTGCCGGGCCCCTGTTCAATGAGGAAGGCCTGGTGACCGCCACGATCGATACCGGCGAACTGGTACGCG
Source organism: Cupriavidus sp. 96C5-1 (assembly GCF_057798855.1). Taxonomy (NCBI): domain Bacteria; kingdom Pseudomonadati; phylum Pseudomonadota; class Betaproteobacteria; order Burkholderiales; family Burkholderiaceae; genus Cupriavidus; species Cupriavidus sp. 96C5-1. The sequence continues at coordinate 382,951 of NZ_JBYOJU010000002.1, read as the reverse complement.
CGCGCTATGACTTCGACGTGGTTGGCCACTACGCACGCCCCGATGTTTTCTCGTTGACGGTCGATGAGCGGCAGAAGACATCGGTCAACTTCCAGGCCTGAGGGGGAACAAGCCGCCGCTGGCGGCCACAACCATGCGCAATGCGCGGGATTGAGTCCATGAATCTTCGGTTTCTTGAAACGTTCGTCTGGGCCGCCCGGCTGCGCAAGATGACCCTGGTTGCGCAGAGGCTTCACACCACCGACGCAACCGTCTCCGCGCGCATCGCTGCCTTCGAAGACGAGCTGGGCGTGAAGGTCTTTGTACGGGAGAAGGGGAAACTGCTGCGCCTCACGCCCGCGGGCATCGAGATGCTGGCGCCCGCGGAGGCGTTGCTCGCCCTCGCGGACGCCTTCGCCAGCCGCTTTGCCACCAGGGATGCGAAGCCAAGCCAGATCAGCATCGGCATGAGCGGCACGGTCGCAGGCGCAATACTCGAGCCCTTGGTGGAAGCGCTTTATGCCAGATGGCCGGACGTCAATGTCCATCTGCCATCGCTCACCAGCACCGACATCCGGCACAAGCTACTGGACGGCGCACTCGATATCGGCCTTCTCCTGGGCACCGTCGACGAGCCGAACGTTGTCAACCTGAAGCTCCTGGAGCTTGACTACGCCTGGGTCGCCAGCCCTCGCCTGATGCCCGGCAACATAGCGCCCTCCGTCGACCAGTTGAAGCAGCAGATGATGCTCTCCTATCCGGTCGATTCGGACCTCTTCGCCTCGGTCGCCGCCTACTTCGGCTCGCCCCAACTGTCAGGCTTCAAGCTGAACGTTCTCAGCTCCCTGTCCGTAATGCTGCGTCTGGCCAGTGCCGGGGTGGGATACGCAGTGCTGCCCGTCGACCTCATCCGCAGCGAACTGGCATCGGGGACGCTTGGCATACTCAAGCTTTCCCGGCCGTTCCCGCCGCAGACCTATTTCGCCTCCTATATCGATCTGCCGTCGGCGCCGCTGCGCCGCATTGTCGCCGAGTGCATCTGCGAAATCGCCCGGCCGCCATCCTCCCCGGCCTGGTGATTTTTGCTTCCTGACGGATACCGGGCGGGCCCGGGCGCACCCGGCACCGGCCGGACTTCGAAGCGCCGGTGGGGAGACACCTCGGGTGGCTTCGTGACGTCACCCGCCACCTGGAGACGCACAAGTCACACCGACAGGCGTGAGCTTGAGGCCTTCATCCCCAAAAGATTGCTCAGGCTTCGCCCCCCAATGGCCCCTCTGGCGTTGCTTGATAGAATGGCATATGCTTTGGCATATGCTACGGAGAGGCAATATGACGACACCCGAAGGCCGGCACGTCCGCCTTTTTCGCAACGGCCGTAACCAAGCCATCCGGATTCCGCGTGATCTTGAGCTTCCAGGCGATGAAGCAATCGTGCGAAAGGAGGGGGATTGCCTGATTATCGAGCCGGTAAAAGCCAAACCGCTACGCGAGCTGCTGACACAATGGGCTCCGCTCGACGAACCGTTTCCAGAGGTTGATAGCTTGCCCGCTGAGCCGGTAGACCTGTAATGGCTTTGTATCTGCTCGACACCAATATCATCTCGGACGCGATCAGAAACACACGAGGCTCCTGCGCCACACGAATTGCCGAAGCGGCGCCAGAGAGCCTCTGCACATCCATCATCGTGGCGGCCGAACTGCGCTTCGGTGTAGAGAAAAAGGGGTCCGCCGAGTTGGCTAGCCGCGTCGACCGCGCGCTTGCGAGCTTGACCGTGATGGCCTTGCATCGCGACGCCGACCGGCTCTACGGCCATTTGCGTGCCGACCTGGAGCGCCGAGGCCAGTCGATCGGCGCCAACGACATGCTGATCGCCGCGCACGCGCTGGCGATGGAAGCGGTGCTTGTCACTGACAACACAAACGAGTTCTCCCGCGTTCGGGGACTTTGCGTGGAGAACTGGCTGGTCCGCTAGATCGCGGGAAGCCCTCCCCCGCGCGAGGCTTCCCGCCTCGCCTTCCTGCGAGCCGGAGAGGGGAGAAAACAACGGCATTGCACCCGACTCGCTGTCGGATGGCGGTGTGTCCCGCGCGCGGGACGCACCCGCGGCGAGGCGAGGCGAGGCGAAGCGAGCCGCGCAGGTTCACCCTCCCCTATGCGGCCTTTGACTTCAAGGCTTTGACATTGAATCAAGCCCGGGCTCAACGCGCCCACGGCGCTTCCACCTCCATGCGCGCCCCATAGCGTTCCAGCCCCTGTGCATGCAGCCCGGGAGAAATCGCGTGGAGCGCGGCGATGGCGATGTGATACCGGTCGATCCCGAAGAAGCGCCGCAGCGCGGCGCGCGTGTCGCTGCGCCCGAAGCCGTCGGTGCCCAGGGCGGTGAACGGCGCTGGCAGGTACGAGGCGATCAACTGCGCGTAGGCCCGCACGTAGTCCGTCGAGGCAATGACCGGCGTCGCGCCAGGCAGGCATCGCTGCAAATGGCTTACGGTCTCGCCGCCGCTGGCGAACAGGCTGCTGCGCTCGCATTCGCGGGCGTCGCGGGCCAGCTCGGAGAAACTGGTCACGCTCCAGATCTCCGACTTGATATCCCAGTCGGCCGCCAGCAGATCGGCGGCGGCGATGACCTCGCGCAGAATGGCGCCCGAGCCGAGCAGCCTGACCCTGGCAGCGTCGCCTTGCGGGCCGCGGGTACCGTAGAGGTACATGCCCTTGATCACGTCTTCGTGCGCGTCTTCCCGCAGCGGCGCCTGCACGTAGTTCTCATTGTTGACCGTCAGGTAGTAGAACTCGTCGCGCTGCGCCTCCAGCATGCTGCGCGCGCCGTGATGGAGGATCACCGCGGCCTCGCTGATAAAGGCCGGATCATAGGCGCGGCAGTTCGGCACCGTGGCGGCGACCAGCTGGCTGGAGCCGTCCTGGTGCTGCAGGCCTTCGCCTGCCAGCGTGGTCCGGCCTGCCGTGGCGCCGATCAGGAAGCCCCGCGCGCGCTGGTCCGCCGCGGCCCAGATCAGGTCGCCGACGCGCTGGAAGCCAAACATCGAGTAATAGATGTAGAACGGCAGCATGGCCACGCCGTTGACGCTGTAGGAGGTCGCCGCCGCCGTCCACGATGCCAGCGCCCCGGCTTCGGTAATGCCCTCCTCCAGCAACTGCCCTTCCTTGCTTTCCTTGTAGTACAGCATCGAGCCGGCATCCTCCGGTTCGTAGAGCTGTCCCATGGGCGAGTAGATGCCGATCTGCCGGAACAGGTTGGCCATGCCGAAAGTGCGCGCCTCGTCGGCCACGATGGGCACCACGCGCGGCCCGACCGTCTTGTCCTTGATCAGGTTGGTGAAGAGGCGGACCACGCCGGTGGTGGTGGACACTTCGCGCTCGTCCGGCTCCAGGGCGAAGCGCCCGTATTGCGCCAGTTCCGGCATGGCGAGCGCCGGCGCAGTGCGGGCGCGCGCGGGCAGGTAGCCCCCGAGCGCCTGGCGGCGTGCCTGGAGATAGGCCATTTCCTGGCTGTCCGGCGCCGGCTTGTAGAACTGCAGCGCCGCCACCGCCTCGTCATCCAGCGGCAGCGCGAAGCGGTCGCGAAAGGCCTTGAGCGCATCCAGGTCGAGCTTCTTCTGCTGGTGGGCCGTCATCCTCGATTCGCCAGCCTGGCCCATGCCGAAGCCCTTCTTGGTCTTGGCGAGGATGACGGTGGGCTGGCCCTTGTGCTCCCGCGCGGCATGGAACGCCGCATACAGCTTGCGGAAATCGTGCCCGCCCCGGCGCAGCGCATCGATATCCGCGCTGCTCATGCTGGCGGCCAGGGCCTTCAGTTCGGGATCCCGGTTGAAGAAGTGGGCCAGATTGTACTCGCCGTCCTTGGCGCCGAGGTTCTGGTATTCGCCATCCACCATCGCGGCGAAGCGCTTGAGCAGCGCGTGGCCGGTATCGCGGGCGAACAGGGCGTCCCACTCGGAGCCCCAGACCACCTTGACCACATTCCAGCCGGCGCCGTTGAACAGCGCCTCCAGCTCATTGATGACCTGCCCGTTGCCGCGCACCGGGCCGTCCAGCCGCTGCAGGTTGCAGTTGATGACGAAGGTGAGGTTGTCGAGCTTCTCGCGCGCGGCCAGCGAGAGCGCGGCCAGCGATTCCGGCTCGTCCATCTCGCCGTCTCCGAACACGCCCCAGACCCGCCGGGATGACGTTTCGGCGATGCCGCGATGGCCGAGGTAGCGCAGGAACCTGGCCTGATAGATAGCGCTGATCGGGCCGATGCCCATCGAGCCGGTCGGGAACTGCCAGAAGTCCGGCATCAGCCACGGGTGGGGATAGGAGGAAAGGCCGCCGCCGCCGGTCTCCTGCCGGTAGCTGGCGAGTTGGGCCTCGGACAACCGTCCCTCCAGGAAAGCACGCGCATAGACCCCCGGCGCCGAATGCGGCTGGAAATAGACCAGGTCGCCCTTGCGCTCGCCCTCGTCGGCGCGGAAGAAATGGTTGAAGCCCACCTCGAAGATCTCGGCCGCCGACGCGTAGCTGGCAAGGTGCCCGCCGAGTTCGCCATAGGCCTTGTTGGCGCGCACCACCATGGCGAGCGCGTTCCAGCGGATGATCGAAGTCAGCTTTTGCTCGAGCGCAAGGTCCCCCGGATAGCGGGGCTGCTCGCCCACGCCGATGGTGTTCTGGTAGGCCGAATAGGGATTCGCGCGCTGGCCGAGACCAAGATGGCTGGCGTGTTCAGCCAGGCGCTCCAGCAGGAAACGGGCGCGCGGCGCGCCGCTGGCGCGGAAAACGCCGGCTAGCGCGTCGAGCCATTCCCGGGTTTCCTCGTGGTCGGCGTCATCGCGGTGGCTGGCGTCCGTGGCGGCGTGCTTCTCCAATGCGCTCATGTGCGGTCTCCGTGGGTTTCGTTCTTCTGTTGCCTGCGCCGCGGTGGCGCATCGCCCTGGCCTGGCCGCCGCGATTCAAGCGTTCATTGTAGGAATGGAACTGCCGCAGAAGCTGCCGAAATGGCACGCGATACCGCCCCCTGGCAGCGCAGCGTGCTGCGCCCTGGCCGGTCGCAGCGCGCTTGTGCCGATCGGCCGCGAATGCATGGGTTCTGGCGCGGATCCGATACACCACCGGCAAGTTCGAACCACCCTGTCCTGTCCGGGCGAAACCCATGAGGAAGCACAGGAAAGAGACGGGCATCCCGGACCGTCATACCCCCCGAAAGAGCACTGTAGTGCACGAATCGAATTTGCTAAGGTTGCCGCCCGCGTTGTGCCTGCTCGAGGCACAACGCCATACAAAACGGAGACGGAACAGATCCGTCCGTGCGCACAGGGAACGAATCACATGAAGTTGTCCACATTTCTGAGCGCAGCAACGCTCTCAGGTAGCCTGTTGCTTGCCGCCTGCGGCGGCGGCGGCGACAGCGGCTCGAATGCCGCAGCACTCGCCGCGGTGATCCCGGCCAATACCTCGGCGGAGGGAATCTATGCGAGCGACAAGGCGAATTCGTCCGGCTACTCTACCGCCGCTTTCGTGCTGGAGAACAACGAGTTCTACCTGATCTATGCCAAGAGCGGTGCCAAGGGCGATGCCGACCTGGGGATGGTCCACGGTGTCGGGACGGCAAGGAACGGCTCCTTCTCCTCGTCTGGCGCAACGGACTACAACTTCACCACGCTGGCCAGGACACCGGCCACGCTGTCGGCCGGCTACACCACCAAGTCCAGTTTCAACGGCAGCTTTTCCGGACAGGCCCGGACGCTTGGCTTCGCCGCAAGCTATGACAAGCTGTACGATACGCCGGCGTCCCTCAGTGCAGCGGCGGGTACCTACGCGACCGCCAGCGTTTCCGGCAGCGTTTCCGGCAGCGGCGGTACCGCGGCGCTCATGACCATCGCCACCGACGGCACGCTTGCGGGCTCGTTTCCCGCTGGCAACGGAACCTGCAAATTCACCGGCTCGCTCGTTCCCCGGGCGTCCGGAAAGAATTTCTTCAATATGACGGTGGCTTTTGGCGGTGCGCCATGCCCGCTTGGCACATCGGCGACAAACGGCGTGGCGGTGGTGCTGGCCCAGGGAAACCAGACGGCGCTGTTTGCCGCCAGCGTCCTGGCCGATGGCAGCAATGCGTTCGTGGTGGTGGGCAGCAAGATGTGAGGGAGTACGAGGGGGCAGTACGGAATCGTACCCGGCGCCGGACCAGGGCGCCCGCCCGGCTCCTACTGCAGGTTGCCCCAGCGCGGCACCGCCGGCTCCGCCGCCGCCCACTTCCAGCCCGCGTCCTGCCGGCAGGCGGTGGTCAGGAACCAGGCGCGCTGCTGCCTGGCATCGTCGTCCACCGAGAACAGCGCTTCCCGGCACTCCGCCAGCGGGGTACGGATGACCCGCACCACGCGCACCCAGCCATGCTCGTTGGCGTAAGGCAGGGGATGGCGGATTTCCCAGCGCTGCTGCTCCTCCACCGGCATGGCACCGATGGTGGCGGCGATGCTGTCCTGCTCGGCTTGCTGCCAGTTGCGGAACACGTATTTGGCGCCGGCATCCGCCGCGGCGCTCACGCCGATGGCGACCCCGGCGGCCAGCGCGGGATTGCCCGTCACCGCGCCGGTCGCCACCCCGGCCACCGCCCCGGTCAGATCGCCCACCGAGGCGCAACCGCCGGCGATGGCCACCGCAAGCATGGGCGCGAGGACCCGCAATGCGCGGCAGCGCCTCATTGCAGCGACCCCCAGCGCTCCGTTGCGGGCTCGGCCGAGGCCCACTTCCAGGCCTGGCCGTCACGGCAGATCGCCGCGATATAGAAGGCGCTGGGCTTGCCCGGCTCGTCCACGGAGAAGACGATCTCCTTGCACGGCAGGGACTTGCCGCCGATCTCCCGGCTGACCGTGACGCGTCCTTGCTCCGCGGGCTCGAGCGGCACCGCGTGGTCGGTCTTCCAGTTCGCCACGGCGTCCACGGCCAACGGGCCGGCGGCCTGGGCGATACGGTCCTGCGCCGCCGCGTGAATCCGGCGCTGGCTGTATTGCAAGGCCGCGCGGGCGCCAGCCTGCACGCCCAGGCCGATGCCGGTCGCCACCGCCGCGTTGTCGGTCACCGCACCGGCCACGGCCGCGCCGGCAATACCTGCGCCGGCCGCCGTACCCTCGCCGAGCAGGGAACTGCAGCCCGTGGCGGACAGGCAAAGGGCGAGCGCGGCGGCAAGCGCGGCCGGGCCGCGCGGGCCGGATGCGATCCGGGTGGCGGCGGAGTCAGGAGTATTCATCAGTATGCGGGTCGGGGAAGGCGTGCCGGCCACTGCGGGCTCGCCGGCGCGTTGCGGAGAACGCGCGGGCAGCAGGGACATCAGGGAGTACGGCGGCGAAGAAGAATGCAAGGGCGATGCCGGAGGGCATGGCCGGCGCATTCGCAAATGCGGGCCAGCATACCCGCGCGCGCTTCCATGACAAAGACCAAAAATGTCAAAGATTGTAAAAACGAGCGCGCTCGACCCGTTCGCCAGCGGCGGGACCATCCACACCGCGTCCACACCGCGCCCACCCTGCGCGCCACGCCGGTCCCGGTTCGTCTGCCCTTATACTGCGGCATGGCCTACGATCTCACCGACAAACTAGTCATCGGCATCTCGTCCCGGGCGTTGTTCGACCTCGAGCGCGAGAACGGCATCTATCAATCCGAGGGCGTGGCGGCTTACTGCGCCTTCCAGCGCCAGCATGAGGACGAGCCCCTGCAGCCCGGCACAGCCTTCCCGCTGGTGCAGGCACTGCTCGGGCTCAACAACCTGATTCCCGGCCGGCGGCTGGTGGAAGTGGTGGTGATCTCGCGCAATTCGCCCGACACGGGGTTGCGCGCCTTCAATGCCATCGAAACCCACCGGCTCGATATCACCCGCGCGGCCTTCACCGGCGGCGAGCCGATCGCGCCCTACCTGAAGGCCTTCAAGGTCGACCTGTTCCTTTCGCGCGAAGCCTCCGATGTGCAGGCGGCCATCGACGGCGGCGTCGCCGCGGCGCAGCTCTACGCCGCGCCTGCCGGCTATCACGCGCCGGCCGGCCAGATCCGCATCGCCTTTGACGGCGACGCGGTGCTGTTCTCGCCCGAGTCCGAGCAGATCTTCAAGCAAAAAGGACTGGAAGCCTTTATCCGGCACGAGCAGAAGCACCGCCACAAGGCCATGGCCGAGGGGCCGTTTGCCAAGCTGCTGCTCCGGCTGGCCGAGATCCAGTCGCATTTCAAGCCCGGGCAGTGCCCGGTGCGCATCGCCATCGTGACGGCGCGCAACAGCCCGGCCCACACGCGCGTGGTGCATACCCTGCGCGCCTGGAACGTCAGCATCGACGAAGCCTTCTTCCTGGGCGGACTGCCCAAGGACCAGGTGCTGCAGGCCTTCGGCGCCCATATGTTCTTCGACGACCAGGAGGGGCATGTGGCGCTGGCATCGGTAGTCGTACCGTCGGGACGGGTGCCCTACAAGGGGGGAGAACTGGGCGGGGGAAAACGGCGGCCGGCCGCGCGCAAGCGGGTGGGCCACGCGGCCGAAGCCAACGATCCGGCGCCGGCGGATGCATTGCAACGGGACGCGGATGAAGGCGGACCCGGGCAGACCGCCAAGGCCCCCACCACCACGCCCGCCGCATGAAGATCTTTGCCCTCTACCTCGTCACCGCCTGCGCGGAGATCCTGGGCTGCTACCTGCCCTACCTGTGGCTGCGCCAGGGTGCGAGCGCCTGGGTACTGCTTCCCGGCGCGCTGTCCCTGGCGCTGTTCGCCTGGCTGCTGTCGCTGCACCCGGATGCTTCCGGACGGGTCTACGCGGCTTACGGCGGCATCTATATCGCGGTAGCCATCGTCTGGCTGTGGCTGGTGGACGGCGTGCGGCCCAGCCCCTGGGACATGGCGGGCGTGGCGGTGGCGATCGCCGGCATGGCGATCATCGTGTTCCAGCCGCGCTGAGGCGCCGCGGCCATGGCGGGGCGGGAAGCCCGGGGGCGCAGGCCGGGCCCGGGTTCGCCACCGGGCAACCGGCCGCTTCCGCCCCCCGGCGCCGGCCCGGCTCAGGCCGCCGCGCGCGCCACCTTGCCGCGGTACTGCGCGAGCAACTCAGCGCGCCGCGCCGCCGCCTTCTCCATATTCGCTTCCTTGACATGGCCAAAGCCGCGGATGTCGTCGGGCAGGCTGGCCAGCGCCAGCGCCGTGTCCAGGCGCTGCGCGTCGAGCGTGGCGGCGAACTCCTCCGCCATGGCGATGTAGTCCTCGATCAGCCGGCGTTCCGCACGCCGCTCGGCGGTCTTGCCGAACACGTCGAAGGCAGTGCCGCGCAGGCCCTTGGCGCGTGCCAGCAGGCGGAAGCCCGTCAGCATGGCGGGGCCGAAGCGGCGCTTGACCAGGTGGCCACGGGCGTCGCGCTTGGCGAGCAGCGGCGGCGCCAGGTGGAAGCCGAGCTGGTAATCGCGGCCGGGTTCGCCTTCGAACTGGGCGCGCAGCTTGTCCAGGAACGCCGGATCGGCATACAGGCGCGCCACTTCGTACTCATCCTTGTATGCCATCAGCTTCGCCAGGTTGCGCGCCACGGCCTCGGAGAGCGGCAGCTTCGAACCGGCGCCGACCCGCTTCTCGGCGGCACGGATGCTGTCCACCACGGCCCGGTAGCGGGCGGCGTAGGCCGGATTCTGGTAGGCCGTGAGCATGGCCTCGCGCTGGCGGACCAGGCTGTCCAGGGTTTCCGGCATGGCCACCACCTGGGCACGCGGCGGGGTCTTCAGCTGCGCGCTCAGGGCGGCCTCGCCGTGGTGGGCCAGGTAGCGGCCCCACTGGAAGGCCAGCAGGTTCTTGTCCACCGACACGCCGTTGAGTTCGATCGCCCGCACCAGGCTGTCGCGCTGCAGCGGAATCCAGCCCTTCTGCCAGGCAAAGCCCAGCAGCAGCGGGTTGGAGTAGATCGAATCGGCCAGCAAGGTCACCGCCCAGGCATTGGCGTCGATGAACACGCAGGCCTCGCCCACGCTGGCGCGCAGGTCCTGCTCGGCCGAGGCGCCGGGGAATTTCCACTTCGGGTTGTGGATGAACTCCGCGGTGGGCGTGTTGGCGCTGTTGATGGCGGCCGCCGTCACGCCCGCCCGGGTCTTGGACAGCACCTCGGACGAGGCCGAGACGATGGCGTCGCAACCGATCACCAGCCGCGCCTCGCCCATGGCGATGCGGGTGGCGTGCAGCGCGGCCGGGGTGGGCGCGATCTGCACGTGGCTGATCACCGCGCCGCCCTTCTGCGCCAGGCCCGCCATGTCGAGCACGGTCACGCCCTTGTTCTCCAGGTGCGCGGCCATGCCGAGCAGGCCACCGATGGTGACCACGCCGGTGCCGCCCACGCCGGTGACCAGCACGCCGTAGGCGCGCTCCAGCGCCGGTAGCGCCGGTTGCGGCAGCGCGGAGAAATCGGCCCCGGCCCCCTTGCCGCCCGCGGCGGCGGGCTTCTTGACCTGCGCGCCTTCGGCCGTGACGAAGCTCGGGCAGAAGCCGTTCACGCAGGAGAAGTCCTTGTTGCAGGACGACTGGTTGATCTTGCGCTTGGTGCCCAGCGGCGTTTCCAGCGGTTCCACCGACAGGCAGTTGGACTTGACCGAACAGTCGCCACAGCCCTCGCAGACGGCGTCGTTGATAAAGGCGCGCTTGGCCGGGTCCGGATAGGTGCCGCGCTTGCGGCGGCGGCGCTTCTCGGTGGCGCAGGTCTGGTCGTAGATCAGGACGGTAACGCCGGCGGTATCGCGCAGCTGGACCTGGATCTCGTCAAGCTTGTCGCGGTGATGCACGGTGACGCTGGCGGGCAGCATGCCGCCGTCGCCATACTTCTCTGGCTCGTCCGTCACCACCACGATCTTGCTGGCGCCTTCGGCCAGCACCTGGTGGGCGATCTGCGGCACGGTCAGCACGCCGTCCACGGGCTGGCCCCCGGTCATGGCGACCGCATCGTTGAACAGGATCTTGTAGGTGATATTGGCCTTGGCGGCGATGGACGCCCGCACGGCCAGCAGGCCGGAGTGGAAGTAGGTGCCGTCGCCCAGGTTGACGAACACATGCTTCTCGCCGGTGAAATGCATCTGGCCGGTCCACGCCACGCCCTCGCCGCCCATCTGGCTGAAGGTGTCGGTATTGCGGTCCATCCACAACGTCATGTAGTGGCAGCCGATGCCGGCCATGGCGCGCGAGCCTTCCGGCACGCGGGTGGAGGTATTGTGCGGGCAGCCCGAGCAGAACCAGGGCTTGCGCTCCACGGCGATGCGCGGGCGCGCGGCCTCGCGTTCCTTGGCTTCGATCAGCGCCACGCGCGAGGCGATGCGCTCGCGCACGTCGGCGGGCAGGTCGCTCTTCTCCAGGCGGGTGGCGATGGCCTTGGCGATCAGCGCCGGCGACAGTTCATAGTGCGCCGGCAGCAGCCAGTTGCCGCGCGGCACCGACCATTCGCCGCCGTGGTTGCCGCGTTCGTCGAACTTGCCGTAGACCTTGGGGCGCACGTCCTCGCGCCAGTTGTAAAGCTCTTCCTTGAGCGCGTATTCGAGGATCTGGCGTTTTTCTTCCACCACCAGGATCTCTTCCAGCCCGGTGGCGAACTCGCGCGCGTCATGCGCGTCCAGCGGCCACACGCAGCCCACCTTGAACACGCGGATGCCGATGCGGCGGCAGGTATCGTCGTCCAGGCCCAGGTCCGACAGCGCCTGGCGCACGTCGAGGTAGGCCTTGCCCGCGGTCATGATGCCGAAGCGCGCATTGGGCGAATCCAGCACCACGCGGTTGAGCTTGTTGGCGCGCACGTAGGCCAGCGCCGCATACCACTTATGGTCCTGCAGGCGCGCTTCCTGCACCAGCGGCGGATCGGGCCAGCGGATATTGAGCCCGTCCGCGGGCATGGCGAAGTCCTGCGGCAGCACGATCTTCACACGCTCGGGATCGATGTCGACCGAGGCGGTGGATTCGACCACGTCGGTCACGCATTTCATCGACACCCACAGGCCGGAGTAGCGGCTCATGGCCCAGCCGTGCAGGCCATAGTCCAGGTACTCCTGCACATTGGAGGGATACAGCACCGGGATGCCCGAGGCCATCAGCACGTGCTCGGACTGGTGCGCCACGGTGGAGGACTTGGCCGCGTGGTCGTCGCCGGCCAGCAGCAGCACGCCGCCGTGCTTCGACGATCCGGCCGAGTTGGCGTGCTTGAGCACGTCGATCGAGCGGTCCACGCCCGGGCCCTTGCCGTACCACATGCCGAACACGCCGTCGCGGGTGGCGCCGGGGAACAGGTTGACCTGCTGCGAGCCCCACACGGCGGTGGCGGCCAGGTCCTCGTTCACGCCCGGCTGGAAAACCACGTCGCTCGCGGCCAGGTGCTTCTTGGCCTTCCACAGCGCCTGGTCCACGCCCCCCAGGGGGGAGCCGCGATAGCCGGAGATAAAGCCCGCGGTATTGAGCCCGGCGGCACGGTCGCGCGCCTTCTGCAGCATCGGCAGGCGCACCAGCGCCTGGGTGCCGCTCAGGTAGACGCGGCCTTTTTCCAGGGTGTATTTGTCGTCCAGGGATACCGACGCTAGCGCGTCTTGCTGGGCTGGGGATAGGGGTGCATTCATGATGCTGTCTCCGTACGCTCTTGTCGCTTATGGCTTGTGGGCTGTTGCCGAGTGTAGGAAGGCCGCACGATATCGTAAAATCACGAATTCAGAGAGCTGGTATCTGAAAAACACATAGCTGGGGATGACATGGCGAAAGAACGGCACGGAAAGGGCGATGGCGGGCAGCGCATTGCCAAGGAAATCACGCTGCGGCAGTTCCGCTACTTCGCCGCGGCGGCGGAGACCGGCCAGTTCTCGATGGCGGCCACGGCCGAGCATGTGTCGCAATCGGCCATTACCAATGCCGTGCTGATGCTGGAGCAGCAGCTCGGCGTGCGCCTGTTTGACCGCCTGCCCCACGGCGTGGCGCTGACGGCCGAGGGCCACCGCCTGCACCAGCGCGCCCGGCAGATCCTGGACGCCGTGCAGGACACCCTGCGCGAGCCGCGCTTCCAGGCCCACAACCTGCAGGGCAAGGTCCGGCTGGCGGCGTCCTATACCGTGCTGGGCTACCTGCTGCCGGGGCTGCTGGCGCGCTTTCGCACCAACTACCCGGATGTGGACTTCGACCTGCACGACATGGACCGCCCGGGCATCGAGCAGGCGGTGCTGTCGGGCGAGATCGAGCTCGGCATCGGCCTGCTGTCCAATTTCGAGAAGCTGCAGCGCTTTACGCATCACACGCTGATCCGCTCGCGGCGGCAGTTGTGGGCATCCCCGTCGCATCCGCTGCTGGCCCTGCCCCGGCTGACGCTGAAGGACATCGCGGCGCATCCCTACATCCTGCTCACGGTGGACGAGGGCGAGCGCTCCACGCTGCGCTACTGGCGCAGCAAGCGGCTGGCGCCGACGATCGCCTTTCGCACCAGCGCGATGGAAGCGCTGCGCGGGCTGGTGGCGCACGGCTTCGGCGTGACGGTGCTGTCCGACATGGTGTACCGGCCCTGGTCGCTGGAAGGCCGGCAGATCGAAGCCCGGCCCATTGCCGACGGCGTGCCGGACATGGAAGTGGGCCTGCTGTGGCAGCCCGGGCGCAAGCTGGAAAAGCCGGCCGACGCCTTGCGCGAGTTCCTGATCCATACCAGCGGCAGCTGAGCCGCGCTCCGCTGTGCCATTGCGCCACAGCGCCACACGGCTGCCACCCGGCACACTGCTCCAGATTGGAACACCCCCGCGCCGCGTGACACACCGGCAGCGGCGAGCATCAGCGGTTTCGCGCCGCCGCGCCGGATTTCCAGCGCGCTCGCGCCATCGCGACTGCCAGGCACGGCTTTTGCGGATGGATGGCAGTGCGACACATCGGGCCGCACATCAGACATCACTAACGGAGCGAGACATGAATATGGCGGAAATCGCCCAGCTGGGCGTTGCGTATCCCTACAAGGAACAGTACGAAAACTTTATCGGCGGCGCCTGGGTGGCCCCGGCCGATGGCCAGTACTTCGAAGCGATCTCGCCGGTCACCGGCAAGACCTTCACACGCGTGCCGCGTTCCAACCAGAAGGACGTGGACGCCGCGCTCGACGCCGCGCACCGCGCCAAGGGCGCCTGGGGCCGCACCTCCACCACCGAACGCGCCAACATCCTGAACCGCATCGCCGACCGCATCGAGGCCAACCTGGTCACGCTGGCGGTGGCCGAAACCATCGACAACGGCAAGCCCATCCGCGAAACCACCGCGGCCGACCTGCCGCTCGCCGTGGATCACTTCCGCTATTTCGCCGGCTGCATCCGCGCGCAGGAAGGCGGCATCTCCGAGATCGACCACGACACCGTGGCCTATCACTTCCATGAGCCGCTGGGCGTGGTCGGCCAGATCATTCCGTGGAACTTCCCGCTGCTGATGGCCACCTGGAAGCTGGCTCCCGCGCTGGCCGCCGGCAACTGCGTGGTGCTCAAGCCCGCCGAGCAGACCCCGGCCTCGATCCTGGTGCTGATGGAAATCATCGGCGACCTGCTGCCGCCGGGCGTGCTCAATGTCATCAACGGCTTTGGCCTGGAAGCGGGCAAGCCGCTGGCCTCCAGCCCGCGCATCAGCAAGATCGCCTTTACCGGTGAAACCACCACCGGCCGGCTGATCATGCAATACGCCTCGCAGAACCTGATCCCGGTCACGCTGGAGCTGGGCGGCAAATCGCCGAACATCTTCTTCGAGGATGTACTGTCCGCCGACGACGCCTACTTCGACAAGGCGCTGGAAGGTTTCGCCATGTTCGCGCTGAACCAGGGCGAAGTCTGCACCTGCCCGTCGCGCGCGCTCATCCAGGAGTCGATCTACGATCGCTTCATGGAACGCGCGCTCAAGCGCGTGGCGGCGATCAAGCAGGGCCACCCGCTCGACAAGAGCACCATGATCGGCGCGCAGGCCTCGCAGGAACAGCTGGAAAAGATCCTGTCGTATATCGACCTGGGCAAGCAGGAAGGCGCGCAATGCCTGATCGGCGGCGAGCGCAACGCGCTCGGCGGCGATCTCTCCAGTGGCTACTACGTCAAGCCCACGGTGTTCGCCGGCAACAACAAGATGCGCATCTTCCAGGAGGAAATCTTCGGCCCGGTGGTGTCGGTGACCACCTTCAAGGATGAAGAGGAAGCGCTGGAAATCGCCAACGATACGCTCTACGGCCTCGGCGCCGGCGTGTGGACCCGCGACGGCGCACGCGCCTTCCGCATGGGCCGCGGCATCCAGGCTGGCCGCGTGTGGACCAACTGCTACCACGCCTACCCGGCGCATGCGGCGTTTGGCGGCTACAAGCAATCCGGCATCGGGCGCGAGAACCATCGCATGATGCTGGACCACTACCAGCAGACCAAGAACCTGCTGGTCAGCTACAGCCCCAACGCACTCGGCTTCTTTTGATCCAGCGCAAGGACGGGAGCGCCCCTCGCTAGCGCGGGGCGGCGCGCCCATGCCATGATCAGAAGAGCGCCCGCCATGCCGGCCTGGCCGCATGGCGGGCGTTTTTGCCAACCGCATCGATAGATCGAGACATCGAGACATCGATAGATCAGGAGTCGACATGACAGCAACGATGAAAGCCGCCGTGGTGCGCGAGTTCGGCGCCCCGCTCACGATCGATGAAGTACCGGTACCGCAACCCGGCCGCGGCCAGATCCAGGTCAAGATCGAAGCCTCCGGCGTATGCCACACCGACCTGCACGCCGCCGAAGGCGACTGGCCGGTCAAGCCCACCCTGCCCTTCATCCCCGGCCACGAAGGCGTGGGCTATGTCTCCGCCGTGGGCGCGGGCGTGACCCGCGTGAAAGAAGGCGACCGCGTCGGCGTGCCCTGGCTCTATAGCGCCTGCGGCTATTGCGAGCATTGCCTGCAGGGCTGGGAAACCCTGTGCGAGCAGCAGCAGAATACCGGTTACTCGGTCAACGGCGGCTATGGCGAATATGTGGTCGCCGATCCGAACTACGTCGGCCTGCTGCCTGACAGCGTCGGCTTTGTGGAAATCGCGCCCATCCTGTGCGCGGGCGTCACCGTCTACAAGGGGCTGAAAGTCACCGATACCCGGCCTGGCCAGTGGGTCGCGATCTCCGGCATTGGCGGCCTGGGCCACGTTGCCGTGCAATATGCGCGCGCCATGGGCCTGCGCGTGGCCGCGGTCGATATCGACGACAAGAAGCTCGAACTCGCGCGCAGGCTCGGGGCCGAGCTGACGGTCAACGCGCGCACGGCCGATCCCGCCGCCTATCTGCAAAAGGAAATCGGCGGCGTGCACGGCGCACTGGTGACGGCGGTCTCGCCCAAGGCATTCGGGCAAGCCATCGGCATGGTCCGGCGCGGCGGCACCATCGCGCTGAACGGCCTGCCGCCGGGAGACTTCCCCACGCCGATCTTCGACGTGGTGCTCAAGGGCATCACCATCCGCGGCTCCATCGTCGGCACCCGCAGCGACTTGCAGGAGTCGCTCGACTTCGCCGCGCACGGGGCGGTCAAGGCAACCGTCTCCACGGCGCCGCTGGAGCAGATCAACGACATCTTCACGCGCATGCGCGCCGGTGATATCGAAGGCCGGGTCGTCATGGACTTTGCCGCCTGAGATCGGCAGCACCCGGACGTTTGCAGCCATGACGCCTGCCAACGAAAAGAAAAGACGAGGAGCCCCCCGATGCCGGACACCAATGCCCCCGACGCCGTGCAGCGCGTCATTGCCACTCCCGCCGCGCTGTCACTGATAGCGCGGCTGCGCGCGCAGCACGGCGCGTTGATGTTCCACCAGTCGGGCGGCTGCTGCGACGGCAGCGCGCCGATGTGCTATCCGGACGGCGACCTGATCATCGGCCAGGCCGATGTATGCCTTGGCGAGATCGGCGGCGCAAAGTTCTACATGACACGCGCGCAGTTCGAATACTGGCAGCACACGCGGCTGGTGATCGATGTGGTGCCGGGGTCGGGCGGCATGTTCTCGCTGGAGGGTCCGACGGGGCTGCGTTTCCTGACGCGCTCCGAGCTGTTCAGCGACGAGGAGGCGGCGCGGCTGGCGCGGGAACCGGCGCCTTGAGACGGAAATTCGATCGATTTCATCGCTGTAACCGTACCAGCCTGACGGCAGCCGGCATCACTGTAATCGCTTGGCGGCCGGAATCCGAGGACGTCATGCGCCCCGATCAAGCGCGCTCGCGATGCCTGGCCGTACGGATCTATTCAGATTTTTCTTAAACCCTTTGCACATGGTTTTGCCAATGCAAAAGAGAGCGGCTCTGGCTCTTGTTAAAAAAGACGGGGTCATGGTAAATTGCCAATTGACTCCGAAAAAGTCATCAAAGAACGCGATCTGCCGCCGGGACCGAACCGCGCCGCATCGATGACAACGCGTTTTTCCCTGTGATCCAATCAACAGGGATCCTTCACAGCCAGCGACTGCCTCCACCATCCGCGGTGCATGGGCAAGTGTGTCAGCCAATATCTCCACTGTTTGTATTGAGAGATCGACTGCATGCTGCATGGCGAAGAATTTCACCTGGTAGATAGACTATATGAGCGGCATCACAGCTGGCTTTGCCGCTGGCTGCGCGGCTTGGCTGCGCGCGCTGCACCGCGCCGCATCTCTCTTCGATCCAGCCTGTCGCTGGCATGCCTGGGCGCCACACCCGTCTGGGCCCAGCCAATCAATGACGCGGCCACCACGCTCCCATCGGTGACCGTCAAGGCGCGATCGGATTCCGGCGAGTCCGCCGCGCAAGGCTACCAGGCCCGCAGCGCCTCGGTCGGAACGCGTACCGACGCCCCGTTGCTTGAGGTACCGCAGTCGGTGAACGTGGTGACGCGCGAGTATTTGCGAGACCGCGCGCCCACCGCGCTCGACGAGGCGCTCTTCGGCATCAGCGGCGTCAAGCAGGGCAACACGCTCGGCGGCACCCAGGATTCGATCCGCAAGCGCGGCTTCGGCACCAACCGCGACAACTCGATTTACCGCGACGGCATGCAATCGGTGCAGGCGCGCAACTTCACGCCCACGACCGAGCGCATCGAAGTGCTCAAGGGTCCTTCCTCGATGCTCTATGGAATCCAGGATCCGGGCGGCGTGATCAACGTGATCACCAAGAAGCCGCTGCTGCAGCGACAGGGCTCGGTCTCCGCCTGGGGCACCAGCTTTGGCGGCGGCGGCGCGCAAGTGGATCTCGCCGGTCCGATGGGCGGCAACGGTCTGGCCTATCGGCTGATCGCCGATGAGCAGCGCTACGACTACTGGCGCAACTTTGGGAACATCCGCCAGCAGGTGATCGCGCCCTCGCTGGCCTGGTACGGCGGCGCCACGAACGTGATCGCGGCCTACGAGCACATGGAGTACTCGGTTCCCTTCGATCGTGGTACGCAGATCGACACCCGCACCGGCAAAGTGCTCGCCATTCCTCGCGCGCGCCGGTTGGACGAGCCATTCAACATCACCAGCGGACGGTCGGATTCCGTCACGTTGCGGCTGGACCATCGCCTGTCGGACGCCTGGTCGCTGCGCGCCAACTACGGCTATAGCAGCAACTACTACAACGACTACCAGGCGCGTGCGATGTCGGTCGATGGCGTCACGGGCCGACTCACGCGCCGAGGCGATGCCACGCGCGATGCGCGCCAGGATGCGCACGTGTTCTCGGCCACCTTGCTGGGCAAGCTGCGCGCCGGCGAGACGGCGCACGAACTGCTGATGGGCGTCGACTACCTGCGCAACTACCGTTTCCTTGGCGACCTGATCCGGGACCGGCCCGGCAACACCCGTTTCAACATCTACAACCCGGTCTATGGGCAGATGACGCTGCCCAGCATGGTCAGTGCCGCTGACAGCGACCAGACCGACAAGCTGCGGTCTGCGGCCCTGTTCATCCAGGACACGGCATACCTGGGCGACCGGTGGATCGTCACTGGCGGCCTTCGCTACGACAAGTACGACGAGCTTACCGGCAAAGGCAGGCCTTTCCGGACCAACACCCATGCCAACGACGGCAAGGCCGTGCCGCGGCTGGGCGTCACCTACCTGCTGCGGCCCCAATGGTCGGTGTACGGGAGCTACGCCAAGTCTTTCCGGCCCAACACCTCGATCGCGACGCCCATCGGCGACCTGCCGCCGGAACAGGGCACGGCCTGGGAGTTCGGCACCAAGTGGGTCGGTGAAGACCTGACGGCGACCGCCGCCGTCTTTGATATCACCAAGAGCAACGTGCAGACCAATGTGCTGATTGACGGCCTCTACTACACCCGGGTCACGGGCCGGGCGCGTTCGCGCGGCTTCGAGTTCGACCTCAACGGACGGCTCACCTCTGCCCTCAGCATTGTCGCCAGCTATGCCTACGCGGACGCCAGGACGACCGAGGACCCGATTCTCAAGGGCCAGCCACTGGACGGCGTGTCCAGGCATACCGCATCGGTCTTCCTGACGCGCGGCTTTGGCACGGTAGGCGCAGGCCGCCTGCGCGCTGGCGCGGGTATGCGGGCGTTCAGCAAGTGGGGAGCCGGCGATGGAAGAGGCAAGGTGTACCACCTGCCGGGCGGCGCGGTCGCGGACGCGTTCGTCGCCTACGAGATGCCCATGTTCGGCCAGCGGGTGAATCTGCAGTTCAACGTGAAGAACCTGTTCGACAAGACCACTTACACCTCAAACAGCGGCCTGGGTTCGCCGGCGATCGCGATGGGCGAGCCGCGCCAGTTCGTGGTCCGGGCCAGGGCCGACTTCTGATCGCCGTGATGCAACGCCCCTTTTTATCGGCCAGCGTTAGCCAGCAAGCTAGCCTTGACCCTCTCTTCTTCCGACCTCCACCACTAACGCGCCGATGACAAGATCCGAACCCTCCCAAATTGCCAGATGCCTCGCCGCGCTCGGTCTGGTGCTGGCTGCCGCGAGCGCGCACCCGCAGGATCCGGGGGCGGCAAAGCGGCGGCAGGTCGATCCTGGCCTGACGGCCTATCTCCCGCAGCCGGGCGCACCGGCGCCGCAGGCGGACTACCTGACACGCGACGGCGCCATCCGCATCGGCGGCGCCGATCACGTAAAACACATCGTCGAGGGCTTCAATGCACTGTATGCGCAGACCCATCCCGGCACGCGATTCCAGATTGAAGGAAAGGGAACGTCGAGCGCTGTGCCGCTCCTGATGTTCGGCAAAACGCTGTTCGGCGCGATGGGCCGCGCGATCAATCCACAGGAAGCGGTTCCCTTCCGAAAGATCGTGGGACAAGACGCACTGGAGATCCGCGTCGCCCACACCTCGGACGACACCTCGGAACACCTTGCGACATCGCTGGCGGTCTACGTCCACCGGAGCAATCCTCTCACGCAGGTGAGTGCACGCCAGCTGGCACGTGCGCTGACTATCGGCAACCCGGAGGGCGACCTCTCCCGCTGGGGACAACTGGGCCTGAAAGAGACCTGGGCAAGCCGGGCCATCCACCCCTATGGCACACCGGAATACACGGGCTTCGGCACCTATCTGCAAAGGGCGCACCTGCGAGGCTTGCCCCTGGCCCCGGGCTACGAGCAATACGGCGGCAGCGGCCAGATCCTGCAACGCCTCGCAGCCGATCCGGCCGGTATCGCGGTGGCAGCCATCGGCCAGGAGAGCGCCCAGGTGAAGGCCCTGGCCATCGTCTCCGAGGACGGAAGGAACGTGACCACCGGAACATCGGCGGAGGTGGCCTCGCGCGCCTATCCGTTGGGGCGCCCCCTGTACTTCTACGTGCGCAAGGAACCGGGGAAGCAGGTCGACCCCGTCACCCGGGAGTACCTGCGCCTGGTTCTGTCGCGCGAGGGTCAGCAGATCATCGCCAGCCAGCCCCGCGGCTACATCCCCCTTAACGCTGAACAGGCTCGGGCCGAACTGGCCAAGCTCGATTGACCACACCATGCAATCCGACCCAAGCAAGAACATGAACATCCACCCGGATCCAGTGGACCGGGATCGCCGCGGCCTGCTCCTGTTGGGCGCGGCAGCGCTGGCCGGCTGCGCCGCGGCGCAGCCTGTGACGATGGCCCCTCCTCTCGCCACCTCCGCCACCTCCGCCACGCTGCCGCCTTACGATCCCCGGCCGGTCTCCATCCCTGCTGGCGCACCCTATGTGCTGCGCGACGGCAGCATTTCCATCGTCGGCAATGACGGGATGGAAGACCTGATCAAGGATCTCAACGCCCTCTTCGTCCGCACCCATCCCGGATTGCGCTTCACGCTGCGCATGGAAGGCTCCTCGGTTGGCATGCCGGCGCTGACCGCGGGTGCCACGTTCCTCGCGCCGATGGCGCGCGACCTGTGGGTGTCGGACCGCAATGCCTTCCGCCAGATCCATGGCCATCTGCCGACTGCCGTGCGGATCGGCTACAGCGGCCATGGCCCGAGGCCCCCGGCGAAGACGCCGCCAGCCGTCTACCTGCACGCGGCCAACCCGCTGAAGGGACTCACCATCAAGCAGCTCGCGCAGATCTTCACTGCGGGATCCCCCGAGGGCGATTTCAACACCTGGGATCAATTAGGCGTGGCAGGCGAATGGACGGGACGCCGGCTGCACGTCTACGGCCTGCGCGACAATGGCGGCTTCGCCACCGGCATGCGGGAGGTCCATTTCCGGGGCCAGCCCTTCGCGGCGCGCTACGAGGCGCTCCCGTCGCGCGAGGCGGTCATTCGGGCCATCGCGGCCGACGCTTATGGCATTGGCCTGGTCGGGTGGATCGATGCATCCCGAGTCTCCACGGCAGTGCGCGTGCTTCCCCTGGGACTCTCGGCATCCGGCCCGTACTACAGTCCCGCCATCGAGCATGTCGCTGGCGGCATGTATCCCCTGTCCGCGGCGGTCCAGTTCTACGTCAACAAGATGCCCGGCCAGCCGCTTGATCCGCTGGTCAAGGAATACCTGCGCCTGGCCCTCTCGCGGGAAGGCCAGGCCCTGGTGGCGAAGCAGACGGATTCCGAAGAGGGATACGTACCACTCAGCCGGAAGGACCTGGCGTCGCAGTTGGCCCTGCTGGAGGGCCTGTAGATGCCGCACGCAGCGATGGAAGCCTGCAGAGGCCGATCGCTGCGATGATGATTGAGGTCGAGTCAACCGGCCCGCTTCAGGCGCCGGTAGATGGTGTTGCGCGACAGCCCGAGTTCCCGCGCGGCGAGGCTGATATTGCCGCCGTGGCGCGCCAGCGCCTGGCGGATCATGGCGGCTTCCCTGTCGCGCAGCCGCTCGGGGAAATCGCCCGCCGGCCTGGGCTCGGGCGTTATCGGCGGCATCGCCTGCACCGGGGCAACATGGCGGCTGGCCGGCGATGCGGGCGGCCCGGCCTCGGGCTCCGCCAGATCCTCCATGAAATCCTCCGGCAAGTGCTCGGCGCAAATCTCGTCCTCGCCTTCGGCCATGATGGCCGCGGTGCGCAGCACATTGACCATCTGGCGCAGGTTGCCCGGCCAGGGATGGCGCTGGAAGCGCGCCAGCACATCGGCGGCGACGCGGCGCGGATGCGCGTGGCCGCCATCCGCGCCATCCGCCTGCGCGAGCTGCTGCGTGAGGATGCGGTCCACCAGTACCGGGAGATCGGTGCGCTCGCGCAGGGCAGGCAGCGTCACCGCCAGCGCATTGATGCGGTAATAAAGATCCTCGCGGAAGGTACCTGCCGCGATCATCGCGCGCAGGTCGCGGTGCGTGGCGCAGATGATGCGCAGATCCACCGGAATCGCGCGGGCGCCGCCCAGCGGCGTCACCGCGCGCTCCTGCAGCACGCGCATCAGCCGCACCTGCTGCGCCAGCGGCATGTCGCCGATCTCGTCCAGAAACAAGGTGCCGCCGTGCGCCTGCACCAGCTTGCCCGGGCTGCCGCGCCGCCGCGCGCCGGTGAAGGCGCCGTCCTCATAGCCGAACAGCTCCGCCTCGATCAGGGATTCCGGGATCGAGGCGCAATTGACCGCGACGAAGGGTGCGGCGCCGCGCGGCGAATCGCGGTGAATGGCGCGCGCCAGCCACTCCTTGCCGGTGCCGGTGCGCCCCAGCACCAGGATCGGGATATCGCGCCCACGCACCTTGTCGACCCGCTGCAGCACCGCCGCCATGCGGGCGTCGCCGGTATCGAGGGCGGTCAGCGCCGACGCCTGCGGCGCGGCTTTCGCGGATGCGGATGCAGATGCGGATGCGGGCGCCGTGGCGCCGCGGCGGGCGGGGCCAAGCAGCGCCATCCGCGCGAACACGTGGACGCGGCTTGGCAGCGTCAGCGTCAGCAACTGGCCGGACGCCTCGCCGCCCTGCCCGAGCGCGACGCCCAGCGGCATGCCGAACAGGGCGGCAAAGTTGCGGCGGTCCAGCGTATCGGGCGACAGGCCGAGCTGGAACAGCCCGCTGCGGTTGGCGGCGAGAAAGGTGCCGTCCGCCGCGAATGCCGCCATGCCTTCGAACAGCGTGCCGACGAATTCCGGGCGCGCATGGAAACGCACCAGCACCGCATCGGTGAAATGGGTCGAGAACAGATGGTTCTCGATCATCTGCGCCGACATTCTCACCAGCGCCATGGTGTGCTTGTGGAAACCACGATGGTCGCCGCTGACATCGAGCGCGCCCAGTATCTGCCCGAACGGTCCGGCAATCGGCGCGCAGGAGCACGTGAGCAGGCGGTTGGCGCGCAGGAAGTGCTCGTCGGCATGCACCACCGCCGGCAGGCCCTCGGCCAGCGCCGTGCCGATCGCATTGGTGCCCTTGCTCGCTTCCGCCCACGACACGCCCGGCGCCAGGGCCACGCGCCTGGCCCGGTCGGCGAAATCGCCATCGCCCAGGCTGTGCAGGATCACGCCGCCGCTGTCGGTCAGCAGCACCATGCTCTCGGTGTTGGCGATCTGCGCATGCAAGGTCTCCATGACCGGCAGGGCATGCTTGTACAAGAGCTGGCTGGCGTCGACCAGATCGTGCAGCGCGCGCGTTCCCAGCGGGTGATAGTCCGCCGCGTGGGCGGCTTCCAGCCCGAAGCCGGCGGAACGCGCGTGGGCGCGGGCGATCAGGGCGCGGCGCTGCGCATCGTCGTCCGACGCCGTGGCGTGGTTGGCAAGCGTTGTGCTCATGACGGCTGGTCTCCTGTTCCGGATCCCGGCCAGGCCGGGTCAGGCCGTCTCGATGCCGGCCTGTCCGGCGGCATGGCGACCTTGCCGCCAAACCTTATCACAAGCGGCCGGCGCGACGGTTGCGCACCCTGCGGAAGTTGAGTGTAAAGTACCCGCTGCCACGGCACACGTGGGCGCAGCCGGCAGGATCAGCGCTTGCCGTCCAGCAGGTCGTTGAGGATGTCGTCGAAAGCCGACTGCGCATCCTCCAGCGCCTGCAGCGCGGCGTCGAAGGTTTGCAGCGCCATCTTCGACGGCTTGCCGGAGCCCTGGGGCGCAAACTGCCCTTGCAGCGCAGTAAAGGCCACCTGTACCTGGCGCGTCGCGCTGACCACGCGATCCATCGCCTGGGTCTCCTCGGCGCGGTTTTTCTCGTCGTTCCGAGGGGAATCCTGCTCGTTTTGCTCGATTTGGTGGTTCATGCCATCGGCTCCGTGCGCGGCCGCACCGGCCGCCGTTGATGTGAGGGCGTATCGTACAAGAACTCTCGGCCACCCAGCCCGGTCGAAGGCGGTGACCGCAAGAAAATGATGCAGGCGCCACCATGCGCTGTGCAGCCAAGGCGGAACGAACCCTCCGATCCCACCATGCCCTCCCTTCAACGCAAGGCCCTGGCCGCCGCGCTGCTGACCGCAGGCGGCTTTACCTGCTATTGGACCTATCTCACGATCAACCAGGGGCGGCTGCTGTTCGACGCGCACCGCCGCCCGCCGCGGGACCTGCCCGAAGGCGTCTCCGCCTATTCGCACGAGGTGCCCGGCGGCTTGCTGCGCGGCTACGTCTACGTGGCCCGGGAAAGCCAGGAAGCGCAGAAAGCGGACACCGTGCGCGACCTGCTGTTCTACCTGCCCGGCCGCGGCGAGGACGTGCTGGACACCATGCAGCATCTGGCGTGGCTGCCGCAGGAGGTGGGCTTTGCCACCATGGACTACCGCGGCCTGGGCCACTCGGACGGCCGGCCGTCCGAAGCGGCGGCGGTAGCCGATGCCAGCCAGTTCCTGCTGCACGTGCGGCGCGCTTTCCCGCGCACGCGGGTGCACGTGGTAGGCCGCAGCCTGGGTACCGGCGTGGCCATCCAGCTGGCGGACCTGCAGGATTTCGAGAGCCTGCAGCTGATCACGCCCTACGATTCCCTGCTGGAGATCGTGCGCAAGCGCTTCCCGCTGGTGCCGCTGCGGCAGCTGATGCGCCATCACTTCGACTCCATCTCCCACTGCAAGAAGGTGGTGCAGAGCACCAAGGTGCTGCTTGCCGAGACCGACGAGGTGGTGCCGCACGAATGCTCCGAGCGCCTGATCGCGGCCTGGCCCGGCACGGTGGCGCGGGAAACAATGCCGGGCACCGACCATTCCACCATCATCGAGCACCCCGAGACCTGGCGCGCCCTGGCGGCATTCGCGCAGCAGGTTGGTCAGCCGGGCGCCGCCCCGGCCGCAACCTCGCACGCCGCGCCGGCCAGCCGCGAGACAGCCCCGATAACGGCCCCGATAGCTGCCCCGATAGCTGCCCCGATAGCCGCCCCGATGACCGCCCCGAACGGCGAGGCAAGCTTGCCGCTCGCCGCCCCAAGGTAGAATACGCGCATGAAACGAGTCGTAAAAAAGGCAGCAAGCGCCACTTTAGTGCTGGCTGCCGCTAGCACCCTGCTTGTCGGGTTTGCCGCCGTGGTGAGCCTTCGTCAACTTCCCGCGGTCGATGCGCTGCGGGACTATCGCCCGGACCTGCCGCTGCGCATTTTCACCAGCGACAATGTCCTGATCGGCGAATTCGGCAACGAGCATCGCGAATTCGTCCCCCTGGAGCGCATGCCCAAGCAGATGTCCAATGCGCTGCTGGCCGCCGAAGACGATCAGTTCTACCAGCATGCCGGCGTGGATATCCCGGGCATCTTCCGCGCGGCGATCGCCAATATCGGCGAGGGCTACGCCCAGGGCGCCTCCACCATCACCATGCAGGTGGCGCGCAATTTCTACCTCTCGCGCGAGAAGACGCTGGCGCGCAAATGGTATGAAATCCTGCTGGCATGGAAGATCGATCACTCCCTGTCCAAGGACCGCATCCTCGAGCTGTACATGAACCAGGTCTACCTGGGCGAGCATGCCTACGGCTTCGGCAGCGCGGCCCAGGCGTACTTCGGCAAGCCGCTGGATGCGCTCTCGCTGGCCGAAACCGCCATGCTGGCGGGCCTGCCCAAGGCGCCGTCGACCATGAACCCGGTGGTCAACTTCCCGCGCGCCAAGCTGCGCCAGCAATATGTGCTCGGGCGCATGCGGACGCTCGGCATGATCACGCCCCAGCAATACCAGGCGGCCCGGTCCGAGCCGCTGCAGGTGGCGGGTGCCCGCAACGGCCGCTTCGACGGCCATGCCGAATACGTGGCGGAACTGGCCCGCCAGCTCGCCTACGACCGTTTCGGCGAGGCGGCCTACACGCGCGGCATCAACGTCTACACCACGGTGTCGTCGGTGAGACAGAGCCTGGCCTATGAAGCCGTGCAGTCGGGACTCGCCCAGTACGGCAAGCGCCACGGCCAGCAGGCCGCCGCGGGTGCGCCCCAGGCCGCGCTGGTCTCGCTGGACAGCAAATCCGGCGCCATCGAAGCCATGATCGGCGGCGCTGATTTTGCCGCCAGCCGCTTCAACCATGCCACCCAGGCTGAGCGGCAGCCTGGCTCGACCTTCAAGCCGTTCATCTATTCCGCCGCGCTCGAACGCGGCATTTCGCCCACTACCATGATCAACGACGCGCCGCTGGACGCGTCGTCGCGCTGGCAGCCCGGCAACGACGATGGCCGCTTCCTCGGCGGCGTCAGCGTGCGCCAGGCGCTGGCCGAGTCGCGCAACCTGCCGGCCATCCGCACCTTGCAGGCCATCGGCATTCCCTATGCGGTGGACTATGCCGGCAGGTTCGGCTTCTCCGAGCAGCGCCTGCCGCGCTACCTGCCGATGGCGCTGGGCACCGGCACCACCACGCCGCTGCGGCTCGCCGCCGCCTATGGCGTGTTTGCCAGCGAAGGCTATCGCACCGAGCCCTACCTGATCGAGCGCATCAGCGACGGCGCGGGCAATGTGCTGTTCAGTGCAAACAGCGAGCCCCAGCCGCAGCGCGTGATCCCCGAGCGCAACGCTTACGTGATGAACAGCCTGCTGCACAGCGTGGTGACCAGTGGCACGGGCGCGGGCCTGCAGCGCTACCTGCAACGGGCGGATATCGCCGGCAAGACCGGCACCACCAACGATTCGGTCGATGGCTGGTTTGCCGGCTATGCCTCGGGCATCGTCACGGTGGCGTGGATGGGCTTCGACGACAACCGCAGCCTGGGCCGGCACGAATTCGGCGCCACCACGGCCCTGCCGATCTGGGCGCGCTATATGGAAGGCCGCCTGGCCGGTCAGCCCGAGGGCGAATACGAGATGCCGAAGAACCTCGTGCGCGTCGGCGACGAGTGGACCTATCCGGAATATGCCGACGGCAGCCATGGCATCGCCTCGCTGGGGTTCCCGGCGGCGCCGCCGCCGGATTCCGACACCGATCCGGCCTTGACCGGCGCCACCGAGCCTGCCGGCGCAGGCACGGGAGCCGCCACGGACCCCATCCGGGCCGCCGCGCCACCCTCCCAGGCGGGTGGCATGCCTCTCGCGCCACAACCCAGCACCTGAGTCTGCGCGGGACCGCCCAGCGCGCTGCCGCAGCCCACGACACGAACCGGCCACTGCCGCCTGCGACGTACCGACGATGAACCTGATCCCCTACAGCGGCCCCCTGATCTGGGCCGTGGCCACGGCCACCACCGTTGGCGTCATCACGCGGCCGTTCCGGCTGCCGGAAGCATTCTGGGCGGTAGGCGGCGCGCTGCTGCTATGCGTGACAGGCCTGCTTGCCGTGCCCGATGCGCTGGCTGCCGTGGCGCGCGGCTACGACGTCTACCTGTTTCTCGGCGGCATGATGCTGGCGTCCGAACTGGCCCGCAAGACCGGGCTGTTCGACCATGTGGCAGCGCTGGCGGTGCGCCAGGCGCGGGGCTCCGCGCGGCGGCTGTTCGCGCTGGTCTACGGCTTCGGCGCCCTGGTCACGGTGTTCATGTCCAACGACGCCACCGCGGTGGTGCTGACGCCGGCCGTGCTGGCCGCCACCCGCGCCGCCAGGGTCAGGCAGCCCCTGCCCTACCTGTATGGCTGCGCCTTTATCGCCAATGCCGCCAGCTTCGTGCTGCCGATCTCGAATCCCGCCAACCTGGTCATCTTCGGTGAGCGCATGCCCACGCTGACGGGCTGGCTGGCCCGCTTCACGCTGCCCTCGCTGGTGGCGATCGCCGCCACCTTCGCGGCGCTCTACTGGACCCAGCGCCGCGCGCTTGCCGAGCCTATCGCGGCGGACGTGCCGGTGCCGCCCCTGAGCGCCGAAGCCAGGCTCACCGCCGTCGGCATCGTGGCCATGGGCATCGTGCTGCTGATCGCCTCCCTGCTGGGCGCGGACCTGGGCTGGCCCACCTGCCTGGCCGGCCTGGCGACCCTGCTGCTGGTCTGCGCGCGCCGGCCCGGCCTGTGCCTGCCGGCGCTGCGCGAGATCTCCTGGGGCGTGCTGCCGCTGGTGGCCGGCCTGTTCGTGCTGGTCGCCGGCCTGGAGCAGACCGGCCTGATCGCCAAGCTCGCCCATCTGGTGCAGGCGCTGGCGCAGCGGTCTCCGGCGGCCAGCGTATGGCTGCCAGGCGGGACCGTGGCCGTAGTCTCCAATATCGTCAACAACCTGCCGGCCGGCCTGTTCGCCGCTTCGGCCCTCGCGGCCAGCCATGCCTCCGCGCAGGCCACCAGCGCGGTGCTGATCGGCATCGACCTGGGGCCCAACCTGTCCGTCACCGGTTCGCTGGCCACCCTGCTGTGGCTGACCGCCTTGCGGCGCGAAGGGCAGCGGGTCGGCGCGCTGCAGTTCCTGCGCATCGGCGCGCTGGTGATGCCGCTGGCACTGGTGCCGGCGCTGGCGAGCCTGCTGATCTAGGCGCAGCCGGACGATGCGGCAGGCGGAGTTTTCCATGCCTGCCTGCCGCTGCGCCTCACGCCCCGGCCCACCGATTCACCGGTTCACGAACCGAGTTTGTCCAGCAAGCTGTACCAGGCTACGCCCGCCGCGATGTAGAAGCGCTGCAAGCCGTGCAGTGGTATCGGGGCAACCGGGGAGACCGGATACGGGAATTCGCCCTTTCCGCCCGCGATCCTGTCCGCGATATGCTTGCCGAGGCTGCTGCACAGCGCGATGCCCCGACCATTGCAACCCAGCGCCATGATGACGCCGGGCGCGGGTTCGTGCACATGCGGCATGAAGTCGCGCGTAATGGCGATACGCCCGGCCCAGCGGTACTCGTACTCGAGCGGGCCGAGCTGCGGGAACAATAGCGCAAGCGAGCGCTCCAGGTGAGCGAAGTCCTGCGGACCTCGCGGATCGGCAAAAAACCCGCGCCCTCCCATCAGCAGGCGCCCCTGCGCATCCTTGCGGAAATACAGCAGCAGCCGCTGCGAGGTGGAAGCGGTCTCGCCGTGCGTCAGGATGGCCTGCGCGTCCGCCGGCCTGAGCGGGCGGGTGGCCACGATGAAGCTGTTGGCCGACAGCACCGTCTGCGCCAGTCCGGGCCAAAGCGGGCCGGTGTAGCCGTTGGTCGCGAACACGACCTGGCCGGCGGTCACGGTGGCGCCGGTCGATGTCGTCGCCACCCATTGCGTGCCCTGGCGCTCCAGAGCCGTCACCTCGGTAGCGCCGTGCACGGCGGCCCCGGCGTCCTGCGCGGCCTTGACCAGTCCCCGCGTATAGGCCAGCGGCTGGATCGCCCCGGCACGCGCATCCAGCCACCCGCCCGCAAACGCCTGCGTGCCCACGCGCCGCGCCACCGCGTCGCGGTCCAGCACTTCCACCGGCGCGCCGCGATGCGCCCATTGCGCGGCCCGCGCGTGCATGCCGGCGACCTCCTTGTGCGAATAGGAGAGTTGCAGCCAGCCGCTGCGCACCGGCTGGCAATCGATGCGGTGGCGCGCGATCAGGTCGAATACCAGGTCGGCCGAACGCGATACCGCCTCGATCAGCGGCTCGGCAACCCTGGCGCCCAGCATGCGCACCAGCGCGTCGGGATCGTGCTTGAGCGTGGGATTGACCTGCCCGCCATTGCGCCCGGACGCGCCCCAGCCAGGCTCGCAGGCTTCGAGCACGCAAACCCGCGCACCGGTCTCGGCCAGGTGCAGCGCGGTGGACAGGCCGGTGAAGCCGGCGCCGATGACGAGCACGTCGGCCAGCCGCGATTCGCGCAGCGCGGGCGTCGGCGGCGCAGGCGGTGCGGTCGCGGCCCAAAGGGAGGGCGGCAACGGCGCGGGCGCACCCGGGCGGCCTGCCGTGAACTGGCGGGCCGTCATGACGCGGCCCCTTCCGGCGACCCGGCCGGCGCCCCTGCCGGCTTGTGCAGGACGCGCCGCAGAAAGTCCTGCGTACGCGGCTGCCGGGGCGCACCCAGCACCTGCGCCGCCGCGCCTTCCTCGACGATGGTGCCGCTGTGCAGGAAGCACACCCGGTCGGCCACCTCGCGGGCGAAGCCCATCTCGTGCGTCACCACGATCATGGTCATGCCTTCGCGGGCGAGCGCGCGCATGACTTCCAGCACATCGCCCACCAGTTCGGGGTCCAGCGCCGAGGTGGGTTCGTCGAACAGCATGGCTTCGGGCCGCATTGCCAGCGCGCGGGCAATGGCCACGCGCTGCTGCTGTCCACCGGAGAGCTGGGGCGGATAGGCCTGCGCCTTGGCCGCGAGACCGACCTTGTCGAGCAGCGCCAGGGCATCGACACGCGCCTTGTCCGGGCGCTCGCCCAGCACGTACACCGGGCCCTCCATCACGTTCTCCAGCACGCTGCGGTGGGGAAAGAGATTGAAACGCTGGAACACCATGCCCATGCGGCTGCGCAAGCGGTGGATGCCCTTGCCGGCGCGGTCCACGCGCTCGCCGAAGGCGAGGATCTCGCCGCCGTCATAGGACTCCAGCCCGTTGATGCAGCGCAGGACCGTGGATTTGCCGGAACCCGAGGGGCCGATCAGGCAAACCACCTCTGCGGCGTCCACGTGCAGGCTGACGCCCCGCAGCACATGGTGGTCGCCGAAGTGTTTTTGCAGGTTCTGGATATGGATCATGTTCTTTTCCTTCCCGCGCCAAGGCGTTGTTCCAGCCGGCGCAGGCCGAAGACGAGCGGCAGGCTCATCAGCAGGTACAGCAAGGCCACCAGCGTGTACACGGTCATGTTCTGGAAGGTGGACGACGCGATCAGCTGGCCCGCGCGCGTCATTTCCGCCACCGTGATGGTGGAAACCAGCGACGAGTCCTTGAGCATCATCACCAGCGTGTTGCCATAGGGCGGCAGCGCAATACGGAAGGCCTGCGGCAGGATCACGCGGCGCATGATCAGCGCCGGGCGCATGCCCATGGCCTGCGCGGCCTCGCGCTGGCCCGGGTCGACGGCCTCGATGCCGGCGCGGAAGTTCTCCGCCTGATAGGCCGAGTAGGCGATGCCCAGGCCGATCACGCCGGCCTGGAAGGCCGTCAGGTGGATGCCGATATCCGGCAGCACGAAGTAGATATAGAACAGCTGCACGATGATCGGCAGGCCACGGATCACGTTGATCACCGACGCCGCGCCCCACGACAGCGCGCGCACCGGCGACAGCTTCAGCAGCGCCAGGCCCAGGCCGATCGCGCTGCTGAGCAGGAAGGCCAGCACGGTCACCTGTATCGTGACCACCGCGCCCTGCAGCAGGATCGGCAGGAAATCCCGCGCGTTCTGGAAAAAGAGAGCGCTATCCATCGCGGCTTACATGCCCCACTTCTGGACGATGCCCGCCAGCGTGCCGTCGGCCTTGACCTTGGCGATGGCCTTGTTCAGCCGGGCCAGCGTCTCGGTGTCGCCCTTGCGCACCACCAGGCAGACGTCGCCGACATTGACCGGCTTGTAGCTGCCGGCCAGCTTCACGCCGTGGAAGGCGTTCTGGCGCAACTGGTAGGCGATGATGGGCTGATCGCCCAGGCCAGCCTTGATGCGGCCAAGCGCCAGGTCGCGCGTCATGTCGGCCACCGAATCGTAGCTGCGCACTTCCTTGAAGATGCCCTTCTTGTTGAGCATGTCGAGGAAGACCGTGCCCACCTGCGCGCCCACGATCTCGCCCTTGAGTTCATCGAGGGAGGTGTAGGCCCTGGCGTCGTCGCTCCTGACGATCAGCCCTTCCCCATACGAATAGACCGGGTCGCTGAAGTCCACCACCTGCTGGCGGGCGGGCGTCTTCAGCATGGCGGCCGAGATGATGTCGATCTTGCTGGAGGTCAGCGAAGGGATCAACGCCGAGAAGACGGTCTGCTGCACATTGACGTTGAAGCCGCCGGCCTTGCCGATGGCGGTGACCGTGTCGACCATCATGCCCTGGATGGTGTTGGTCTTCACGTCCAGGAAGGTGAACGGGACGCCGGTAGCCGTCGCTCCCACGTTGTAGGTTGGTGCCGTTCCCTGGGCCCAGGCGAACGAAACGGTGCTGGCTGCGCACAGGATTAGGGCAAGGCGGCGGGACATGCGGAAACGGGACATGCGGACACTCCTAGCGAAGGTGAACAAAAGGCGCCCGGGTGGGACAGCTCAAGGACTTATGCAATGAGCATGCCAATTTTCAATTCGATAGCAGCGAAATATAATTCTAGTTAACCATTAGTTGCATCTATCGAATCGATATGCGATTCTTTGGCTTGCACTACCCATCCCTTCCCTCAATGTCTATTTCCCGCCCCGACGCTGACGAGACAACCAGCCTCCTGTTCAACCAGTCCCTGGAAAAAGGCCTGACCGTGCTGCGCGCGTTCAGCGCGCAACGGCGCACCATGACGATCGCCGAAGTGGCGGATGCTGCCGCCATCAACAAAAGTTCCGCCCAGCGCATGGTCTTCACGCTCGAACAGCTGGGCTACCTGCGCAAGCACCCGCAGACCCGGCGCTACCAGTTGACGCCGCGCGTGATGGAAATCGGTTTCAACTACCTGGCGGCCAACCCGCTGATCGAGGTGGCCAACCCCTTCCTGTCGGAACTGACCAAGGTCACCACCGAGACCACCTGCCTGACGGAGCCGGACCTGCTCGATATGGTCTATATCGCAAGATTCGTCAGCGCCCATTTCGTGCCGGTGCACATGCCGATCGGCAGCCGCATCCCGATGTATTGCACCGGCTCCGGACGCGCCTACCTGAGCGCGCTGCCGGAAGACGAGGCGCTCGCGGTGATCGAGCGCTCGGATCGGGCCAGCCATACGGTCCATACGCGGACCGCGGTGGCGGATATCCTGGACATGTTGCGCGAGGCGCGCCGGCGGGGCTATGCGGTCAACAGCGAGGAGCTGTTCCTGGGCGACATGACGATTGCCGCACCGGTGCTTGGGGGAAGCGGACGTCCGGTGGGCGCGATACACGTGGTAGCGCCGACCAGCCGCTGGTCTCGCGAAGAAGCGGAGCGCAAGCTTGCGCCGCCGTTGCTGCAATGCGCGCGCGCCGTCAGCAGCTCGGTGCGGGCCATGGGATAAGAGGGAAAAAGGGCGGCAAAGGCAGGCACTGAAACCAGGGACCGTACGCGCCCGCCGCCCGGGCGCGTACGGCGTATTGCCGGCGCTGGCCAGGCAGCCGCGCCAAGCCGGCAGTCCGGTCCCGCTGCGGCTCAGGCCGCGTCGGGCGCCGGATGTCCATGCCCCTGCTGGCTTTCCTGCTGGCGGTGGAATTGCGTATGGCGGTACAGCCCGTAGATGCTGGTGGCGGTAAAGCCCAGCTGCTGGACAAACAGACCGTAGGTGCCGGTGACCAGGGCGAACACGCTCCACAGGAGATTGGAACAGAGATAGGCAATCCAGCCCCATCGCGAAGCCTTGTTGTGCAAGGCGACCAGCAAGGAGCCGCTCATCGCCAGCGCGCAGCCGGACCACTCGAGGCCATTGAGCAAATTGGGAATGTACTGATGCGCCAGATCCATCGCGCTTGTCTCCTGAATGGTTCCAGATTTTATTTTGCGTTCATATTTTGCATACAATGCAGGGCGCAAGCTTAGCTTGCAAGCGGGTGCAGGGCAAGTGTTTTGCGGTGGCTTTTTTCCCTGGGAAGCTGGAGAGCGATGCTGCCCCCCTTCGGCGGTATCGATGACGTCCCATGACGTCCAGTACGCGAATCTACTTAAGAACTATCCCTAGGCACCGTAAGACGAGACTGTCATTAAGATACGAAGAACAGCCCGTTGGGTCAGGAGGGCATCATGCGCCCGCACTATGCAAGCGAGAAGGACAGTCAGGATGTACAGGATCTGCTACAGGCTTGCGGCCTGCCGGCCGACGGCGTAGCGGAGCAACTCGGCAATTTCCTGGTGGTACGGGACAACGCCGGCCTGCTTGGCTGCGCCGGCGTCGAGAACTACGGCCAGGTGGCGGTACTGCGTTCCGTGGCGGTTGCCGAGCGCGCACGTTCGGCGGGCCTTGGAGAACTGCTGGTGGCGGCGATGCTGGCCGAGGCCCGCACGCGCGGCGTGCAGTCGGTGGTGCTGCAAACCACCACGGCGGCCGGCTATTTCGCGCGGCTGGGTTTCGAGCGCGTGGAGCGCGCCTGCATGCCGCCGGAACTGCTGCGCACGGCCCTGTCCCGCGAGGCCTGTCCCGCATCCGCCACCCTGATGCAGGCCGCGCTGTAGGTACTTCCCCGGGGGCGGTGCTCGCCGCCCCAGCCACTGGCCGGCATCGCGCCTCACCCCCGCCACTTTCTCCTCTGCGTGCGATGCCCACGGCGCGCCGGAGCCGGCGTAGCATATTGTTGTACAGTAAATGCCAGCGCTCGCCGCGAAGCTTTCACCGACGACACCGACCATCACGAACCGCACGATATGGAATCCGACCATCAGGCACCCCACCCGGACCTCGACGAGGCACCGGGCAGTGCGTCGTCCCGCATCCGGGCGCGTTTGCAGGCAGCGCAAGAGCGCTTCCACGCCAACGATAATATCTCCGCCTATGTCGAACCCGGCGAACTGGACGAATTGCTCGACGAAGTACAGTCGCGCATGGAAGAGGTGTTGCGCAGCCTGGTGATCGACATCGAAAGCGACCACAACACCCGCGAAACCGCGCGCCGCGTGGCCAAGATGTACCTGAAGGAGATCTTTGCCGGCCGCTACGTCAGTCAGCCCAATGTGACCGAGTTCCCGAACGCGGAGCGCATCAACGAACTGATGATCGTGGGCCCGCTCCGGGTGCGCAGCGCCTGCTCGCACCACCTGTGCCCGATCATCGGCAAGCTGTGGGTGGGCGTCATGCCCAACCAGCACTCCAACCTGATCGGGCTGTCGAAGTACGCGCGCCTGGCCGAGTGGATCATGTGCCGTCCGCAGATCCAGGAAGAAGCCGTGACCCAGGTGGCCGACCTGCTGCAGGAAAAAATGAGCCCGGACGGGCTCGCCATCGTCATGGAAGCCGAGCACTTCTGCATGCACTGGCGCGGCGTGCGCGACACCGATGCAAAGATGACCAATAGCGTGATGCGCGGCTCCTTCCTCAAGGACGGCAGCCTGCGTCGCGAGTTCCTGGCCTTGCTGAACAGGACGCGCGACTAGCGACGGGGTAAGAGTGGGAAGCGAGAGGGGCAGCCGCACGCCCATCCCTCCGATCGCGCGAACCCGTACTCAACAGCAAACTGGAAACTGGAGCCAACATGCTTGTACGCCTGCTCTATGCCAGCCGCGCATGCCAGCCGGCCGATCCCAGGCTGGTGGACGCGATCGTTGCCACCAGTGCCGCGAACAATCCCGGGCACGGCATCACCGGCGTGCTGTGCTATGGCCACGGTATCTTCATGCAGGCGCTGGAAGGCGGCCGCAATGAAGTCTCCCGCCTGTACCAGCAGATCTGCCGCGACGCGCGCCACGAAGACATCGTGCTGCTGCACTACGAGGAAATCCTCGAACGCGAGTTCGCCGGCTGGGCCATGGGCCTGGTCAATACCGGCAAGGTCAATATGGCCACCATCCTCAAGTATTCCGAGCGCGGCGAACTGGACCCCTATCGCACCAGCGGCCAGGCATCGCAGGCCCTGCTCAAGGAGCTGATCGCGGGCGCATCCATCGTGGGACGCACCTCGGAACGCCACCGGATCTGAAACGCATCCACCGAACCAAACCAACAACATGGAGAACGCGTGAGCGCAACGTTCAACCCCGGCACCGCAGCGGCGCTGCTGGCCGATGCCTGCCGGCGCGGCGTGCAATTGCGCGACCTGCCCGCCGATGCCAAGCCGGCCACGCTGGCCTGCGGCTATGACGTACAGGACCGCTTCGTGGCAGCACTCGGCGATCCGGTGGTGGGCTGGAAGCTCGGCGTCGGCAGCGCCAACGCCATGCGGCGCGCCAGCCTGGCGCGCCCGCTGGTTGGCCAGGTGGGCGCTTCGCGCTGCTTTGCCTCGGGCGATACGGTACATGTCCCGGCGGGCGCGGTGGCCACCATTGAATTCGAAATCGCGGTGAGGCTGGCACGGGACGTCGCGCCCGCGCACGGCGAACTGGCGCCGGCGGCGCTGACCGAACTCGTTCAGAGCGCGCAAGTCGCCTTCGAAGTAGTGCTCTCGCGGTATGAGGACCGCGGCGCGGTCGGCATGCCGGCCTTTGCCGGCGACAACGTCGGATTCCACGCGCTGGTGCTGGGCGCGCAGATCGATCCCGCCAGCGTGGAAGACGTGCGCGCCAGCGCCAGCGTGACGCTCGACGGCGCGGCAAGCGCGCTGCCGCTCGACGGCGACGACGCCATCTACCCGCTGGAAGCCCTGCAATCCCTGCTGGCGCATGCCGCAGAACGCGGCATCACCTTGCGCAAGGGCACAGTGGTCACCACCGGTACGCTGACCCGCCCATTCGACGTGGCGGCTGGCGTGCATGCCGTCCGCGCAACTTATGCCGGCGGCGAACTGGTGCTGAACCTGGCGCCGCAGACCGGACCGGGCTGACAACGCGCTGGCGCGCGCCTCCCGTCCCCAGGGGGCGGGCTCCTCGAGCGTCAAGGGCAGCGCCGGAGGCCGGTCGCCGATGTATCGGCCGCGTCGCGCCGCTGCTCCGCCACCCCTCCCACAGCTTGGCATTTCCCGGCAATCGGCTAGAACTATCAGAGTGATCACAGTCCAGATGACGGCTGCATGAAAGGAGCCCGGCATGCGAAGAGGTGCGGCCATTCTGTCGGCCATGCTGCTGTGCGCACCGCAAGCCGGGCTCCATGCGGCCCGCAAGGAGAGTGCAATGTCCCTCACGCTGACCTCCACAGCCTTCGCCAACGGCAGTGAAATCCCTGCCGGCCATACGTGTGAAGGCGCGGATACTTCGCCGCCGCTCGCCTGGTCCGGCGTGCCCGCCGGCACCAGGAGCCTGGCGCTGATCGTGGACGACCCGGATGCGCCCGACCCGGCCGCGCCGCTGATGACCTGGGTGCACTGGGTCCTGTACGACATCCCGCCGGACGGCGCCGGCCTGGCCGGCGGTATCGCCCCGGCCAGCTTGCCCGGCGGCACGCGCGAAGGTGTAAACGACTGGCACAGGACCGGCTACGGCGGCCCCTGCCCGCCGCTCGGGCGTCATCGCTATTTCTTCAAGCTATATGCGCTGGACGCGGTCCTGCCCGATCTGGGCAAGGCTTCCAAGGCCACGCTCGAGAAAGCCATGCATGGCCACGTGCTGGCGCAAGCGGCGCTGGTAGGGACGTACCAG
Source organism: Cupriavidus sp. 96C5-1 (assembly GCF_057798855.1). Classification (NCBI taxonomy): domain Bacteria; kingdom Pseudomonadati; phylum Pseudomonadota; class Betaproteobacteria; order Burkholderiales; family Burkholderiaceae; genus Cupriavidus; species Cupriavidus sp. 96C5-1. The sequence goes on along the minus strand of NZ_JBYOJU010000002.1, from coordinate 345,072 downwards.
AAGCGCTCCTGACACCGCAGTTCCGGCAATCTCCCGAAAACCAGGGCGGCGGGACTGCCGCGCCGAGTACCAGTGGCATCACATGGCCGTGCGGGGCGGGCAGCTTGTACCGCGCGCGTGGCGGGCTTGGCATTTGCCGCCAATGGGCTAGAACTATCACAGGAGCCTGATCTTCAGGCTGCTTTGTCTTTGTGGAAGGAGGCGTTCATGGAACTCCATATGCAGTCGCACCATTTCACCCACCGTATGCCGGACTGGCGCGCGGCCGCGTTTGCGGGCCTGATCGCTGGCGCGGTGTACGTGGTCATGGAACTGCTGACGGCTCGCTTCGTCTTGTATCAGAGCGCATGGGGCACGGTGAAGATGGTGGCAGCCATCATGCTCGGCAAGGAAACGATGGCATCGGCGGACGCCTTCAGCTGGAGTATCGTGCTGGCCGCGGGAGTGGTGCACTTCGGCCTGTCGGTCGTGCTGGCCACGATCCTGGCGATGATCATCGCGTCCTTCCGCTTCGACTCCAGCTCCGGCATGGCATCGCTCACCGGCGCGATCTTCGGGGCGCTGGTCTATCTGGTCAATTTCTATGCGCTGGGCCGTTACTTCAACTGGTTCGACGAGGCACGCGGGTGGGAAAGCCTGTTCGCGCATGTCCTGTTCGGGCTGATTGCCGCTAACGCCTATATGTACCTGGAACGGCCGGCGCCGGATTCCCCAGGCAGCGGCCAGGGTGCCTGAACGCCCGCGAGCGGGCAGGCCCAGCGCCCCGCGGATCGTGCTGCGCCCGCCGTCGCAGGCGGGCGATCCAGTCCGCCTCCATCCGGTAGCTGCCTCGGCGTGGCCAAGCTGAGGGTGGCGCCGTCCGCGCGGGCGTCGATGGCGGTCACGCGGGTCCGCCAGCGGATATCGATCAGGTCCAGCTTCCTGCTGGCGGCATCGAGCAGGAATTGCTCGATATGGTATTGCGCCATGAGCGTTGCTCCTGAAGCTGGCCAGCACGAAGCAAGCTCCCTCGTGTGCTATGGAAGTCTGGCCCGTAGCCGGTCCCAGCGTGTCGGCGGCAAATCCACATAGCCGATTCCATCGGAAGGGGAAGTGTCGTATATTACGCTGCCACCGGACCAAATCATTTTTGGCTCAGGGTGATTATATGTTCTTTCAGCCAGCAATTCGCCGCTTTTGGCATCATAAAGGCGGAATACCATAGAGTCACCAGTTGATAAGTAACACATTTCGCCGATATAAAGATTTCCATCACTTTCTCTCTTGCATTCGTGCGCCCCCAGCCGATTTGCCACATCACATCCATACGGCGCAATCAAGATTACGATAAAAAATAAAATCGTCAATTTGCATGAGCGATTGATCCAGATCCTTGCGCGCGCACTCATATTCATAGGTCGAACTCCATCACCCAAGGCTCAGGAAATGCCATCCTGGTTAATACCGAATCTCGCCCCATCATCGGTATTGGCATAGTTCAACTCGCCGGATAACCATTTGCGCATGACCCTAGCCGACATGGGCCAGCCGATGCGGTCCATCGCCCCGGGAATATCCTGTAGATCAAACGGATTAACGCGCGGCGTCTTGACCTCCGGCGTGGCGGGAGCCGGTATTGGCTTTGGCGGCAGCGGCGTGTTCAGCCATTCTCGAAACTCTAGAAATCCTTCTATGAGCGATTTCGGTGGGCGCTTAGGCTCTTTCGGCTTTGGCGGCGCGGGAGGCGATGGCGGTTGGTCGCGCAAGGGCGGCGCGGGGCGATCCGTAGAAATATAGAACTCATCTACGTCCTCAATGGTGCAACCTTGCTGTTCACGCCTGAGCGCCCACAACGGCTTGATGAACCGTTGCTCAAAAAACGGTATCCGCTTATCTGAATTTTCCATAACCCCGCTCACCACCAAATCTTCGCTTATAGCCGCGGCGGAATCATATGAAAAGCAGAAGAGTCCGGTTTTCAGGTGGGAAACCGCAAATTTTTTGCAAAATCACAGCCGGGCCAGGGCCGGGCGGTCGCGAGAAATGCAACCGGCCCAATTGCAACGGCTCTCTTCCTGGTCAATCGCAACGGGCGGGGGTACGTATTTATATTTGATGTCCTCGCTGTTCTGCAGGTGCAGCAGGATGCCGGAACCGGGTTTCTCCGCGTCCCGCGGCGGAGACGATCGTCTGGTTGCCGTCCAGCACGTAATAGCGCCTGGCATACGTATCCGCGACATCGCGCAGGTACCGCCCGCCGCAGTGATCCGCGACCGATACCGTGCGCGGCCGGTTGCCGAACTCATAGGCAAAGACGGTGCACTGCGAGATGGAAGCGACCTCGCCGAGCGTTTTCAGCACTTCCGAGGCAAGGGCGTTCGCGTCGTCATGCCCGATGGCCACCACCAGGCCGGTGACCCGGGAAAGATCAAGCTGGCCCGCCAGCCGGGGGCGGTCGAGACGCCAGTAGCGCATGATCTGATCCGGAAATCCGTGGCATGCCCTTCATTCTAGACCCGGCGCAGCAGCCAGGCCCGCACGCCTGCGCCCGCTCCGGCTAAAGGCAGCACGCGCCAGCCAGATAGGCTTTGCGCCAGCGCGTAATGCGCACCTCCGCGAAAAGGCCAGCCGCCGCGAACGGATCCGCATCGATGAATTGCTGCGCCGCATCGCGCGTCTCGACGTCGACGATATAGACGCCGCCGCCGGCATCGCTGCCGTCGTCGTTGAGCTTGGCCCCGCATGCCAGCAGCAAGGCCTTGTGCTGGTCCAGGAAATCGAGATGGCGGGCGCGGGTCGCCTGCCTCACTTGCTGATGCTGCGGCTTGTCCCAGGTTTCGATCAGGAATGGCATGGCTGTCTCTCTAGCGAGCGGTAAGCGATGATACGCGAAGGCGGAGAGGCGTCGCGGATTGGTACGGCAGCCTCAATACGACCTTACGCCCTATGGTCCACTTTTCCGCAAAGCCTTGCCATGCGGCCGGGCGCCGCCCCTTCGCCGGGAAGCCGGGACAGGCTTGGATTTCAGGCTTGACAAATCCGCCTGGCTTCGTTCCTGCCTCCTTGCCAGTCCTCAGTGTTATCCACACTTTATGTGGATAACATTGTCGACAAGCTCCGCAAACGGCTCTGGCACGGGCACCCCATCGGACTGCCCACAAAACGGGCAACCGCGTGCCGGACGCGGGAATGCGAGCCCGGCCCTGCCCCGGCCACACCGGAGTCGCAAGGCCGCCGACAGAGTCAGGCCCCCATCGGGGCCCGCTTCCGGCCGGCCCCGGGGGCCACGCAAGAAGCAGAAGATGCGCAATAACGATAGCAACAACGCAGCCAATGGCAAAGCCCGCCGGTCACCTTGCGGTGCGCGGCGGGCTTTGCCATTGGCTGAAGCGAGTAAGGGCTACGCCGTTCGTGCGGGCAGCGCGCGCGGTGCTTCGCCCGCATGGGCCACGGCAGCCTGCTGCATCAGCACCAGTTGCGCCGGCATCGGCGCGGCAAAGCCAGCCTCGCCGAAGCTCTCGCGGATCACGCGGTTGGTGTCGAAGTACACCTGCCAGTAATGATCGTTATGGCAATGCGGCCGCACCGCCAGCACCGGTCCGACCAGGGTGAACTCCAGGATTTCCACGTCGACCGCCGGGGCCGCCAGCACATTGGGAATCGCCGCCACGCGCTCCTTGAGCAGGGCGATGGCCGCGGCGTGGTCGGTGCTGCCGGCCAGCTGCGCCTTCAGCTCGACCCGGCGCGACGGGTTGGCGGTGAAGTTCTGGATGGTCTCGGCAAAGATCTTGTTGTTGCCCACCACGGTCAGGACGTTGTCCGGCGTATCGAGGGTGGTGGCGAACAATCCGATCTCGCGTACGGTGCCGGTGACCCCGGCCGCCGTGACGAAGTCGCCGACCTTGAAGGGGCGCAGCACGATCAGGAAGGCGCCTGCCGCGAAGTTGGCCATCAGGCCCGACCATGCCATGCCGATGGCCACGCCGGCGGCGGCGATCAGCGCGGCAAAGCTGGTGGTCTGGATGCCGAAGTAGCCAAGGATGCCGATCACCAGCACCACGTTCAGCGTCACCGTGATGATCGAGCCCACATAGCGCAACAGCGTCGGGTCCACCTTCTGCCGCCCGAGCGAGCCCTGCACCATCTTCACCACCAGATGGATCAGCCAGCGTCCGATCACCCAGAAGGCGATCGCCGCCAGCACCTTCACGCCAAAGTCGCTGGCATAGGCCACGGCCAGATCCTGGTATTTCTGCAGCGTAGTCAGCTCCATCGCTTCATCCTTTTCCCGACGTCGTTTGTGTTGTCGTACACGCGTTATATTCGCGCTGTACACGCGGGTGAGCGGCGTCTGCCGCGCCGCCCCGCAGCGCCAAGTATCGCCGCTGCGGCAGGTGCCGGTACAGGATGGAATTGCAAAGAATTCTGTCGACGCGGACAACGAAGCGCGCCTGCGGGAGAGGGGGAATCTACCGGCGTCAACCGCTGGCCGGCCGACCCGCTCAGCCGGCCAGCCTGGCCTGCGCATCGCGCAGCGCCGTGCGCAGGCCCTCCTCCACCACCGGGTGGTAGTACGGCATGGCCAGCATCTGCTCGACGGTGAGCGCCTGCTGATACGCCCAGGCCAGCAGGTGCGCGATATGCTCGGCGCGCGGGCCGGTCCATTCCGCGCCGAGGAAACGCCCGCTTTGCTTGTCGGCGTAGACATGCATCAGCCCGCGGTTCTTGCGCATCACGCGGCTGCGGCCCTGGTCCTCGAAGCTCACCTCGCCCACCACGAAACTGTCCGGCGCCAGGTCGGCATAGCGCTGCCCCACCATGGCGATCTGCGGATCGCTGAACACCACGCCGAGCGGCGCGCGGCGCGCCAGCGGACGCACCTCGGGGTACGCTGCCGCGTTCTCGCCGGCCGCCTTGCCTTCGTCCGCGGCTTCATGCAGCAACGGCAGGATGTCGTTGGCATCGCCGGCGATGAAGACCGGCGCCGTGCCGCATTGCAAGGTGGCCGGGTCGAACACCGGCATGCCGCGCCAATCCAGCGCCAGCCCGGTATGCTCCAGGCCCAGGCCGCGCACATTCGGCTGGCGGCCGGTGGCGGCGAGCACATAGTCGAAGCGTTCAGTGACGATGTTGCCGTCAAGGTCGGTGAAGCTGATGACCGCTTCGTCGCCGTCCCGGCGCATCTCGCCGAGCCTTGCGTCCGGGTCGAGGTAGAACTCCTCGCGGAAACCGGCGACGGCATTGGCCTTGACGGCCGGATCGGTCAGCGGCCCCACGCCGCCGCGCAGGCCGAACACGCGCACCCGCACGCCGAGGCGCGACAGCGCCTGGCCCAGCTCGAGCCCGATCACGCCGGGGCCGAACACGGCCACGCTGCGCGGCAGGTCGTCCCAGGCGAAGACGTCGTCGTTGACCACCAGGCGGTCGCCGAACACCTTGAACGGCGGCGGGATCATGGGGCTGGAGCCGGTAGCGATCACCACGCGGCTGGCGCGCACGGTGGTGTGTTCGCCCACCTGCAACACGGTGTTGTCGATAAAGCGGGCATAGCCGCTCACCTTGTCCTCGGCGGGGATGCCGTCCACGCCGCGCACCACGAAGCCGACAAAGCGGTCGCGCTCACGCTTGACCCGCGCCATGACTTCGCGCCCGTCGATGCGGATCCCGCCATCCACATGCACGCCGAAGGGTGCGGTGTGGCGCAGTTCGTGGGCGGCCTCGGCCGCGGCGATCAACAGCTTGGAAGGCATGCAGCCCACGCGGGCGCAGGTGGTGCCGTAGGGACCGCCCTCGATGATGACAGCGCGCTTGCCGGCGGCGCGGGCCGCACGGTACGCGGCCAGGCCGGCCGTGCCGGCGCCGATCACGGCAACATCGGTCTGAATGGTTTGAATGGTTTGCACGGTCTGCGCGGTCTGCGTGGAGGTCATGTCGGATTTCCTGGTGAAGCGTGTCAATCAACGGACCGGATGGCACCGGACGGCGCTGCCATCGGGTCCGCCGACTGCGGCGCGGCACCCGGTCAGGCCGGCGCCGCGCCTTGCGGCGGTAAAGCGGTTGCTGCGTCTGGAAGGGCTTAGCGGGCCAGGTAGGTCTCAAGCGCTTCGGCGCCGCCAATCAGCTTGCCGTTGATGAAAATCTGCGGCGCGGTCATGTTGCCCGACACCGCGCCCAGCACCTTGCCGCGGATCTTGTGCTCCAGCGGCACGTCGATGTAGTCGAAGCCGTTGTCCGACAGCATCTGCTTGGCCTTGGCGCAGAACGAGCAGCCAACCTTGGAAAACACCACGACCTGATCGGGCTTCTTGGCGTTGGGAGCGATGTAGGCAAGCATGGTGTCGGCGTCCGACACCTTGAACGGGTCACCCGGCTCTTCCGGCTCGATGAACATCTTGTCGACCACGCCGTCCTTGACCAGCATCGAATAGCGCCAGCTGCGCTTGCCGAAGCCCAGGTCGGCCTTGTCGACCAGCATGCCCATGCCTTCGGTGAATTCGCCGTTGCCGTCCGGGATCATGGCGATGTTTTCCGATTCCTGATCCTTGGCCCATTCGTTCATCACGAAGGTGTCATTGACCGAGACGCACAGGATGGCGTCCACGCCATGCTTGGCGAACACGGGCGCCAGTTCGTTGTAGCGCGGCAGGTGGGTGGACGAGCAGGTCGGGGTGAACGCGCCGGGCAGCGAGAACAGCGCGACGGTCTTGCCTTCGAACAGGTCGGCCGTGGTCACCGTTTTCCATTCGTTGTTCTCGCGGACGCGGAACGTGACATTGGGAACGCGTTGACCTTCACGGGATTGCAGCATAGCGATAGCTCCTGGGGTGACTGGGGGTAGTGGCCGCGTGTTGCAGCGAAGACCCGATTCTGGCCGTCTCTACGCCATTTGTACAATTCATCGTCACAAACACAGCGATTGTATTTGACTATCGAACAGCGATAGCGTGCCGCCGTGCACCCCGATAGCCAGTCTGCCTATGCCTGATGCGCCGCTTTAATGCTTTGACGAGCGCGCGCCGCATCTATCCCGGCCCGCCCCGGCTAGTGCGCTGCCCCACCGAGCCCGGCCAACTGTCACGACACGCCGGAGGAAATCGCCGGGGGGCTTTGCAGACATTTCCCAAATTTGCCCGCCGTCGCGCCACTTACATTTGCGGCACAAGGCACGCGTTTCCAGACATCCCGCTGCCCCATCCGTGGTGACGCGTGGCGCCGCCTCAAGGCGACCACCCCTCGCGTGGGCAGCGAGAGGCAAGCGAAGCGGCCCGCCCTCCTTCCACGAGAACTCCCTATGTGCTTCAGCACTTGCCGGCGCCGTCCCGCGGACCGCCTGCCCATGGCCAGGCCGCGCATGCCGGCGGCCACCCGATGGCGGCACCAACTGGCCTTGCTGCTGGCCCTGTGCCATGGCGTGCCGCCGCAGGCTGCCATCCCGGCAGAGCCGCGGCACAGGCTGACCCTGAGTTCCCAGGTGCAGCCGGACAGTTCCGGCCAGCCCGGTGCGGACTGCGCCGGCGATGCCGAGCTGGACGCATGGCGCCGCGGCCGCAAGGTCTTGCGCGTGGGCGTGGTAGGCAATTACCTGCCGCCATTCGACCTGGTCGACCTCAAAGGCAACTACCGCGGCATCTCCGCCGACTACCTCGCCGTGGTAGCGGCCCGGCTCGGGGTACCGGCGCAAATCCGCGGCTATGCCTCGCATGAGGCGGCGCGGCGCGCCCTGGCGGATGGCGCCATCGACCTGATCACCACCGACCTGGACCGCCACGGCGGCGGCATCCGCACCGCGCCGTACCATGAGCACCGGTTGATCGAGGTCGTATCCGGCAAAGACGACGCGCGCAACAACGCTGGCCGCACCGTTGGCTACCTGAAAGGGGAAGTGGCGCCCGGCCTGCTGCGCCATGCTTATCCGGAAGCGCAACTGCAGCCTTTCGAGAACTTGCTGGGTGCGCTCGACCAGCTTGCCCGGAACGCGGATTTCGTAGTGGTCACCAATGCCACAGCCGCCGGCTACCTCATCGAGCAATACCGCTACGGCGAACTCGCCTCGCGCAATGTCGCGCCGCTGCCGCAGGATGGCATCGCGTTCACCGTGGGCGACCCCGCACTGGGCAGGATCGTCGACCGCGCGCTGGCGGCAATGCCTGCCACGCTCAAGCGCGAGATCGAGACCTTCTGGACCTCCAGTTCGCTCGAGTTCGATATCACGGGCAAGCTCGATCTTTCTGCTGCCGAGCGCAGCTGGATCGCCAGCCACCCGGAAGTTCGCTACCTGGTGGCGCACGACTTGATCCCCTTCCAGTTCCTCGACGCACAACAGCGCCTGGACGGGCTGACCGAACAGGTGCTGCAACTGATCGGGCAGCGCACCGGGCTACGCTTCGTGCCCTACTGGCCAAGCAGCAAGGCGCAAACGAAAGCCGACCTCGAGAATGGCACGCTGGACGTGCTGCCGGTCCTGCCGTTGAACCATGCTGCTACCAGCGAGGGCCTGCTGTCCGTCAGCGCGCCCTATTTCTCCGGCAACTGGGTTGTCGTCACCCGTGCCGGCGACGACAGCATCAAGAGCGTGCCCGATCTCGCGGACAAGCTCCTCGCCAGCCCCCCGTTCGATGGCGTCCACGACCTGGTGCGTGCCAGCCAGGCAGTGAGCCAGCGCGAGACCGCCACCTACGCGGAGGCCTTCCGCATGGTGGCCGCCGGACGCGCGGATGCCATTATCTCCAACGCCTCCATGGCCGGCTACATGCTCGATCGAACCTATGGGGGCAGGCTCAAGATCGCCGCGCCCGCGAGCGGCCTTCCGCTGGAAATCGGCCTGGGAGTCAGCAACCGGCATCCCGAGCTGCTGGCCATCATCGACAAGGCCATCCTGAGCATTGCCCGCGACGATCTCGGCGCCATGCGCGCGCACTGGACGGAAATCAGGCCGCAGGCAGCGGCCTGGCGCCAGTTCCTGCCATGGCTGACGGCCGGCACGGCCACCTTGCTGCTGGTCAGCCTGCTGTTTATTGCCTGGGTGACATCGCTGCGGCGCCAGGTCACCCAGCGTGCCGCGGCCGAACGTGCGCTGCAGGACCAGGTCTCCTTCCAGACGGCGGTGCTGGACGGGATACCCCAACCGATCTACCTGCGCGACAGCCGCTTCCGCATGATCACCTGCAACACCGCCTTCGAAGCCGCGCTTGACACCACGCGGGGCGCGCTGGCCGGCACCGATCCGGCCTTCGTGCGCGATGCTGTCAAGGCCGACATCAGCCACGATGACCTGCTCGCCGTCTACCGGCATGTGCTCGACACCGGCCAGCCATTCAGCGCCGCCCGCCGGCTGACCATCGCCGGCGAAGCGCGCAATGTGATCGGCTGGGTGGTGCCGCTGCAGCGCGCGGACGGCGGGCCTGCGGGCATCGTCGGCGGCTGGATCGACGTGACCGAGCACCAGCGGATGCTGGCCGAACTGGCCGCGGCCAAAAGCCGCGCCGAGGCGGCAAACCGCGCCAAATCCACCTTCCTGGCCTCGATCAGCCATGAGATACGCACCCCGATGAACGCCATCCTCGGCATGCTGGAACTGGCGCGAACGCGCGCGCACGTCGCGCATGGCGACCGCGAATTGCTGGACACGGCGCATGGCGCCGCCACCTCGCTGCTGTCACTGCTCGACGACATCCTGGACCTATCCAAAATGGAGGCCGGCAAGTTCACGCTGCAACCGCGCGCCGCCAGCCTGCGCCAGGCCCTGCATGAGGTGGCGCAGATGTTCGGGCCGGTGGCGTCGCAGAAAGGCCTGGCCATGAAGGTCAGCGTGGGCGAGACCGTGGCGCAGGCGCACAGGCTGGACATCCTGCGCATCAAGCAGGTGGTCGGCAACTTCGTCTCCAACGCCATTCGCTTTACCGAGCGCGGCGGCGTCGACATACGGCTGGACGAAACGGGCATGCGGGGAACCAGGCAATCGCTCGATCTCGTCATCAGCGACACCGGCATAGGGATTCCCGCCGAGGCGATCGGTGCGCTGTTCCGGCCCTTCACGCAGGTCGACTCGCCCGGGCGCATGCATGCCGGAGGCACCGGCCTGGGCCTGTCGATCGCGCAAAGCCTGGTGCGCAAGATGGGCGGCGAGGTCACGCTGGAAAGCCGGCCAGGCCAGGGCACGCAGGTACTGGTGCGCCTCAGTTTCGATCTGGCCGCGCCCCCGCCCCAGGCTGGCGTGTCAACGGACGGCACGGCCGGGGTCACCCTGTTCCCCCCGGGCATCCGCGTGCTCGTGGTGGACGACCACGCGCCCAACCGGCTACTGCTGGCGCGCCAGCTGGAGCGGCTCGGCATCGCAGTGGATGCGGCGGCGGATGGCGAGCAGGGCTTGCGGAACTTGCAGAGCCGGCCGCCGGACCTGGTGATCTGCGACTGCATGATGCCGGTGATGGACGGCTTCAGCCTGGCGCGGGCGATCCGTGCCCGCGGCGATGACCTGCGCTCGATCCCGGTCATCGGCTGCACAGCGAGCGCACAGAACGAGGATCACCGGCAAGCGCTGGCGGCGGGCATGAACGACGTGCTGGTGAAGCCGGTGGGACTGGCCATGCTGGAACGCACCTTGCGCAAGCATCTGCACGGCGCACGCGCCGCGCCCGGGGATGCCGCCTCAGCCTAGGCCGGGCACGCCGGGTACCCGCTGCGCGGACGGCTCTGGCCGCGCGCGGGCGGCGATCACCGCGTCCGCGACGGCGGCCGCAACGCCGTCAAGACGGCTTCGAGATGCTCGACGGTCGCGGCAAGAATCGGCAGCAAGGCTTGCGCGGTGGCAAGATCGTCCAACTCGGCGATGGACTCCAGCCAGCCGCAAAGCGTCACCATGGTGGCGCACTCCAGGATCCTGGCGGAACCCTTGAGACGGTGCGCGCCACTGCCGAAACACTGCCACACGCCTGCCTCCAGCGCCGCGCGCATCTTGTCGAGATCGATGCGGTTGGTCTCGATCAGGCTGTCCACCAGATCCCTGACGATGTCCGCATCGCCGCCGGCAAGGGTATCGAGCAGGCTGCCGATGGCCGCGCATTCGTCAGGCGAGAGGGCAACAAAACCGTGCCCGGCCAGCGCCTGCGCCACCGATCCGGCATTGACCGGCGCGCTCAGCGTGGCATCGAATGCCGGGCTGCGGGCCAAGCTCTCCACGCTCGCGCCCGCATCGGCCGGCGTCACGGCGAACAGCAGGCTCTCCGGCGGCATGCCGAAATCGCTCCGCGACAGCATGCCGCTGTGGTCTCGCGCAAGCCAGACCATGGCCAGCCACGGACGCCCGGCTTGCGTGGCATGGCGGTGCGGCAGCGCCACGTCCGCCAGTTCGACGGAAAAACCCATGCCGGCAAGCACGGCCGCCAGCCCGCTGATTTGCAACGCCTGCACGCCGCTCTCGGTAGTGCTGACCAATAGCGCACGGATCATGAATCTACCTCGGTCGGAATTCGCATATTGTTGACTGATCGCCGTCAACCGGCGCGCAGCGGGCTAGCGGTTAGCCCCATGGCCGTGGCTGCCGCTATTGGCCTGGCGACAAGCGGCAGCGCCGCGAGAAGTCGATCAGGTCCACCAGCGAACTGACCTGCAGCTTGGCCATGATGCGGGTCTTGTGGCTGCTGACGGTCTTGTTGCTGATGAATAGCAGCTTGCCTATCGATTTATTCGACAAGCCCCTGACCAGCATCTGCAGAATGACGATCTCCTTGTCCGACAGCAATGCGAGCCGCTCTTCGTCGGCGCGCTGGGTCACCTGTGGCAGCTCGCGCTCGTAGCGCATCTCGGGGAATACCGAGTATCCCGCCATCACCGCCTCGACGCAGCGCACGATCTCTTTCATATCCTGCATCTTGCTGACGAAGCCCTGGGCGCCAGCCTGCCGCGCGCGCGGCGCGAACGTTGCCTGGTCCTGCCCGGAAATCACCAGGATGCGAACCGGCGGATAGACCAGCTTCATGCGGGGGATCACGTCCATGCCGCTGATGCGCGGAATGTCCAGGTCCAGAATGGCAAGATCCGGCTCGAACTGCCTGGCGGCTTCGATGGCTGCCTGTCCATTGTCAGCCTCCAGGATATTGCTGACCCCCAGCACTTGCGACAACTGGGTCTTGACCACCAGCCGCAGCGCCGGGTGATCGTCGACGATCAGAATGGTTGCCACTCCCGCTCTCCCAAGTCTACCGAAACGAACTCGCCTGCACCGGCACCGACAATCCAAAAGGTGGAGCGCGAATTATGTGATGAAATGACGCGATAACCGGCGAGAAATATCCGAACGACTTGTAGGAACTTTCCCAAAGTCGTTGGCGACGCAGAGCCAGTCAGGCCTGGCCACCCGCAGAACCCGGTGCGCAAGCGCCTGCTCCCGCCGCGCGTCGAGGCGCTGCCGGTGCCAGCGAGAGGCTGGCACACGTTCAGATGAGGAAGCTTCCGAACAAGCGACGGGAAAATACGGGGGAAGGGGGCACGGAGGAAAGCACACGGGAAGCGTCGGGGTAAATCGCGCGTCCGCCGCCCGGCCCGCTCATGCACCGCACTGACGCCGCGCCCGCGGCCACTGCAGTGCCTGCGCTGGCGCGCCTTCAGTTCTGGCCGGGCCACGCAAGAGCGCTGCTTATTGCTGGCCTCCTCCTGGCAGCCAGGCTGGGCCAGCATTATCGCGAAGTCAACGGCCGAGTTCGCCAGTTTCAGCCGTTCGACAGAACCACTGGAATCAGCAACAATCTTGTCCGGGCCGTTACTGAATTCCTGCCCCAGCGGGGAGGTAGTTGGCGGCCGCGAGAAACTCTCCACTTATCGAAGGGATGATTTGCAATGCTGCGACAGGCCTTGTCAATTGTTAAGCCCGCTGTCGAGGACATCTTGGCGGGGAGGAAGCTGGTGGAAATTCGGTCCTGGGCACCCCCGAAGATCCCATTGGTTGATCTCGTGTTGGTGCAAAACACTGTCTATTTGCGACAAGACGGGCAGGAAGATCCGGACGGAGTTGCTCTCGCATTGGTCGACGTCGTGGGGGTACACGATTGGACACCTGACGAGGCTCGCTCGCAAGGCAAGCAATGGTGTGCCGGATACGTTTGCTGGGAATTGACGAATGTGCGAGCGATCGACCCGCCTGTGCAATGCATAGCCAAGCGAGGCATCTACGCGCTGGAACTTGCTCGCCACCAAGCATCTCACTCCTCGGCCACAGCGCTCATTCAGCCAAGCCCTGGAAGTAGCGCCTGACTTTGCATCGCTACATCGCGGGCTTGAATACAAAGCCTGAAAACGTTGCCGTTAGCCCAACGGCGCTCGCTGCGCACGCCTATCGCACTGAACACAGCCTGATTGCCCTGTCAGGGCAAAAACGCGGTGCGCCCCTGACGATCAGTCGGCCCGGCACCACCGGCCAGAATCCGGGCACACACTGGCCCTTGCACCGTTCAGCCGGATTTGCTCTTCATGCAGTTGCAACGAGGTCGAAGGGGCGATGTCGAAGGCAACCTTGAGCGCGTGCCCAACATGGGCATCCTCGATGGGAAGCTCCCAGGTCAGGAATAGTTGGGTGCAATCCTGGCCGGGCGGGAAGTCGGCCACATTGAAACCGCTGCTGCGGCGTTGAATTACGCCATGAGGCTGGCAGGTATCGAATATCACCACCGTACCCCGGGTCAGCGGAATTCGATGACCCAAAGAGGGAAAATGCAGGTCCTGCCCCCTGTCCTCGCTCAGGAAGAGGTTGCAAAAGGCCGCGCCGCCATATTGCTCGCCGTCATGGTGATACTTCGCGCCGCGGCAGGCCATGAGGGCTACGTCACTGGCGGCAAGCACCCCAGGCAGTCCAAGCGCGCACGCCCAATCGGACACTGCCTGCACGCAGCGCGTGTAGTCCGGCCAGCGCGCTCGCGCTCGTGCCAAAGGCATTGCCTCGACATCCCCGGGTTCCAGGATCAAGCGGGACGATGTCTCCCTTGCCCAATCGGCAAGCAGACGCGCAGGGGGCACAGGCACGTCGACCGTGCCTGACAGCACGATGTCACTCACGCGTCGACTGCGGATGGCGTCGCCACTCCAGAAATAGGAAGTGAGGAGGTCTCGTACTTGATGCTGTTGAGGGCGGTGGCTCATCTGTACCAGTGAAATGCGGCTACCTCGGGAATGTGCCGGCTCTACCGACCGGCCGGAATGGATCGGCAAGCGATCCTGGCTCCCCCCGCAGATCGGCGAAGGCGCAATACTGCGGGGCGGGCATCCTCGACGCAGGTCTTAAGCGAATGGCGTGTGAAGCCGCTCGAAGGCGGACAGCCGGTCGCGGAATTGTGCCATAAAGGCCCCGAGCATGAAGGCCCGGTCGCCGTCGAACGGCGTGAGGAAATCATACTGTGCGCCGTCATGGAGGCGGCGCAGGCTGCTTAGCAGTTCCGCCAGCAACCGCGCCTCGAAGGAGCGATGCCGCCGCAGCCGCCATACCAGGGCTTCGTGCCGGTTCATGAGCTGGTTCGGCGGCACGGGCCACAGCAGGTCCAGCACGCGGCGGGTTTCCTGATACGCGCCGATATAGGCGCACGAGGCCGCGAGCCGCCGGTCGATCTCGTTGCCGCCATGCATCAGCCGAAACGCCTCGTGCATCAACCCTTGGGTAATGCCCCGGCTGCCCTGCGGCTGCCGGTCCGGGCAGAACGAGGATAGCGGCTTCAGTGCGAACGTCAGCGCGGGCGGCAATATGCTGACGCTGTGCCGCGCCAGTTCCTCGTGGATCTGCACGGCGAGCATGGTGCAGTCATCGAGACTGGCGTCGATGAAGAGATCGAGGAAGATCCCCGCCTCCGTTCCCGAGAAGGCAGCCGCCTTGACGACATTGAAGTTTCGCCGGGCAAGGACCGCGATGCCTAGCCGCAGCCGGCGCAAGGCCTCGGTATCCGCGCCGCAGATGTCGCCGAATGCGTCCTCGCTCAATCCTTCCTCGAAGTACTTTCTGTTTTCCTTGGTCACATTCCCTCTTTCTACGAATATCCGTGGCTTGAGCGCTGCGATCTGGCAAGGCGCCGGAACCCGTTGCAGCAATCGGCATGGTCCCGGCAGCAAGACCCCAGCGCGGAGTCTCGGTAGTGTGCAGGACAGAATGGATACCGAAGCCGGGAAGACTCCGAATCAACTTGCGGAAGATTCCCCAAGAGGACACAAATCTTTCACCCGGCGCGACGCGCGGCCCGCCACCGCATGCGCCCCTGGCGACGCATCTTGCTGCGGCGATGCCCGCGTTCGGACATGCCTCTGCGCCACGGGGCGACGACGTGAAGGCAATGCGCAGCAAGATTGGGAAATTTCGCAACCCGGCGGCGACGCGCTGGAGATACAGTCAGCGTTCCACCGATGATGTCCTCGCCGGAACGCCGCGCCGCAGTCGATACCGTTAGCCACGGCCGCCGCGCGCCGGATGCTGCCTGGACCAGAGATCAAGGAGATAAGGCATGAGCGATGTCAGCCGCCTGAGTCAGGGCGACTCACCAGAGCCAATCGGGCCAATCCAGCCAGCGCAGCCATCCTGGCCGCCGCCCGTGCCCGCGCGTCCGGCCTGCCGCCCGCGGAGTTAGCCCATGCAGTCGCCCCCCCTCCCCGCCAAAGCGCAAATCGTGATCGCCGACGATCATCCCGTGGCGCTGCTGGGCCTGCAGGGTCTGGTTGCGCAACTGAACGGCATGGAAATAGCCGGCGTCGCCCGGGACTCGACCGAGACCCTCGCACTCTTGCGCCAGCGGCCGTGCAACATCCTGCTGACGGACTACGTGATGCCGGGAGGCGCCTGCGGCGATGGCCTGCATATGATCCTGTTCCTGCGCCGGCGCTATCCCAAGCTGCCAATCGTGGTGATCACCATGCTGGATGCGCCAGCGCTGATCGGCAAGCTGGTCAGGTGCAAGCGGCTATCCGTGGTCAGCAAGCGGGACCATGCCTTTCACATACAGGCCGCCCTGGGTACGGCGCTCGCCGGCGGTCAGTATCTGTCACCCGTCATCGAGCACCTGCTGAAAGGCGTCGCCGTGCCGGCTGACGCGAGAATCCGTATCGGCCTGCTGAGCCCGCGGGAAACCAATGTGATCCGGCGCTACCTGTCCGGCATGTCCGTCAGCCAGATCGCTGCCGAACTGGGCCGCAGCATCAAGACCGTCAGCACCCAGAAGATGTCCGCCATGCGCAAACTTGGCGTGCACAGCGATCTGGAACTGTACGGCTACGCCGCGTCCAGCGACCTGCTCGGCCCGAGCCGCTGACCGCCTGATCCGGCCGGGAGGCCGCTATCGCCATATGCGGCGGAGCGGAGTCCGGCATCGACCTCCCCCCTTCGGCGCGCTACCGTGCCGTGCGGGTCGAGTACGCCACCGTGCTGCCGGGGCATCACGCCCGCCGCGCGGAAGGAAGCGGCAAGGCGCGGCGGCGTTCTCTCGGCGCCTCGTCTTCCGGAAGGCGCATCGGGCCCGGTTCTTCAGGTGTGCCCCGCTCGCACTCGCGCTCATCCGCTTTTTGGCGGAAAATACGCGCATTTCCTGTCAAGATGCGCCCAAAATGCACAGTGACTCCGCTGTCAAAGCCCTTGCCGCACTCGCGCAGCAATCGCGCCTGGCGATCTTCCGCCTGCTGGTCCAGGCCGGTCTCGAAGGCATCCACGCCGGGCGGATCGGCGAAACGCTGGGCCTGGCGCCGGCGACCCTGTCGTTCCACCTCAAGGAACTTGCCAACGCCGGCCTGATCGCCAGCCGGCAGGAAGGCCGGCATGTCATCTACCAGGCCCAGTACGAGCGGATGAACGAACTGCTTGGATTCCTGATGGAACACTGCTGCGAAGGCGACCCGAAGGGCTGTGGAGCCCCCTCCTTCGAATGCCAGCCGAAAGAACCGGCGCGATACGGGGCGCCAAGGGACCAGAAGTAATCCCGGCTTGAAGACACCGTCGCGGGCATACGGGAAACGCTTCTCGCCGTCCATGGCGTAGCGGGCATACATGAGTTGCGTACGCGAAAAACGGGCGACCTGGTCGTCGTGGATGTGTATCTTGAGGTTGACTACCGGCTGTCCGTCATCGAAGCGCATGAGATTTCGGAATCCGCCCGCTACTGCGTCATCGAGCGCCATCGCGTCGCTGACGTCATGACCCACGTCGACCCGGTCGGCAGGGGATAGGACCGGAATCCATCGACGCCACCCTGCCGGCGCAGAAAAACGCCCCGCCCACCGGGGGATAGGCGAGGCGCAAAGCGCGGACAGGTGGGTCAGACCTGCCCGCGAAGTTCCGAGACTAACCGCGTCCACTGGATTGGAAAGTGGGTTAGCGCACCGCCCGCTGCTGCCAGCGATGAAAACGCGGATGCCGGCTGCCTCCAGCCCTGGGCAATGGCGCCTGCGTGCGGCGCGGCCGGCGCTTGGTGCGCTCTCAAAATTCGCCTGCCGCTGCCGTTATCTCCAATGCGGCCGGCGGTGTCATGCCGTATCCTGGCGCCCCGCGCGACCGGCAGCGCCAAATAGCGCCTCAGGGCGCAACGATGCCAATAGACCACTATGCAATCCGACCTGATACCGCTGGCCGAACTTGGCTGCATCCTCACGGCAGTGCTTTTTACGGCACTCGCCATCCGGCACGCCAGAAAGCAGACTCGCCTGAACCAGCACATCACCGAACTGGAACGGCAGCTCCGCGAACGCGTGGCAAAGCGCCAGGACGCGCCCGGAGAAACGCGTTTCTCCGGCTGACCAGCGGCGCCTGCGCCAGGCAAGGCACACCTGGGCGAAAACTAGCGCGAGAACAGCGAGGGGAAATAGGGGCTTCTCTCTATACGGCGTCCCCCCGGGAATACGTATGATCCGTTCCGTGACAAGTCGCAGCGCATAAGTTGCTAAGTCTGATAGCTGACCAGGAGCGGCCCTGCCGCCTGGAACGACTTGATTGCCGGTCTTCGCAGCGTGATTCCAGCATGCTCACACAGGCCACAGAGCCAAACGGGGCAGGATCAACGGAGTGTCGATGTCGCGGGGTGTAAAAAGCCATTCTTCGGAATGGTTTTTTTTATGCCCGTGATAACTGGGCGAATTCTTGCTTGCGGCTTAAGCGGGTTCGAGCACCGACAGAATATTGCCGGCCGGATCCTTGAACCAGGCGATCACCGGCCCGCCGCTTGCACGGCAAATCCCCCGCGCGTCGGTCTGCAGGCCGGGGGCATCATAGATCTCGAACCGCACCCCGCGCTTGCCGAGCTGTTCCACGGCACGGTCCACGCTGTCCACGGGAAAATTCAACACGGTAAATGTCGCGGGCGCGTGATCGGGCTTGGGATAGAGCAGCACGGTGTTGCCGCCAGCCAACTGCAGCGTCAGCAGATCCCCGGACCGGGTCACCTCCAGGCCGAGCGTGCCGCCGTAGAAATCCAAGGCTTTCGCGATGTCGTTGATCGAATAGCCGCAAAATGCGTGACTGTTGCGCAGCATGGCGGTCTCCTTGCATGGCATGGAATCGACGTCGGAACGAACCGGGCGTGGGCCCTCCATGGGCAAGTATTGTCCACAGGGAGGCAGGACTCAACCAGCCTGCACCGACGCCGGCGGTCCCGCTGGCGCGGCAGGATGGCCTGCCGGCACCCCGGTGGCCTATGCTCAGCAGCGCGACGGATCGTCGCCGCCGGCCCCCTCGGGAGCAAGATATGACCGTGGCGCCGCGGGCCCGGCTGCCGCCACCGCCGGTGGCGCGGATGGGACGGGCGGTGCCCCCGCCGGCACCTTGTACCGGTTATAGCTCCAGAGATACTGCTCAGGGAATCGCCGGATCAGTGCCTCCATTGCCTCGTTCAGCAGCGCTGCCTGCTCCGCCGCAGCGGACGGCAAGGGCTCCGGCAGCCGCACGTAGTGCAGACGCCATCCCCGGCCCTTGGGCAACCGCTCGCCCGCCGCCAGGATGACGGGCACGCCGGTCTGCACGGCCAGCTTTCCGGGCAACGTCATGGTATAGGCCATACGGCCGAAGAACGGAACCCACACGCCTTCGCCAACGCTGGGCGCCTGGTCGGGCAGCAGGCCGACCGCCCTGCCATGGCGCAGCGCCCGCACGAAGGCGCGCACGCCCTGCGCGGCGGCGGGCACCACCTCCAGGCTCGACATATGGCGGGCGGTTTCCAGCACCGGCGCCAGCATTTCCTTGCGCGGGGGCCGGAACATGATCGTCAGCGGCAGGCGCTGCGCGGTATAGCGCGCGGTGATCTCGAAGCATCCCAGGTGCGGTGTCAGGAACAGGATGCCCCGCCCCTCGTCGATGGCCGCCTGGACCACATCCCAGTCGTCCGTGACCACGCGCGCCACGCTCTGCTGCGTGCGGAACCACACACGTGGCAGTTCGAGGATCATGGCGCCCGCCTCCGCCGCCGAGCGGCGGGCGAATGCGGCATCCGGATAGCCGGCCAGGGACGCGTTGGCGCGCAAGCGCTGCCGGTACCTGCCGGGGAAGGTGTAGATCAGCCGGCCAAGCACGCGGCCGGCCGCCTGTAGCACGGGTAGGGGTAAGACAGCTATCAGCCTGAATGCAAACTGCAGTATGCCGGCCCCATGTCGAGAAGCATTGCCCATGGTTGCACTGGATTAGTCACCGCTTGCGCGCAGGCTTGCGCTGCCTTTTTTCAGGCGTGCCGCGGCCCCGCTGGGTAACACTGGTATCAGTGTGCGATTTTGGCAAAAATACCCGGCGTTGAAAAGCCATGGCGGCGTTCAGCACGCGGAACGCTCTGTTCTGAAAAAACGAATAATCCCCGCCAGGCGGCCACACCCATGCACAATCTATGTTCTGGAAATCCTGACCATCCCAACTTCATGAATGTAATCGGATAACGCTTCGTGGTTATCCGCCAGGATCCGAACGATTTCTTTAAGATCGCCGATGGTGTAATTGAATTCCATATCGGTACGTTCGATGAACGTCTCGGTCAGCGCATTGAAATCGTCCCGCAGCGGCGTGATGCCCGATGGAAGTCCGATGATCCAGTTCGGCTGGACCGAGCCGGAATGCTGACTGGATGTCCACGCAGAGTGCGCGATATCGTGCCGCAATGGCGCATACGTATGCGGTATCAGCAAGTAGGCGCAGATCCGGTCGAACTGATCCATCGGAATCCTGCGCTGGCGCAGCAGGTCGAGCAGCGTTGCCCGCTTTCCGCCGAAATCAAGGCGGCGCGTGAGCAGCATCACTGCCGCGGCATCCGTGCCGCAGAGCGCCGCCATGATCTCCTGCATCAGCAATTCGTATCGCGCGAACCACTGGACGATGGCGCCAAAGAGCTGCAGGTGCTGCGCAGTGAGGCAGTCCGGGAGATGGTCGTTCATTTTCAGTTCCTCCGATGCGGATCGTGTCCGCGTTACCCGTTAGCCGTTGCTCGTTACCCAGGTGCTATGGCCCTGCGTGCGCAGCGGTAGACGACATTGCCTTGTCTCCCGGCAATTGCGAGACATGCCAGCCGCCGCCGAAGGCCTCGATCAGCGCGACGCTGGCGATCAGCCGGTTCTCGCGTATGGTCAGTGCGGCCTGTTCGTTGCCCAGCGCGGTGGCTTGCGCGGTAACGACACTGGTATAGGGAACGGCGCCCGCCTTGTACTCGTTGATGGTCAGTTGCACCGCCTGTCGCGCCAGGCGCACGGCCTCGTCCTGCACGCCGGACTGCTCGCCGAAAAAAAATCCAAGCCCTGAAATGACTGAGAACACGCCAAAATAGTCTTTGACGATCTTATCCTCAATTGCAAGAATCAGACACGCCAACGTACATCGAGCATCAAGCATCGAACACGTTCATCGAATCGAATCGCCAAAAAGGAGAACGACATGGCGCTAACCAAATTCGGATTCATCGTCACCGGAGACAACTTCGTCCAACCCCAGGGCACCGAAAAATTCTCAATGAAAGTCATTGGCATCTCGCACCCATCGGAAGGCATCGCCGCCGCACAGGAACTGGTCGCCGACGGCATACAGCTGATCGAACTCTGCGGAGGATTCAGCCCGGTCTGGGCGGGAAGGATCATCGAAGCGATCGACTACGCAGTACCTGTCGGCGTCGTAGCATATGGACCGGAATCGATCGATAAGATGCATGCGCTCTTCCTGGCGTGACACCAGGCTGCTGCCACAGGCGGAAGCCGGCATCGCCCAGATGCGCGCATGGCAGCGCGCCATCACCGCTACCCCGGCAGCAACCCCATCGCAATCGCCGTACGCACGGCCTGCAGCCGGTTGCCCACGCCCAGCTTGCGCATCACGTTGCGCATATGATGGGAAATGCCATGCTCGGAGATGCCAAGGATCTGCCCGGCCTCCCAGGACGTCTTGCCTTGCGCTACCCAGCGCAGCACTTCCAGCTCTCGCGCGGTCAGCGCCGCCTCCGGTACGGAAGGTCCGCGCACGAGCGCGCAGAAGCGGTCCAGCACGGACTGCGTAAGCGCCGGGCCGAACAGGCGCGCCCGGCAAATGGCGGCCTCATCGTCACCCGGCATGCCGTCGAGCGACAGCAGTGCCAACGTTCCCACCTCGCGGCTGGGCATGCTGGCGGAAAAGGCGATGGCCGCGGTCAGGCGCCGGTCCAACTCGGCCCGCGCCACGCTGTCGCTGGCCGGCAGCAGCAGCGGCTGGCCGCTGCTGCACACCACCGGCACCAGCGAATCGCGCGCCTTGACCACCAGCGCCGCCAATGCTTCGCCGTGCGCTTCCGGTGCCAGGCTGGCACCACCCGGCAGGCTGGTCAGCGAAGCCGGCTGGGGCGGCGCCGAGCCGGGCGGCCCCTTGTAGCGCAAATAGAAATGGTTGAACCCGAGCAGCCGCGCTGCCGTGCAGACGGCTCCGGCCAGGCCGTCGATATCCTGGGCGCGATCGATATCGCCAAGCAGCGTGGCCAGGGCGGATGGGGCGTCGGCGGGGATCGCGGCGCCAAGCGAGAGATCCGGCGAACTCATGATGGGAAGGCTTCACTCCTGCGGCGGGCCGCCATACGGCAAGGTAGGGCACGGTAAGGCGACGAGCCCAAACCTCAATCATAAGCGGCTTTCGCCAGCCGGCAGCGAGTCGATGCGAACCCGCCCCGGCGGCTAGGACCGGCGCTCGCGCCGCCAGGTGCCCGGCGGGATGCCGACGAAGCGGCCAAACACACGCGTCAGGTGGCTCTGGTCGGCAAAGCCGGCTTCCACGGCAACCTGCGCCAGCGACATCTCCTCCTGCTCTGCCATCAGCGCCTTGGCTCGGTCGACGCGGTACCGCTGCAGCCAGCGGTGCGGCGTCACGCCAGCCTTCTCCTTGAAGGCCTTGGCAAAATGGCCGCGCGACAAGCCGCAGGCCTGCGCCACCTCGTCCAGCGACACCGGCTGCGCGCTGGCGGCAGCCAGATACTCCTTGGCGCGGTGCTCCTGCGCATCGGACAGCGCCCCCCTCCTGGCTTCCGCCCGCACCGTCAGGCCGCCATAGGTATGCGCGAGGTGCGCCAGCACCGCCAGCAGTACCGTATCCACAAAGCGCGGCTGACACTGCGCGGGCAGCGCGAGGGATGGCAGGAGCGCCCGCGCCAGATGCGCCAGGGTCGGATCGGTATGCCCGGCGGCGCACGCGAGCCGGTGGATCGGCCTGGCATTGCATTCATCCGCGTAATCGTCCAGCGCCATGCGCGGCACATGGAACAGCAGGCAATCCAGCGGCGCTCCAACGTGGACGGAGACCTCGTCCTCCAGATCGACAATCAGCACGGCGTCGCGCGCATAGCCTTGCCGCAGCAGCGGCTTATCGCCGCGCCACAGTTCGTGATGGAGCGACGCCTCGAGATGCATCGCCACCACAAATGCCTCGGCAGCCGGCACCACGCGCTTGCGACCCTCATGCTGCGGTCCGCTGCGAACATGGGCAACCGCGACTTCCGAGCGGTGCGACGCGCTCAGGCTCGCCAGTTCCGGCGCTGACTGAATGCCGAAATACGCCGCGGCTTGCGCGCCGAAGGTATCTCCGCATGGCTGGCATATCGACTGCAGCATCCCCATCGTCTCTCCTGCCCCCGATCGATGCACCCGCCCCGGCAGCGGTGCGATTCTGTCCCTCTCGCATGACACCACCGGCATGCGGGAATGGTCACCAAGATTATGCAAACGTTTGCATTATGAGCGGGCAAGGAAAGAAATCAAGGATGCGCCGACTACAAGAATGTGTAGTTGACCCCGGGCGCGATTCCCGGAAGATGAGGGCTGTTGCCTGGAGCGCGCCTGCGCAGGGGCGTTTGGGACAATGGGACCTTGCCGCATGAAATCCACCCCGGAAGCATCCGGCATCGAAAGCCGGTTGCGCGCTCAGTCCGCGGGCGGTGCGGTCGAGCCTCTGACGATCAGCTGCGGGCACAGCACCACGCTGGCAACCTCGGCGCCCGCGTCCGCAATGCGCGCCAGCAGCAGGGTGGCGGCCCGCGCGCCCATCTCGTGAACAGCAATCCGGACAGTGGTGAGCGCAGGCGTGAGCGCATCCACGAAAGGCATATCGTTGTGGCCCACCACGGAGATACCGCCGGGGCAGGCGATCCCCTCCTCGCGGAAATGGTCGTAGCAGCCCAGCGCCAGCAGGTCGTTGCCGGCGGCGATCGCGGTCAGGCCGGGCGACTGCCCGAGCAGTGCGCGGCAGGCCTCGCGGCCCGCTTCGCGGCCGTAGTTCGCGGCCTCCACGATCAGCCATTCTCCTTTGCGCAGCTTGTGCCGCCGCACCGCCGAGATAAAGCCCTGCTTGCGCTGGTGGCCGGTGGACAGAGAGTCCGGCCCCGCGATATGGCCGATGCGCCGATGGCCCAGCGTCACGAGATGATCGACGGCCAGCCGCATCCCGACCGTGTTGTCGCTGACCACGCAGGGCACCCTGCCGAGATCTTCGCCGCGGTTGACCATCACCACCGGGATGCTCTGCCCGACGCAATAGTCCAGCACGGGATCCTCGCGCTCGGCCGTCGCCAGGATCAGGCCATCGACCTGGCGGCCCATCATCTGGTCGATGATGAAGCGCTGCCGGGCCTTGTCGGCGCCGACATTGACCACGATGGGCACATAGCCCTGCGAGGCGAGCACGCCTTCGAGCCCGGCCAGGATCGGCGCGAAGACAGGATTGGAAATATCCGGCAGCACCACGCCGACCAGCCCGGAACGCCTGGTGCGCAGGCCGGCCGCAATGCGATTCGGCCTGAAGCCGAGATCGTCGGCCATGCGCAGGATGCGCTCCGCCACATCGTCGGCGACCAGGTGCCGCGTGGCTGGGTTCATCACCCGGGACACGGTGGAGTAATGGACTTCCGCCTTCGCCGCCAGGTCCTTGAGGGTAATGCGCTTACGCTGGTCCATGACGGCAGGGAGGCTGGTGTGCGGTGAATGAGATCGCGCCATTTTAAGCGAAGGCCGCTGCGCCACTTCCTCGCTGGCCGGCCTCCCGGCACTATCGCGGATACGGCCCGGCCTCGTGTCCCTGCGGACGCACCCCTGGCGAGACATTGAGCATGCGGGTCTCCTGCGCCAGCGCTCGGCCCAGCGAAACGGCCATCACATCGAGCGCCGCCTCCGCGGCTGGATCGGCACGCGCGCCACGGCGAGCCTGTGGCCCGGTGGCGGATACGGCCTTTACCCACGCACAGCCGCGCCGCGCAGTGACGCTTCCACGCCATCGGGTTATGCTGCGGCACGGGCACGAGCCGTCCTTACCCAGGAACTGACGACAGCCATGCAGACCACTCCGCAATCGCTACCTCCGCAACCGCCGGCCAGCGCCGGCAACGTGATCAAGGCATCCCTGCTCAGCCTGGTGGCGGGCTATGTCGACGTGGTCGGTTTCATCGCCTTGTTCGGCCTGTTCACCGCACACGTGACGGGCAACTTTGTCATGCTCGGCGTGGAGCTTGCGCACTCGACCAGCGGCGTGGCGGCCAAATTGCTGGCACTGCCGGTCTTCATCGTTTCGGTCGCGTCCACCAAGATCGCGATCGACGCCATGCAGGCACGCGGCAGGCCGCCGCTCCCGCCGCTGCTGGCCGCGCAGTGCGCGCTGCTGACCCTGTTCATGCTGGCTGGCTACATGGCCTCGCCCATTACCTCGCCGGACATGCCTGCCGCCATCGCAACCGGCATGCTGGGCGTGGCCGCGATGGCGATCCAGAACACGCAATCCCGCATCGTGCTGACCGATCACGTGCCGACCACCATCATGACGGGCAACAGCACGCAGGCCATCATCGACCTGGTCGAAGTCATACACGGTCCGCCCGACAAGGCCGCGGCCGCCAAAAACCGCCTGCGCAAGATGGTCCCCGCCATCGCCGCGTTCGCGGGCGGCGCCATGGCCGGCGCGTATGCCTACGTGCTGGCGTCGTTCTGGTGCCTTGCCGCGCCCATCGCGATCCTGCTGGCGCTGGCCTGCAGCTACCGGCGCATGCAGGCGGGGCCCGAGGCCACCCCCGGCACGAGCGCGGCGCAAGCGGAACGGCGCGCATAGCACGCGCGCTTCTAAGCTAAGACGAAAGCATCAGTTCGCGCCGCGGCGCGCGCTTCCTATACTCGGCAGTCGGCCGCGGTGCGGCCACTCAACCCGGCGAGGAAGCAGACAATGAAGCGATGGCAAGCAGCCGCGATGGCGGCGCTACTGATGGTAATCGGCACCGGCGCGAGCCAGGCCCAGGACAAGACAAGAATCAAGGTCGGTGTTTCGGTCGGCAACGCCGAGCAGACCTTCGAGGTGGTCCGCAAGGTTGCCGCGCGCGACGGGCTGGAGATCCAGCTGATCACCTTCAGTGACTACCTGCAGCCCAACGAGGCGCTGGCCGCCGGCGACCTGGACGCCAACGCCTTCCAGCACAAGCCCTTCCTGGACAGCCAGATCAAGGCGCGCGGCTACAAGATCGTGCCGGTCGGCCTGACCCTGACCGCGCCGCTCGGCATCTACTCGAAGAAGTTCAAGTCGGTCGACCAGTTGCCGCAGGGCGCGCGCATCGGCATCCAGAACGATCCGTCCAACGGCAACCGGGCGCTGCTGCTGTTGCAAAAAGCCGGGCTCGTCAGGCTCAAGCCCGGCGTGGGCGAGAACGGTGTCAATGCCACCCCGCTGGACGTGGTGGAGAATCCGAAGAAGCTCAAGCTGATCGAGCTTGACGCGGCGCAGTTGCCGCGCGCGCTGGACGACCTCGCCGCGGCCTCGATCAACAACGACTACGCCTACCGCGCCGGCCTCTCGCTGCAGCGCGACACCATCGCGGTGGAAGACGCGCGCGGCCCCTACGCCAACCTGATCGCCGCCCGCGCGGAAGACAAGGACAAGCCGTGGGTGAAGAAGCTGGTGAAGGCCTACCAGTCGGAGGAGGTACGCAGGTTTATCGAGACCGAGTTCAAGGGATCGCTGATTCCGGCGTTCTGAGCGTGCCTGCGCAAGACCCCGGCGCGCCCAGGCCCCGCACGGCCGGGGCACCTCCGCCGCGATGTGTCCTATAGTTCAAAGTCTGCGATGCCCCGCGGCATCCAGGCAAAAGCACAAGGAGGCACATCATGGCGACCTGGAAGCCGGACCCCAGCTTTTACCCGTCGCCGCGGCTGGCGGCAAAGGCGCCGCCCGAGGCACTCGCCTATGTAGCGATGTTCGATCCGACGCGCAGCCAGCCGGACGCTATTGCCGTGGTCGACGTCGATCCGGCCTCCAACACCTACGCCACCATCGTCGGGCAGGTGAGCGTGCCGTACGCAGGCGACGAGCTGCATCACTTCGGCTGGAATGCCTGCTCGTCCTGTCTCTGCCCGAACGCCCCGCACCCGCATATGGAGCGACGCTACCTGGTAGTGCCGGGCTTGCGTTCGTCCCGCATCTACATCATGGACACCAGGCCCGATCCGCTGCGGCCATCCATCATCAAGGTGATCGAGCCCGGCGAACTGGCCGTGCGCACCGGCTACTCGCGCCCGCATACCGTGCACTGCGGCCCCGGCGGAATCTATGTAAGCGCGCTGGGCAACGGCGAAGGCAAGGGACCGGGCGGCATCATGCTGCTCGACCAGGAGAGCTTCGAACCGCTCGGGCAGTGGGAGGTGGAGCGCGGCCCTCAGTATTTCGCCTACGATGGCTGGTGGCATCTCGGCTATGACACACTGGTCACCAGCGAATGGGGCACGCCCGATATGGTCGAGGACGGCCTCGTGCCCGAGATCCTGCTCGGCTCGCGTTACGGCCGCCGCCTGCATTTCTGGGATCTGACCAGGCGCCGCCACCTGCAGGAAATCGACTTCGGCGAAGAGCACCAGCTCGTGTTCGAGCTGCGTCCCGCCCACGACCCGACCAAGGCATACGGCTTCGTCAACTGCGTGATCAGCCTGAAAGACCTGTCTTCCTCGATCTGGACCTGGTACCGGGACGGCGAAAAATGGGCGGTGCGCAAGGTCATCGACATCCCCGCCGAGCCCGCGGACCCGGACCTGCTCCCGCCCATCCTCAAGGGCTTCAAGGCGGTGCCGCCGCTGGTGAGCGATATCGACCTGTCGATGGACGACCGCTTCCTCTACGTATCGTGCTGGGGCACCGGCGACCTGCTGCAGTACGACGTCTCCGACCCCTTCGCCCCAAAGCAGACCGGCCGCGTACGCATTGGCGGCATCGTCTCGCGCGCCACGCATCCCGGCGCCGGCGGCGCCGCGCTGAACGGCGGCCCGCAGATGGTCGAGGTCAGCCGCGACGGACGGCGCGTCTATTTCACCAACTCGCTCTATGGTGCGGTCGATGGGCAGTTCTACCCGGAGGGCATCGAGGGCTGGATGGTCAAGCTGGACGCGGCGCCTGACGGCGGCATCGCCTTCGACCCGCGCTTCTTCCTGCGCTGGCCGGCAGGGCATCGCCCGCACCAGGTAAGGCTGCAGGGGGGCGACTGCTCGTCGGATTCCTACTGCTACCCGTAGCCGCCTTGTCATGAACGCCACTGCCGGCATCCCGCTAGGCACGTACGTGGCCACCCAGTGGTCCACGCTATGGCCGCTCTGGTGGCCCTGGTTGGCCATTGCCGCGCTCGGCCTGTTCCACGGCGTCAATCCCGCCATGGGCTGGCTGTTCGCGGTGGCGCTCGGGCTGCAGCGCGGGCACCGCAAGATCGTGTTGCTGGCACTGCTGCCGATCGCGCTCGGCCACGCGCTGGCGGTCGCCCTGGTGCTGGCCGCCGCGCTGAGCCTTGGCAGCATGCTCGACCCTCGCTTGCTGGCACGCGCTGGCGGCGCCGTATTGATCGGCTGGGCCGCCTGGCACGCCCTGCGCGGCCACCGCCAGCGCCCGCGCGTGGGCATGCGGGCCGGCATGGCCGGGCTGGCGTTGTGGTCGTTCCTGATGGCCGGCACGCATGGCGCGGGGCTGATGCTGGTACCGGCGCTGCTGCCGCTGTGCAGCGCCGTGGCCGCGCCAGCCTCCGGCGGCCCGCTCTGGTCCGCGGTGCTGGCGCTCGGGCTGCACACGCTGGCCATGCTGCTTGCCATCGGCGCCATGGCATTGCTGGTGTACGACCACATCGGCGTGGGCTTCCTGCGCACCGGGTGGATCAATCTCGACCGGGTCTGGACCCTGGCATTGGCGGCTTGCGGTGCGCTCTTGCTGTTGTCGTAGGGGAACTTGCTGAGGCGCGGCCCCGGCTACGCCGGAACGGACCGCAGCCCGCCCGCTAACGCGCGTCCTTCGGCCGGTCGCCCTTGGGCCAGTCCTTGGCCCGGCCAGGAAAATCGGGCCTGGGCTGTTCGGTAAAGAAGGCGGCAACGTCCACGGCATCCTGGGCAGACAGCGTTCCGCCCTGGCCGAGCGGCATGTTGTGCTTGACGAAGGCCGCCGCCGTGTACATCCGCGCCATCCCCGCCCCCACGTTGAATGCATCCTTCCCCCAGACCGGCGGGAAAACGTAGCCGCCCTGCGGATTGGCCACGCCTTGCCCTTCGGCGCCATGGCATGACGCGCACTGCGCCGCGTAGACCGCCCTGCCATGCGCGCGGTCCGGCCGCAACGCGGTGTCAATTTTCTCGAAGCCCCTGCCGGTCACGTTGGTGCCGGCCGGGACGCCGGTGGACAACCACTTCATATAGGCCAGGATGGCGTTCATCTCGGCCGAGTCGAACGCCAGCGGCTTGCCGTTCATCGAGCGCTGGAAGCAATCGTTGACACGTTCCTGCAGCGAGATGATCTTGCCGCTGCGGGCGCGGTACTCCGGAAACGCCCCGGCCAGCCCTACCCAGGGCGAGGCATAGGCCACGGTCCCGCCGTTCAGGTGGCAATTGGTACAGTTCAGGCCATTCCCGACATTGCCGGGCAGTTGCCTGCGCGTGTCGGACAGCAGTTCCTTGCCGCGCTTGATGGCGTCGCCCATCGGCCCGGCCGGAATCGAGGCCGCGTCCGGTACGGTCAACGCGACGTTCGCCGGCTGGGAAAGCGCAGGCAGGCTGGCTGCCGCCAGCACCGCAAACGCCATGGCGCCATGTTTTATCGTTTTCATTCTTGTCTCCCTTTGTTGTTCTGTTGTATTCAACGGATTGGCGATTCAGGACACCGTCTAGGCTTGCTGCCGGCCGGGTTTCATCCGATCGGCCAGCTCAAAGACCGCCATCCCGGCCAGCATGGCCGCAACGAAGCCCCACGCTTTCGGGTAGCCGGCGCCCAGCGCCACCAGCGCCGGTCCCGGGCAGAAGCCGGCAATGCCCCAGCCGATGCCGAACGCCGCGCTGCCCAGCACGAGCCTCGGTGTCACGGCGGTGCTTGCCGGAAGCTGCAAGGGCAGCCCCAGGAGCGTGCGCGTGCGGCGCCTGGCAACCAGGAAGGCGAGCGAGCCGACCGCGATCGCGCCGACCATCACAAACGCCAGCGACGGATCCCAGCTTCCCGCCAGATCGAGGAAGCCCAGCACCTTGGCCGGGTTGGCCATGCCGGAAAGCATCAGGCCGATGCCAAACAGCAGGCCTGCCACCAATGCAATGAATGCCATCATTTCAGCCTCCGCTCAGATGCCGTTGCACGAAAACGGTCACGAAGCCGGCCGCCATGAACGTCGCCGTGGCGACGAGCGAGCGGATCGAGCCGCGCGAGATACCGCAGACGCCATGCCCACTGGTGCAGCCGCTGGCATAGCGCGTGCCCATGCCGACCAGGAAGCCCGCTGCCAGGATCTGGCCCCAGCCCGCGTCGATATCGGCAATGGCGGGATGGCCCAGCAGGCTCGCCAGGATGGGAGCCCCGACCAGCCCGGCCAAGAAGGCCACGCGCCAGGCCATGTCGCGGCGCGGCAGGCTTAGCAAGCCGCCCAGGATGCCGCTGATGCCGGCGATACGGCCGTTGAACAGGACAAGCACGGCGGCGGCGCCGCCGATCACGAGTCCGCCGGCCAGGGACAAGCCGGGCGTAAAGCTGGCCAGGTCGATCAACATGTGGGTTCCTCCCCTGGTGTGGCGCAAAACTGCGCATACAGCACGGTCATCACGGCAATCGCTTCCGTGCTGACAATCGAATAAAAGATGCTCTTGCCATCGCGGCGTGTAGCTACCAGGCCGTTTTCACGCAGCACGCCCAGTTGCTGGGAAAGCGTCGGCTGGCGTATGCCGAGCCGCGCCTCCAGTTCGCCGACGGATAGCTCGCCTTGCGACAACTGGCACATCAGCAGCAGGCGATCGGGATTCGCCAGCACCTTGAGCAGCGCGCAGGCGCTGGCCGCGGCGGCCTGCATGGTACCCAGGTCAATAGCGGCGTGATCCGTGTTCATGAGGCGCACCAACAGTTTACTGATTGATATTATATAAAATAATATACTATTTGTGAACAGAATGTGTGTGACGCCCCTGGAAGGCCAGGACGCAAACGGCCATCCAAAGGCGCCACCCCGGCCGCCGGTGGGCACACGCCTGGCGTTAGACTGCATGCCTGCCAACCACCGGCAGTTCCTGCCTCCCCTTGTAGACATGCACCTGAAACTGATCGATATCGGCGTCAACTTTCATTCCTCCCAACTGGTCCCGCACACCGACGCGATTCTCGAGCGCGCAACGGCGGCCGGCGTCGTGGCCATGCTGGCAACCGGCACCTCGCTGGAATCAAGCCGCAATGCACGCGACCTGGCCAGCCGGCACCCCCGCCTTCTCTACGCCACCGCTGGCATCCACCCGCATACCGCAAAAACCTGGTCGCCGGAGGTTTTGCGAGCCCTGCAGGCCCTCTGGGAAAGCCCCGACGTGGTTGCGGTGGGGGAATGCGGGCTGGACTACAACCGGAATTTCTCGACACCCGCCGATCAGCGCCATGCCTTCGAAGCGCAGCTCGAGGCGGCGGTGCAATGGAAAAAGCCGCTGTTCCTCCATTGCCGGGACGCGTTCGACGATTTCCACGCGATGGTGGCAGGCGCGGTCCGCGCGGGCGCGCATGGCGTGGTGCACTGCTTCACCGGCGCGGCCGATGAGGCGGCCGCGTTCGTGGAACTGGGACTGGAGATCGGGATTACGGGCTGGGTAACCGATCTCAACCGCGGCCAGGCCCTGCGGGAGGCGGTGCAAGCCATCCCGCTCGAACGCCTGCACCTGGAGACGGACGCGCCCTACCTCGGCCCGAAAAATCACAAGAACCGGCGGCCCTACAACGAGCCCGCCAACCTGCCGTGGATCGCGGAGGCGGTCGCCGGGCTGAAAGGCATGGCGGTAGACGACGTAGCCAGCCAGTGCACCAGCAACAGCCGCCGCCTGTTCGGCCTGCCGGGCTAGCGCCTTTCCGCTAGCGGAATATCGTTTCGATGCTGGTGGTGCCCTTCAGGAACAATGTCACCGGCGTGCGCTCGCACAGCTCTGCCAGCTGGGCCCGTTCGGCTTCGGCGAGCTCGCGCCCCACCGCGACCTCCCTGAGGATGAAGCGTACGTGGCCGAGTTTTTCAAACGTGGCGAAGACACGGATCTGCCCGAGATCCCACCCTTTGCGCCCGGCGTACATTTTCAGCGTGGCCGCGGTGCAGGAAGCGAGCCCGCAGAGCACAAATGCAAACGGCTCGGGGCCACGGTCTGCGCCCCCGAGGCTGGCCGGTTCGTCGCCGGTGAGAACATGCGCGTCGACCTGCAGATTCACCAGGTAGTTGGGGGCGCTGGCTTCGATGGTGGCGATTGCTTGCGCACTATGCATGACTTGTCTCCAGGAATCCTCGCCGCACGATGCACCTGCGCGGCCGGTGACGCTACCCTGTCACCAGATTGACGATGCGGACCAGCACGAGCCCGGCCGCCACCAGCAGGTAGCCTCTCAAGACGGCCATCCATACCTTGTTCAGCAGCGTGAGCCGGGGCGCGGGCAACTCCGCCAGCGGGGGCATGGTCCAGCCCGCCCGGTCGGCCACGGCGGGCGACGGCGACGGCGAGAGGGCATCCCCGCGCAGACGGTATTTATCAACCCGTTTCACCGACACCGACACCACCAGCGCCAGCAGGGTCCCCCCCGACAGGATGCCCAGAATCTGCCGCTCGCCGATCTGCGGGAAGAGCACCGATGCCGTCAGGATGATGGATAGCATGACCAGGCCCGCCACCACCGTGCCCGTGAACAGGTTCGTCCAGCGCCCGTTTACCCAAGGCCCAAGCACGGCTTTGTCATTGCAAAGCAAGAGCAGGAACACCGTGGCGCTCGGCAGCAGGATGCCGGCCAGGGACTGAACCGCGCTGGTCAGCAGCCCCAGCGGCATGCCGGGCGTCAATACCAGCCCGGCTGCCAGCATGATCAGTCCGAAGTAGACCGCGTAGAAGCCCTTGGCTTCCGTTGGCTTGCGGTGCAGGGAATGGCGCGCGGCGAAGACATCGCCCAGCGCGTATGCCGTCGACAGGGAGACGGCGCAGGCGCCGATGATGCTGGCATCCAGCAGCGCGATCGCGAACAGCACGCCGGTCAGCCGCCCCGAATACTTCTCGAGGCCGATGGCGGTACCGAGCGCATCGGTGTAGTTTCCGAATCCCGCCGTACCGCGAAATGCTTCGGCGCTGAAGGCGATCATGGCCACGGCGCCGGCGATGACCAGCGCGATGCCAAGCCAGAGATCGGCCTTCTCATAGCGGATGAAGCGTGTCGTAATCCGCTTGTCGATCACGTAGCTCTGCTGGAAGAAGAGTTGCCACGGCGCCACGGTGGTGCCGACGATGGCGATGATCAGCAGCATGACCTCGCTCAGCGGCGCATGCGCTGGCATGGCGGGCACGAAAAAATCCCGCGCGACCTGGCTCAGGGCGGGATGTACGAGCAGGAAGACGGGAATCAGTGTGAGGCTCCCGGCGACGAGTCCCATGGCGAACCGCTCAAAGCGCCGGAAGTCTCCGGTCGAAGCGGCCAGCATCACCAGCAACGCCGCCGCGCACACGCCCCAGTAGCGAGGGATGCCCAGGTACTCCAGCGCAAGGCTGATGCCAATGAACTCGGTCACCAGCGTCAGCGCGTTCACGAGAAACAGGTCGATGACGCTGAAGCCGCCCCATAGCTTGCCGAAGCGCTCGAAGATAAGCCGCGCGTGACCCACCCGCGCCACCGCGCCCAGCCGCACCACCATCTCCTGATTGACGTAGAGCACGGGGATCAGCAACAGGAGCGTCCACAGGAGTGTCGTGCCGTAGTTCTGCCCTGCCTGCGTGTAGGTGCCGAAGGCCCCGGCGTCATTGTCCCCCACCATGACAATGAGGCCCGGGCCAAGGATGGCGAGCAGGGTGCTGAGCCGTTGGCGCCATCCGCGGCGAGGGCCGGTGTCGTGCTGGGCAATCGTCCCCAGCGCGCCCCGGATATCGCCGGCATGCGCCTCGTCAAGCCCCCCTTGCTGCGGTGGGGCGATCATCTCGGTGGTGATCTCGGTAGTGAAGTCCGCCATGTTCGTTCTCCCGGAATTTGTCCTTGTACCCGCCGGTGACACTGGCGTGCGGGGCCTGGCTACCAGAGCGTCCGGGACACCCGGATGGCGGCATCGGCGAATTCCCGGTTGGTCAACGGCGCGTGCTCGTCCGGGTTCCATCCATCCGGATATCCGCCGGGCGCCGCACCGGACGTACCCGGGCCGCCCCGGCGGAAGAGCGCGGATGCAAGCCGTGCGACGGGAGGGGCCACCCGGCCGGCCAGGTTGAGAATCTTGCGCATGCTCGGCTCCTCGCAGCCCTGCAGCGCAATTCGCAGGGCAGCACAGTGCCAGACGGCTCTGGCGGGATACGACAAAGGAGCGGGGTTGGCCGAATGGCCTGATGACACCGCTGCCTTACCTGCCAGGCAAGACAGCGGCCGGGGAATGGCTGTTGGCTTGCCTAGGAACGATACAAGGGTCGACTAGAACAACTGTCCACTTGGTTTCCTCTTTCGGGTAGCAAAGCCAGGCCCGGCCCGCTCAAAGCGGAGCGCGCCGGGACTGAAGGTTTGACGTCCATGAAGCCCTAAAATTCCCGCGAAAATGCCCGCCGCGGGCAATGTGGCGCCAAAGGCGAGCGCCAGCGAACCAAGTAGCCGCGTCGCCCGCACCGCGACGCGCTGGCGGCCGCGGGCGCGGGCGCGATACGCCGAGCCCCCTCCGCCGGCCAGCGCAGGTATGATGTCCACCCATGACTATTCCAGCTTTTCCCCGCCAGGCTGGCGCCGCTGCGCAACCGATGGCCGAGCCCAGCCCGACCGCGGCGCTGCGCGCGCGCGCCGAGGCGGTCCTTTGGATCCGCACCCAGATGGCTCGCCATGGCCTGACGCATGCCGACCTGGTGGCCGCCGGTTGTTTTGAACAAGCGGCGCAAGCCGCGCCCCCATCCGCGATGCGCTACCGCAGCGCGGATGGGAAAAGCTGGGACGGGAAAGGGGAAATGCCGGATTGGCTACGGCGCGCGGCCAACGCGGGGCAAAGCGTGGAGCATTTTCTGATCGGCGGCTGAAGCCGGTCACGCCATCACCCGGGGGCGATGCCGGCGTCCGATGGACGCATCGCCCCCCTGCGCTCAGAACTCGGTGTGGAATCGCACTCCGTAGAACTTCGCCGGCCCGCGGTCCCGGTTGTAGCCGGGATTCTGGATGTACTGGAAGTCCGGGCTGATCCACAGATGCTTGACCGGCTGGAAGCTGTAGAACACTTCCACGATGCGCTCGCGGCCGTAGTTCAGCGCGCCGTCGCCAAGGAAAGCGCCGAGGCCGCCCGCGGCGAGATAGTCCCGGTGCGCGCGGCCCAGCATATTGACCGCCGCGCCAACGCCCAGGCCGTCCTGCGGACGCCCCCAGCGCTGGCCGCTCAGGATGCCGCCGAAGGAAACGCTGCGGCCCACTTCGGTAAAGGCATAGGTCTCGGTCTTGTCGTCCGACCAGTCCACCCGCGCGAACAGGCCGAGGTCCTGCCCCACCTTTTGTTCGAAACTCAGGCCGGCGCCAATCTTGGCATGCTCCCGGCGCACGTCGCCCACATCGGGCGTGATGCCGTTGGCATTGCCAAAGGCAATGGCGTCGCGGAACGCGCCCATCTTCGCCTTGTTGCGCCACAGCAGCAAGCGGACCTTGCCCTCCTGGCCAAGCAGGCGGTAGCCCTTCTCCAGTTCGATCTGGTCGCCGTAGTGCTGCAGGAAGCGGGTGTCCAGCGGCAAGCCATTGGATTCGACCGGCTGCAGGAAACGCCCGACTCGGATCGCCCAGTCGTCGTGGATGTATTCGAGCGCCACGCCCCAGTTGTAGCCACGCGCATCCGCCGCGTAGTCGAACGAGCCGTGCGTCATGAAGGACCAGTTGAGGAACTGCGTGCGCGGATCGTGCGCATACTCGACGGCATTGAAGATATCGAGCACGGGCACATTGCCCGCGGTCAGTACCACCCGCCGCTTGTCGACGGTGGTAGCGAGCTGGTTGAAATCCGCCTCCACCCGTTCCTCTCCCCCGCCCAGGCCCCAGGTCTGGCGCAGGAAGGCGCGAGCGCGGAACACGGTGGGATTCGGGCCCGACACCTTGGCCAGTTCACCGTTGGTGAGCCCGCCGAGGCCGTGCAGGCCGGAGAACGCGACACCCTGCACGACTTCGGGATTGAAGTGGAATTCGGCGCCTTTCCACAGGCGCATGCCGAGATCCAGCGTCGCAGTCCACGAATAGCTCTTGTCCCGCTCGCCGCCAAGGCTGTTGTCGCCCGAGTAAGGCGAATTGAAGGACGGCTTGCGTTGCCAGACATAGGTGCTCTGGCCGTGAATCGCAAAGCGCTCCGGGTCCGCCGCCAGCGGCTGCGCATCGCCGGCGGCCGAAATGCCCGGCTGCCGAGTGTCGTCGGCCTCTTGGGCATGTACCGGCGCGAGGCTGGTCGCCAGCGCTAGCAGGACAAACGGCGCAAGCACGCGCTGCGGTCCCGGGCGCGTCTTTGCCGATGGCAGGGGCGCAAGCACAGATTGAGAAAAAATGAACGACATGGGACCTCCCTCATGCGCTTCTTTGACGCATGTAGGCACAGGCGACCGGATGCCAAGACGAAGAAATCCCAGGCGAACGCCGCCCTCGGGCCGTCAACTGGCACAGGTCGCAAACAGGGAATAGGAGGTGGTCGCGTGGAGGATCCGCGCGAATGCCACTACCCGCCAGATCGGCCAGGCAGCGGCGGGAAGTCGCCTTGACTGACTAGCCGTTCAAAGAGTTGGCCGAAGGCCGACAAGAACAACAGTCCATGGGAGTAACCCGGAGTTTTGACCGGGCGAAGCATACCAAATGCTTAGGAAA
Source organism: Cupriavidus sp. 96C5-1 (assembly GCF_057798855.1). Taxonomy (NCBI): domain Bacteria; kingdom Pseudomonadati; phylum Pseudomonadota; class Betaproteobacteria; order Burkholderiales; family Burkholderiaceae; genus Cupriavidus; species Cupriavidus sp. 96C5-1. The sequence continues at coordinate 308,366 of NZ_JBYOJU010000002.1, read as the reverse complement.
TTTCGCAAACCATTTCCGTGGGAGATGTGATGGGTACTGGGTGTTTTTGCCACAGGTTGATCTGGCACGGAGCGGCGCAGATTGAATCCCTCGCGGATGGGCACGACCCGGTCACGGGAATCCGGTGACGGGCCGGTGGGTGAAAGAAACGGCGGCGGCTGGCCGGGCCTGCCCGAGCGGCAGCAATGGCGGGGCAATTGCCACCGCCAGCCCGGCCCGGCCACTGGCCGTTTACTCCCCGGCGGCTGCCAGCACGCTGGCGATGGCGTTCGCCACCTGGCTCACGTTGTGCCCGTTCAGGCCGGCCACGCACATCCGCCCCGAGCGCAGCAGGTACACACCGTACTCCGCGCGCAGCCGGTCGACCTGTTCCGCCGTCAGGCCGGTATAGGTGAACATCCCGCGCTGGGTGAGATAGCGCGACAGCGCCTCTCCGCTCACGTGGTCGCGCAGGCTGTCGTGGATCGCCGCGCGCATCTTTGCGATGCGTTCGCACATTGCCGCCAGTTCGCTTTCCCAGCGCGCGCGCAGGTCCGGCGAGGTCAGCACCCGGGCAACCACCTTGGCGCCGTGCGTCGGCGGGTTGCTGTAGTTGGCGCGCACCGCGCCCGTCAGCTGGCCGAGGATCCGCCCGGCTTCGTCCGCGCTCTCGGACACCACGCTCAGGCCGCCGCAACGCTCGCCGTACAGCGAGAAATTCTTCGAGAACGAATTAGCCACCAGGCATGGCACGCCCTGCGCGACCAGTTCGCGCACCGCGAAGGCATCGTCCTCCAGCCCTGCGCCGAAACCCTGGTAGGCCATGTCGACGAAGGGCAGCAGCTCGTTCGCCTTCAGCAGCGCGATGAGCTGGCGCCACTGGTCGTGGTTCAGATCGACGCCGGTGGGGTTGTGGCAGCAGGCATGCAGCAACACGATGCTGCGCTTCGGGATGACCCGCAGCGCGTCCAGCATGGCGTCGAACTTCAGGCCGCCGGTGGCATCGTCGTAGTACGGATAGGTATTGACGGTAAAACCCGTGCGCTCAAAGATCACGCGATGGTTTTCCCAGCTCGGATCGCTGATCCACACCTGCGCCTGCGGGAAATAGCGCTTCAGGAAATCGGCGCCAACCCTGAGCGCGCCCGAACCGCCAAGCGTCTGCACGGTCGAGATGCGGCCTTGCGCGCGCGCCTGGCACTGCTCGCCGAAGACCAGCGCCTGGACGGCGTCGCGGTAAGCGGCAAACCCGGCCATGGGCAGGTAGGGACGCGGGCCCAGGTCGGCCAGCAGCGCGGTTTCGGCTTCGGCCACGGCCTGCATCACCGGCAGCCTGCCTTCGTCGTCGAAGTAGATCCCGATGCTCAGGTTGACCTTATCGGTCCTGGGATCTTGCTGGAAGCTCTCGTTGAGCGAAAGAATCGGGTCGCCCGGATAGGCATCGATGTGTTCGAACATTGGATACTCTGGCTGGAATGGGTGGGGGCCGGCGGCCGCGGGCCGCCAGGTTCGTCATTATGCCGAAACGCTCTGCCGCAGGGCCTCGGCGGCATTCTTCTGCCTGAGCCGGTAGCTTACGCCCAGTACGGCCAGCCATGCCGGAATCAGGTACACCGAAATGCGCAGCCCCGGGGTGAGGTACATCACGTACAGGATGCCCGCCAGGAACACCAGGCACAGGTAGTTGGTCAGCGGGTAGCCCAGGCTCTTGAAGCTGGTTTCCTGGCCGGCGCGGCGCTTGTCGTGACGGAACTTGAGGTGAATGATGCTGATCATCGCCCAGTTGATGATCAGCGCCGAGACCACCAGCCCCATCAGCAGTTCGAATGCTTCGCCGGGCATGAAGTAGTTGATCAGCACGCAGGCGGCGGTGGCCAGCGCGGAAACGCCGAGCGCGGCCAGCGGGATCCCGCGCTTGCTCACCTTCAGCAGCGCCTGCGGGGCGTTGCCCTGCTTGGCCAGGCCGTACAGCATGCGGCTGTTGCAATACACGCCGCTGTTATAGACCGACAGCGCAGCCGTCAGCACCACGGCGTTCAGCACGGTGGCCACGATATCGCTGTTCATCGCATGGAAGATCAGCACGAACGGGCTGCCGCCGGTCACGACCTTTTCCCACGGATAAAGCGAGAGCAGTACGCCCAGCGCGCCCACGTAGAAGATCAGGATGCGATAGATCACCTGGTTGGTCGCCTTGGGAATGGTCTTTTCCGGAGCATCCGCTTCCGCCGCGGTAATGCCCACCAGTTCCAGGCCACCGAACGAGAACATGATGACCGCCATGGCCATGACCAGGCCGCTGATGCCGTTCGGGAAGAAGCCGCCGTGCTGCCAGAGATTGGCAACGCTGGCTTGCGGGCCAGCCGTGCCGGAAGCCAGCAGGTAGCCGCCGAATACGATCATGCCGACGATGGCCAGCACCTTGACGATGGAGAACCAGAACTCCATCTCGCCGAACGACTTGACGCTCGACAGGTTGATGGCGTTGATCAGCAGGAAGAACGCCAGCGCGGAAGCCCAGGTGGGGATATGCGGCCACCAGTACTGGACGTAGATGCCCACCGCCGACAGCTCGGCCATGCTGACCAGGATATAGAGCACCCAGTAGTTCCAGCCGGAAACGAAGCCGGCGAAGTGGCCGCAATACTTGTTGGCGAAGTGGCTGAACGAGCCGGCGACCGGTTCGTCGACCACCATCTCGCCGAGCTGGCGCATGATGAAGAACGCAATCACCCCAGCTACCGCGTAGCCGAGCAGGACCGAAGGCCCCGCCATCTTGATGGTCTGGGCTATGCCAAGGAACAGGCCGGTGCCGATGGCACCGCCCAGCGCAATCAGCTGGATATGCCGGTTTTTCAAGCCACGCTTGAGTGTCTCTTCCGTGTTATTGGGAACCATCTTTGTTTGTCTACCCACTCTTTTGGAATGTGGGCCTGCGCCTCTTGCTTGCCGTGGACGCTTTGGCCAGGTACCGCCCGGCGCACAGTCATGCTGCCGTGCCGGGCGGTGGTTTGCGGTCAGTGCCTTGTGGGCCTCAGACCTTGAGCGTGCCGCGTTCGATCTGGTCGCGTTCCAGCGATTCGAAGAGCGCCTTGAAGTTGCCTTCGCCGAAGCCTTCGTCACCCTTGCGCTGGATGAATTCGAAGAACACCGGACCGAGCGCGGTCTTGGAGAAGATCTGCAGCAGCAGGCGCGGCTTGCCGCCTTCGGTGGTGCCGTCGAGCAGGATGCCGCGCGCCTTGAGCTGGTCCACCGGCTGGCCGTGGCCCGGCAGGCGCTTTTCCAGGCCTTCGTAGTAGTAGTCGTTGGGCGCGGTCATCAGCGGCACGCCGGCCATCTGCAGGTTGTCGATGACTTCGATCAGGTTGTCGGTCAGGAAGGCGATGTGCTGGATGCCCTCGCCGTTGAATGCCATCAGGAATTCCTCGATCTGGCCGCTACCCTTGGACGATTCCTCGTTCAGCGGAATGCGGATCTTGCCGTCCGGCGCCGTCATGGCCTTCGAGGTCAGGCCGGTGTATTCACCCTGGATGTCGAAATAGCGGATTTCGCGGAAGTTAAACAGCTTTTCGTAGAAGTTGGCCCAGTAAGCCATGCGGCCACGGTAGACATTGTGCGTCAGGTGGTCGATCAGGCGCAGGCCGTGGCCCACCGGGTGGCGATCCACGCCTTCGATGAATTCGAAGTCGATGTCATAGATGGATTTGCCTTCCTCGAAGCGGTCGATCAGGTACAGCGGCGCACCGCCGATGCCCTTGATCGCCGGCAGGCGCAGCTCCATCGGGCCGGTGGCGATTTCCATCGGCTGGGCACCCAGTTCCAGCGCACGGGCGTAGGCCTTGTGCGAGTCCTTCACGCGGAAAGCCATGCCGCAGGCGCTCGGGCCGTGCTCGGCCGCAAAATAGGCCGCGGGGCTGTGCGGCTCGCGGTTGACGATGAAGTTGACCTCGCCCTGGCGATACAGCACCACATCCTTGGAGCGGTGGCGTGCCACCAGGCTGAAGCCCATCTGCTCGAACAGCGGCTCCAGGAGATTGGGAGTGGGCGAGGCGAATTCCACGAATTCGAAGCCCATCAACTGCATCGGATTTTCAAACAGATCGGCCATGGTGTGCTCAACAGGAAGTTGGGGGGACGAGAGAAATAATATTGCGGCAACTGGCCGTCAACGCGTCGGTGCGCAGTGCCGGACACATACGGCACGGGCTCTCTGCTCCCCGTCCGTACCGTCAATCTGGCACTGAGTGTATATTCCGGGCCGGTAAATAGGATTTCGTTATCCACGCAGGCAAACCCTAGATCATGAGATAAAATTTCTCATTACATGGATAGCAGGAAACGAAAATGCACAATCCGGAGCTTGACCGCACAGACCGCCGCTTGCTGGGGGCACTGCAGGAAAACGGACGCGCGTCCAACCTGGAACTGGCCGAGGCCATCCGCCTGTCGCCGGCACAGACCCTGCGCCGGCATCGCCGGCTGGAGGAGGCGGGCATCATCAAGCGCTATGAAGCCCGGCTGGACTCCGCCAGCCTGGGGTTCGGCGTGGTGGCCTTCATCCACGTCACGATGGAGCGGGGCCATATCCGGGACCTGTCGAAGTTCAAGGGGCTGGTCGCCGAACTGGCGCAGATCCAGGAGTGCTTCTCCGTCACCGGAGATATCGACTACGTGCTGAAGGTGGTGGCGCGCGACCTGAAATCGCTGTCGGATTTCCTGCTGGATACCCTGATGCGCATCCCCGGCGTGAGCGGGGTAAAGTCCAGCGTCTGCCTGGACGAGATCAAGTGCACCAGCGCAATGCCGCTGGAGCCTTGATGGCCGTGGAGCATCTCGGAAGGTAGCGCCTCCTATTTTCCCTGCGCCGGAGCGCCCCGGAAAATCAGGAAACTCATCGCGGCCAGCATCCACACCCCGATACCGCCGTACAGCAACACCCAGCCAAAGCCATGCAGCAGTGCCGCGTGAACGGCGGATCCGGACGGGTCCAGCCGGGATAGCTCGGGAAATCCCTGCTCAAGGGCCGCCACGTTTCCGGCGGCGACTCTTTCCCCCAGGTGGCGCAGCGCCTGGGGATCGAAAGACAGCGGAAGGCGCGTCTTCAGATGGGACAGGATGCCGGCCACCAGGATGAGTCCCATCAGCGCGATGTTGATCGCCAGCGTAATCATCCTGGCGCTCATGTCGATACCCGAAGCCATGCCCGCGCGGTTGCCCGGCACCGAAGCGGTGGCCGTATTGGTCACCGGCGTGTTGGTCAGGCCCAGCCCGATGCCGGCCAGCAGGCAGCCCGGGAGCATCGTCAGCCAGCTGGCGCCGGCCGCCCCGCTGCCGACCTTCATCAGGATAAAGCCCAGGCCGATCGTGAACAGCCCGAAGGGGATCGCGATGCCAGGCTGATACCGCACGGCGAGACGTTCCCCCAGCGGCGGCAACACCAGCGTGGGCAACGTATAGGCCAGCAGGGCCAGGCCGGCGGTCACGCTGTCGTAGCCCAGGCCGGCCTGGAAATAGATCGGCAGGTAGATCATGAACGGCCAGAAGCTGAAATTCATGCCTACGGAGCCGAGCAGCGCACCCGAGAACCTGCGGCTCCTGAACACGGAAAAGTCGAACATCGGCCGCGGGCTGATCTTTTCCGCCACGATAAAGGCGAGAAAGCTCAGCACCGCCGCGGCAACGACGCCGATGCCGCCGGCACTGTCGATGCCGAGCTCCGGTCCCTGCGTAATGAAGTACGTCAGGCCGAAGACCGACAGGGACAGCGTGACGATGCCCGCTATGTCCAGCTTGCCCGCCTGCGGATCGCTGGACTCCTGCACGCCGCAGAACACAAGCGCCAGGGTAAGGACGGCGAGCACGGCGTGAACCAGGAACACCCATTGCCAGCTCGACAGGGCGACGATCATGCCGCCGACGACGGGCCCGAAACCAAGGCCGATGCCGAAGACGATCCCCCACACGCCGAAGGCCCTGCTGCGCTCCTTCCCTTCCTGGAACTGCTGCGACAGGACGGCCACCTGGCAGATCAGCATCACGCCGCCGCTGGCGCCCTGCAGAAACCGGCTTGCGATCAGTACGCCCATGCCCGGCGCCAGCCCGCACATCAGGGAGGTAATGCCGAACAGTGCGATACCGATGACCAGGATGCGCTTGCGGCCGAACCGGTCCGCCAGCGTCCCGGTCGCCATCAGGACCGTGGTGCAGGCAATGGTGTAGGCGTTCATGATCCATTGCATGTCCTTGAAACTGCCATGCAGCACATCTTCGAGCGTGGGCAGTATCACCGGCACGCTGGAGATTTCAAGACCGAACATGAGCGAGCCCAGGCAGACAGCGGCCAGAGCGAGGGCGTTCTTGCGGGTGTGGGAGAGTGTCATGGATATCGGGGGTCGCCTGGCCTCTTCAGGCCGGGACGTTGGACGGGGACGCTTGCGTTGGCGAGGAATGGGTAATATATAGGGAAAAAATTTCCCTATTGATGCATTAAATTCCCATCAATGCATCCAGCACAGAACCAATCCGATAAGGCGCAACACACATGACCGACAAGCTCCACGGCGTGACGACCTTCGTCCATGTCGTCGAATCCGGCAGTTTTGCCGCAGCGGCCGAACGCCTGGACATGACGCGCTCGGCCGTCGGCAAGGTGGTCACGCGGCTCGAACAGCGCCTGGGCGTCCGCCTGATCCACCGCACCACGCGCAGCCAGAGCCTGACCGAAGACGGCCAGGCCTATTACGACCGCTGCGTGCGCGCGCTGGCCGAACTGGAAGCCGCCGAAGCCGACCTGGAAAGCGGCCGGCACGAGCCGCGCGGGCGCCTGCGCGTCAGCGTGCCCATCGCCTTCGGCCATCTGTGCGCGGCGCCGGTGCTGCTCGGCCTGGCGCGCAGGCATGCGCAACTGCGGATCGATATCTCGTTCACCGATCGCGCGGTGGACCTGGTGGAAGAGGGTATCGACCTCGCCGTGCGCATCGGCAAGCTGCCCGATAGCGCCAGCCTGGCCGCGCGCCGCCTGGGGGTGCAGCACGCCGGCATCGGTGCCGCGCCGTCGTATCTGGCGCAGCGCGGCATGCCGGCAAGCGTCGATCAGCTGGACCGGCATGCGTGCATCGCCTACTCGCACGCCGGCGTGGTGTCGCCATGGGAATGGCGCGATGCCGAGGGCCAGCTGCGGCGGCCGTCCATCCAGCCGCAGCTGAGCCTGGACGACGTGCAGGCCATCGCCGGCGCCGCGGTGGCTGGCTTCGGGCTGGCGTGGCTGCCCAGCTGGCTGCTGGCACGCTATGTCAGGCGAGGGGAACTGGCCGTGGTCATGGACCACTGCAGCCTGCCGCCAATGGATATCCATGCCATCTGGCCGCAAACGCGCTTCCTGCCGCTAAAGACCCGTACCGCCATCGATGCGCTGGTGGCGGAGATCCCCCCCATGCTCGCCGGCGTATAAGCAGGGGGGGCCTGGCCTGAGTGGCGGGCCAGGGATTGCGGGTCGCTCCCGGCCCTTGCCCGTGCCGCCACAAATGAAAACGCCCGCCAGCATGGTCTGCTGGCGGGCGTTTTGCCTGCGCTTCACTTCACGTCACCTGGCGCTTCCCGTTACGTCGGCGCCATTGCGTATCCCGGGGCGATCAACCCTCGCTCAGGAACGCCTTCAGGTGGTCCGCACGGCTGGGGTGCCGCATCTTCTTCATCGCCTTGCTTTCGATCTGGCGAATCCGCTCACGCGTCACATCGAACTGCTTGCCCACTTCCTCCAGCGTGTAGTCGGTCGCCATGTCGATGCCGAAACGCATCCGCAGCACCTTGGCCTCGCGCGGCGTCAGGTCGTCGAGCATGTCGCGCAGCGTCGCGCGCAGGCTCGCGTGCAGGGCCGCCTCGGCGGGCGACGCGGTCTCGCCGTCCGCGATCATGTCGCCCAGGCTGGTGTCGCCATCCTCGCCGACCGGCGTTTCCATCGAGACCGGCTCCTTGGCGATCTTCATGATCGACCGGACCTTCTCCTCGGGCATTTCCATGCGCTCGGCCAGGGCCGCCGGATCGGCTGCCTTGCCGGTGCGCTGCATGATCTCGCGCGAGATGCGGTTGAGCTTGTTGATCGTTTCGATCATGTGCACCGGCACGCGGATGGTCCGGGCCTGGTCGGCGATCGCACGGGTCACGGCCTGGCGAACCCACCAGGTCGCGTAGGTGGAAAACTTCCAGCCGCGGCGGTATTCGAACTTGTCCACCGCCTTCATCAGGCCGATATTGCCTTCCTGGATCAGGTCCAGGAACTGCATGCCGCGATTCACGTACTTCTTGGCGATCGAGATCACCAGGCGCAGGTTGGCCTGGGTCATCTCGTGCTTGGCCTGGCGCATCTGGCGTTCGGCGGCCAGCATCTGGCGGTTCACCAGCTTCAGCTCCGACAGCGGCAGCACCACCCGGCCATGGATGTCGATCAGCTTTTGCTGGTACGACTCCAGGTCCGGCAGGCTGCGCGCGATCACGTCGCTGTACGGACGCGACTCGGCGGCGAGCCCCGCACCCCAGCCAAGGTTGGTCTCATTGCCCGGGAACGTGGCGATGAACTCGTCGCGCGGCATGCCGCAACGCTCGACCATCAGCTGCAGGATCTGACGCTCGATGGCGCGCACTTCGTCCACCACGGACTGCACATCGGCGCACAGGCGCTCGATGATCTTGGCGGTGAAGCGGATCGTGCGCAGTTCCTCGCGCACCGCGAGCTGGGCCATCAGGAAACCTTCGGACTCCGATCCGTGCGCCGTATAAGCCTCACGCATCAGGTCGAACTGCTGGGCGACGCGCGCGAAGCGCGTCATGCAATCGTCCTTCAGCTGCGTCAGGCCGGCGGATTCGTTGGCCGGCGCGGCCGCGCTGTCGTCGGTCGAGGCGTCGTCGGTGTCTTCTTCCTCGGCCACCGGTTCGTCGCGGTCGATCGAGTCGTCGGCCTCGGCGCCGGCAAGGCCGTCCTCGATCACACCGTCGACCAACTCGTCGATACGCATTTCGTCGCGCTCGACCCGGCCCGAGAGTTCCAGGATCGTGGCAATGGTGGACGGACAGGCGGCGATGGCGTGGACCATGCGGTTCAGGCCGTCTTCGATACGCTTGGCGATCTCCACTTCCTGCTTGCGGGTCAGCAGGGTTGCCGAGCTCATTTCCCGCATGTACATCCGCACCGGATCGGTGGTCCGGCCGAATTCGGAGTCGACCGTCGAAAGCGCGACTTCAGCTTCTTCGTCGGCCTGGTCGTCCGTGGCCGCGACGGCACCGTCGCGCAAAAGCAACGCATCGGCGTCCGGCGTCTGCTCGTAGATCGTCACGCCCATTTCGGCGAACGTGCTGACGATGCTCTCCATCGCCGCCGTGTCCGTGAAATTCCCCTGCAAATGGTCGCTGATGTCCGCGTGCGTCAGGTATCCGCGTTCCCTGCCCAGCTGGATCAGTGCGCGCAGCTGCTGGCTGCGCTCGCTCGCCTCGGACGCGGATTCACCCTGAGCCGCCGACGCCGCTCCCCTGCCCGCAGTTTTCTTGCCGGCCGTTGCTCCTGTATCTGCCACCGTTCGTTGTGCCCCACTCGCCATTAACTGCTGCTCCATTACTGTATTACAACTTAGACTATTGCCTTATGAGTGCGCGTTATGCCACATCCGGCGGTAAAAAGTGCCGCTGCGTAGGTATCAGTGTGGCGAAATCAATGAAATTGGCCGCGGCACCCGCCGATCAGGCCTGTCAGATGCGTGAACTTGGCGCACTCGTTTGGGCCAAGGGACGATATTCTACTTTGTTTGCTGCGTCGCAGCACATGTATACCAATAGTAAAGGCTGTCGCCAGCAGCCTTGATTTCGTCCGGGACGCAAAAAACGCCATCCCGAGAGTATGCTCCGATAAGCCGTTCGGCACACTCCTCCCGTGACTTTCACCCCAAAATCAGCCTCCGCGGACATTCTGTTCGGGGCCTTCGACCGCCATAATTTCGGCGACCTGCTGTTGCCCCATGTACACACATGCCTGATGCGAGGCAGGCCAATGCGCTATGCCGGCCTCGCGCGGCGCGACCTGCGGCGCTACGGCGGCCATCGGGTCGACGCCGTGGCGGAGCTGGCCACGCGCCCAGGCCTGTGCCCCGCAAGCCTCATCCACGCGGGTGGCGAAATACTCTGCTGCGAAGCCTGGGAAGCCGCGGTCATGCTGCTGCCACCCGGGCAGGCCGGGCCGCTCGGCGCGCATTTCGAGCACCGGCCACGGGAGCGGCTGGCCTGGGCGCGCAGCATGCTTGGCGTGGACGCGCTGGCGCCCTACACGCTTGAGCCGGCGCTGTTCCCCCGGGCAGGGCGCGTGATCTACAACGCCGTTGGCGGCGTGGACCTGGACCGGCGCGACCCGCTCATGCGCGCCGAGGTGTTCGGCAAGCTCAGGGCCGCGGCCCATGTGAGCGCGAGGGATGCCGAGACCCTGCGGATCCTGCGGGCCAACGGCATTCCCGCCAGCCTGCTGCCCGACCCCGCCGTGATGGCGGCCGCGCTGTTCGGCCCGCAGATCCGGCAGCGGGCCCGCCACGGCGAAGTGGCGCAAACAATGGGCGCATTCCCGCGCGGCTACCTTGCCGTCCAGTTCAGCGAGGACTTCGGCGACGATGCGACCCTCGACCAGATCGCCGCCCAGCTGCACCGTGCCGCTCAGGCAACCGGCTGCGGCGTGGTGCTGTTCCGCGCCGGCGCAGCCCCCTGGCACGACGGCCTGTCCTGCTACGCGCGCCTGGCGCAACGCCTGCGCACGCCAGCGCTGCGCATCTTCCGCTCGCTCGATATCTGGGACATCTGCGCCGTGATCGCGCATAGCCGCGGCTTTGCCGGCAGCAGCCTGCACGGCCGCATCGTCGCCATGGCATTCGCCCTGCCGCGCCTGAACTTCACCCGCCCCGGACAAGCGCCGGAGACCGGCAAGCAGGCCGCCTTCGCCGCCACCTGGGAGGCGCCCGGCACGCTGGGCGCCGTGGCGCTGCCGGAGCTTGCCGATGGCATTGGCTGCGCGCTGGCGATGGCGCGCGAACAGATGGCACGGACGGCGCGCGAGCTGGTCGCGGCGTACCGGGACGGCTTCGTAGCCGGCTGAAAAGCCTCTCCCCCCGCACCGTTGCAAGACGCACGCTGGCCGGCATCATGCAAATCACTCCACCTTGGCAATCATATCCAGCATACGGCTCGCGATGTCCTCGCCCAGCAGGTGCGTCACCATCCAGCCAGCCAGGTCCTGCGTCGCCAGGCATCCGCCCGCCGTGGCAATCCTGCCGTGCGCAATGAGCGGCCGGTGCTCGGTCCTGACGCCCATGGCCTCGAGTTCCGCGAAGACACCCGGATAGGTCGTGGCGGTCAGGCCATCGAGCAAGCCAAGCCGTGCCAGAAACAGCACGCCTGAGTCGATGGCGCCAATCACCTGGCGCGCCGGATCCAGCTTCAGCCGGTCCATGAAACGGGGGTCCTGCAACTTGGCGCGCGAGCCCGGGCCGCTGACGACGAACACCGCGTCCGCCTCGCCAAGCTCGTCCAGCCCGCCATGGGGCGTGATGGCGATGCCGGTATTGGAGGTCACCCGTGGCGTATCCGCGCAGATCCTCACCGACCACGGTCCGGTGTAGCCGACATAGGTCGGATCCTGGACGCGGTTGAACAGGTCCCAGGGCAGGAACAAATCCACATCGGTGAAGCCATCGTAGGCCAGCATGGCAAGTTTCATCAGTACTCTCCTCTTTCCTATGGTGTGAACTGGAAGCCCGATTCTGGCTGAGATGCCGGCTTATCTGTATAGTCAGAAAATCGAATTCATTACCTGTACAGATGCAGAACGAAGCGGAACCGCCCTCCTACCAGCAGATCGCCAGCCGGCTGCGCACCGCCATCCAGCGCGGCGACCTGGCGCCAGGCGCAAAACTGCCGTCGGTACGCCATCTCGCTCAAATCGAGCAAGTCAGCGCGCCGACGGCCGAGCACGCGCTTCGCTTGCTGGAAGCCGCAGGCCTGGTGGTGGCCAGGCCGAGGTCGGGCTTTTACGTTGCGGCCGGCAAGCTGGCGGAGCCGCAGCCCGCGCTGCCGCGCGCCATGGCCCGGCCGGTCACGCTGACCGCCAGCGTGCATCAGCTGTTTGCCCGGGTGCGCTCCCCCGACCTGGTGGCGCTCGGGGCCGCGTCGCCCTGCGCCGAATGGCTGCCGGAGAAAGCGCTGGCGCGCAGCCTGCTGAGCGCCAGCCGCAGGCTCGGGCCATCCGCGCTGGCTTACAGCGTGCCCCCGGGACGCCTGGACCTGCGCAGCCAGATCTCGCGGCGCGCGGCCCGCTGGGGCCTGCACCTCTCCCCGGACCAGCTGATCGTGACGCATGGCCAGAGCCAGGCCATGCGCCTGGCCTTGCAGGTGACGTGCCAGCGCGGCGACGTGGTGGCCATCGAGTCGCCCTGCTACTTCGGCACGCTGATGCTGATGCGCAGCCTTGGCCTGCGCGCCATCGCGGTGCCGACCCATCCGCGCAGCGGCATGGACCTGGCGGCGCTGGAGCGGATCCTGCGCACGCACCCGGTCAGCGCCGTGGTGGCGGTGCCCACGGCAAACAACCCCCTGGGATTCACCATGCCGGTGGCCGGCAAACGGCGGCTGGTGCAGCTTCTCGATGATGCCGGCGTGCCGCTGATCGAAGATGACGTGTACGGCGATCTCTCCGCCGGCAAGCCGCGCGCGCCCGCCTGCAAGGCCTTCGACGAATCGGGCAATGTCCTGTATTGCACATCCGTGTCGAAGACCATGGCGCCAGGGTGGCGCATAGGCTGGATCGCGCCCGGCCACCGTTTCGATGCGGTACTGGAGGCGCGCGTCGAAGCGAGCCTGGCCGGAACGCCGCTGCTGGAGGCGGCGTTGGCGGAGATGTTCGCAAGCGGCGACTACGACCGCCATCTGCGGCGCTATGGCCAGCGCATCAAGGACTCCGTGCGCACCATTTCAGCGCGGATCGCGGCCACCTGGCCAGAGGGCACCCGGCTGCGCTGCCCCGACGATGGCTTCCTGCTCTGGGTGGAGCTTCCCGCCTGCGTCGATGCGCTTTCACTCTATGAAGCCGCGGGCAGCGAGGGCATCAGCATCAGCCCGGGCGTCATGTTCTGTCCGGAAGGCCACAGCTACGGCCACCACGTCAGGATCAACTGCGCCCAGCCAACGACGCCGAAGCTTCTTGCAGCGCTAGACCGCATCGGCACGCTGGCGGCGGCGCAAGCAGGGAGCCGGGCCTTGCCCGCGGTCGCCGCGCAAGCGCAATAGGAATAGGTACGGTACGCGCCAGCCTTCGGCACGTTCCGGCCTCAGAGAATCGACGGCTTGTCGGGGCTGGTTCATCAGCCGATGGCGCACGATACGGCCGACGCCCTGCATCACCATTTCCCTGAAGCGCCGCCACCGCCGGTCACGACCGCGCCCGCAAGCCGGCCCAGGACGGCGCGCAGCACACCGCCCTGCACCAGGGGCAGCATCGTCTCAATAGGCACTCCCGGGTGTTTTCAGAGAAGGCGCGCCTGACTCCGCCGGCGGCGGCTTGGTGGTTTCGCCCTGGTTGGCGACGGTGAAATCAGACTTGGGCTTGTATCCCAGCGCCAGGGCCGTGAGATTCGACGGGAAGGAACGCACGGTCGCGTTGTAAGCCTGCACCGCCTGGATGTACCGATTCCGCGCTGCGGTGATATGGTTCTCGGCCCCTTCGAGCTGCGCCTGCAAGTCGCGGAACCCGGTATCTGCCCTCAACTGCGGATAGTTTTCCGAAATGGCCAGCAGCCTGGACAGCGAGCCCGACAGGTGCCCTTGCGCCTCCTGGAAACGGGCAAATGCCTGGGGGTCCTTGAGCAGTTCCGGCGAAGCCCCGATCGTACCCACGCGTGCGCGCGCCTCCGTCACCTGCGTGAAGACTTCCTGCTCATGGCTTGCGTAGCCCCTGACCGTGTCGACAAGGTTGGGCACCAGGTCCGAGCGGCGCTGGTACTGGTTCACCACTTCGGACCATGCCGCTTTCACTTGTGCGTCCCGGGACTGGATCGTGTTGTAGCCGCAGCCGGAGAGGATCAATACCAGGAAGGCCGTCAGCCCTGGCATTAGCCGTAGCCATCGCTTGTGCACGACACACCTCCAGTCTTCCGCGGCATTGCCGGTGGGCGGCGTGGCCCATGGACTCATGGTAGGGCACATGTCGACAAGACGCTTGATCTGTCTCAAGCGCCACGTGCACCATGGTCCGGCCATGCGCCCCCGGCGCCGCCCGGCCTCGCCTTTGCCTCCTATACTCGGATAGCAGCATTCAGCAGCATTCGCAGGCCACGTCCGTTGATCGCCTGCCGCACCGCACGCAGCCAATTGCCTGGAGCATTCATGGAGTACAAAGACTACTACGCGATGCTGGGACTGGAATCCACCGCCACGCCGGATGAAATCAAGCGCGCTTACCGCAAGCTGGCGCGCAAGTATCACCCCGACGTCAGCAAGGATCCCGATGGGGAAGCCCGCTTCAAGGAAATCGCGGAGGCCTATGCGGTATTGAAGGACGAAGAGAAGAAGGCGGCCTATGACGATATCGGGACGCGCTACCGGCAAGGGAAGGACCGCGAGTTCACGCCGCCGCCGGGCTGGGACAGCGGCTTCGAGTTCAGCGGCGCCGACAGTGCGGACGACTACGGCGCGGAACATAGCGACTTCTTCGAAGCGATCTTCGGGGCACGGCCACGCGCAAGCCGCTCCGCGCACGGCAGCACCCACGTGATTGGCGGCGACCATCACGCCAAGGTACAGATCGACCTGCGCGACGCCTATCGCGGCGGCCTGCGCACCATCTCGCTGCGGGCGCCGCAGATGGACGCCAGCGGGCACGTGCGGATGCAGGAGCGCCAGCTGGAAGTGAATATCCCCAAGGGCATCCGTGCCGGCCAGCATCTCAGGCTCGCCGGCCAGGGCGGCCCCGGGCTGGGCGGCGCGCCGGCGGGTGACTTGTACCTGGAGATCGAGTTCGCGCCCCACCCGCTGTTCCGCGTCGACGGCCGCGACGTGTACGCCGATCTCCCGGTCGCGCCATGGGAAGCCGCACTGGGCGCGAACGTCCAGATCCCCACGCCGGACGGAAGCGTCCAGCTGAGCGTGCCGCCCGGCTCGTCGTCGGGCCGCAAGCTCAGGCTCAAGGGCAAGGGCATTCCCGGCAATCCGCCCGGCGACCTGTACGCGGTACTCTTCATTGCCCTGCCCCCGGCGGACACGGACCAGGCCAAGGCGGCCTACCGGGATATGGCAAAGACCTTTGGCGGCTTTGCCCCACGCAAATCACTGGAGGCTTGATGCAATGACCGACAGGAAAATGACCGTATTGCACAGCGTCCTGGTCGAGGAGGAGGTCCAGTTCACGCTCGTCGAATTGACCCAGGCCTGCCAGGCCGACATCGACGAGGTAGTTGCGCTGGTCGAGGAAGGCGTGCTGACACCCAGCGGCGGAGAAGCGCGGGACTGGCGTTTTGCCGGCGGCACGCTGACGCGCGCCCGCGCCGCACTGCGCTTGACGCGCGACCTGGAAATGAACACGGCCGGCACGGCCATGGTGCTGGACCTGCTGGATCAGATCGAAGCGCTCAGGGCAAAGCTGCGGCGCCTGGGCGCGCTGTGAGCCCGCAGGGCGTGCCTGCGCGTTGCGCGCGTCTCCCCGGCGTTTCCCCGGCTCACCTGGACTGCAGGTAGGCAGCCACGGCCCTGGCGTTGTCGTAGTTCAGATCGTGCGCCACGGCGCTCATCACGGGCGAGTTCCCGCGCGAGCGGTTCTTGAACACTTCGATCTGGCGCAGCAGATAAGCCTGGTGCTGCCCCGCCAGCCGCGGGAACGCACCTGCGCCCTGGGCCTGGGCGCCATGGCATGAGGCGCAGGCGGGTACCCCGCTGTCGGGGACGCCTTTCTCGAAGATGGCTTGCCCCTTGCCCATCAGTTCAGGGTCGCCGGCCGCGCCCGGCGCCGGGCTCTGCCTTGCGTAATAGGCCGCAAGCGCCTGGATCGCCGCGTCGTCAAGCCGGGACGCGACGCCCCACATATGCGTGCGCGCATCGGTTTCCGCGCGGCCGTGCTCGCGAAACGCCCTTAGCTGCGTCTGCAGGTATTCGGGCGTCTGCCCATCCAGCCGCGGATACATCGGTGATTCGCTGTGGCCGTGCGGCCCATGACAGCTCGCGCATAGCTGCGCCAGCCTGGCACTATCCTCGGCGCGCGCGGGCGTCATGGTGAGCGCCATGCCCGCGGCAACAAGCAGGATCTGCGTCCGCGCACCGGGGAAGAAGGACAGTTTCATGGTCGTCTCGGGCCAGTAGGGTTGGGCAAGCGCCAGTCAGCGCGCAACGCGAGCCAGGCGGGCAACTTCAAGGTGCTGTTTTCGCGCGCATGCCGGCCATTGCCATCGAAACCGGAACGCATGGAACGCACGGCCCCGCGCCTGCCAAGCCATGCCATCAGTGTAGAAAACACCGGGGCGCCGCCGTTGACGTGGATCAAGCGGGTGCCAGACGGGATCAGCCGCGCGGCACCGGCAATGGGGAAGTGCGCCATCCGCCCACGCGCGAAGCGGAATTGACAGACTCTTTATGCGCGGCCGATACCTCTTTACGCCAATTCCACGGCCTATTTCTTAATCTGCTGACATGGGAACCGCGTGATGTGTCCGTTACCGGAACCGGATCCCCTTTATCTCTACAGGCTATAAGCGATGGTCAAGCTCCTCGTCTTCGCCGATGGCTCCGACAGCGCCCTGTCGGCTGTCCGGCATGCGGCTTTTCTGTTCCGAGAGGGCAGCATCTCCGAAGTGGTCCTGCTCAATGTCCAGGCGCCGGTGGAACTTGGCCGCGCGAGCGCGTTCCATTCGCTGTCCGCGTTGCGGACGATCGAGCGCGCGGAGGGCACTCGCGCCCTGTCCCGGGCGTGCGCGATCCTCGACGATTCGGGCGTGAACTATGTGCCCGAGATCTGCGTTGGGCCAACGGCAAAGACCATCGCGCACGTGGCGGAAGCCAGCCAGTGCGATGGCATCCTGCTGGGCACCACGTTCTGGTCGCGCTTCAACGCCTGCTTCGGCGGCGGCCTGCCCGCCAGGCTGATGCGCCGGACCCGTGTACCGGTAACGCTGATCAAGGCAGCGCCATGCGTGCCCGGTGCTTCGGCAGGCACGCCACCATATCAGCGCGGCAGTCATGCCAGCCCCCTGCTGGTTGTCTATCCGCTTGGGTCCTGAGCGGACACCATCCAGCCGCGACCCGGGAGACCATTTGATGAAACCGACCCACACCCGATCACCGCAGATTCCGCATGGCAGGGACCCCCATCACGGCGGCAGGTACTACCTGACGGTTGCCGGGTGCCTGCTCGTACTTGGCATGTTGTACGCGTTGTGAGCGGAGCCGGGTCCGCTCAGGCCCTCGTCCCGCACGCGTTGAATGCGGACACCGGCGATGCCGGCGTCCGCGAGTCAGAATGCGAAATTCTGGGTGGCATCCGCTCCAGCCACATTGACCTGCTGCGTAATGACCGCGCCGGCAGCGCTGCTGGCCTGGATACTATATGCACCCGCGGCACCGGTGTCCGCCATCAGTGGAATCGGCAGCACGGTCTGGTAAGTGCCCACCACCGGCGCGGCCGCCGGCAAGGCCGGCTGTGTCCGGAACAGGCGGTAGGCACCTGAATCGGAAGCCGCAGCCGTCGCGGCAATCTCGAAGCTGCCGCCGCCCGTCAGTTGCAGCGCGCGGACGATTGCCTGCGCGCTGGCCGGTGTCACCGTCCCGGAAACGGTGCGGAACGCCGAGGCCGGCAGGGTGATCGCAGCAAATGCCGTCGCAATGGCGGTACTGCCGCCAGCCACCACCGGCACGCCTCGCACGATGCCGCTGCCACGGCCAGCCGCCGAGGTCGGCACGATCACCACGTCCACATTGCCGGCAGCGCTGCTTTGCTCGACGGGTGACAGGGTGAAGTTGCCGTTGGCGTCAGCCACGGTCGTCTTGACCACCACGCCATTGCGCTGCGCGTAGACCCGGGCACCTGGCGCGTTGGCCAGCGCGCCAGTGACGGCGCCGCTCACCGCAGTCGGCAGGGCAGACACCACGGGATTCAGGCTGAAACTACCGTTGCCGAGCGCAACGATGGACCGGCAGGCGTCGAAGTCCAGCACCAGGCCGGTGAGCGTGCCGCGCGCCACCGTGAAGGAGCGGATGATCTTGATGCCGGCCTGCGCCGCGCTCGGCGTATCGAGAGCCTGCTCGGTTCCGCCGGTGGGCACTACGGAATTGGCGAGCGCCCCGGCGCCGTTCAGCGCGAGCACGAGACGGATCTGCTGGTAAGTGCCGGCCGCCAGCGACGTCTGGCCAAGCGTGGCGAGCGCCCCGTTCGTGAGCGACAGCAGGTCGATCCGCTGCGGCGGGCTGACAGTGACATCGACCCAGCCGGATCCGTTCACATCGGCATTGGGATCGGTATGGACCCGCACCCGGCTGACGGTGACGAACACGTGATCGAAGCCACAGGAAGGCGCGTCGGTCATAGAGACGTTCAAGGTGCCTGAACCACCGCTGCCGAAGCCGAAGAATTCGTCCCCGCCGCCACAGGCAACGAGGGAGAGCGCCCCGCCCATCAAAAGCAGCGACAGGGATGACCGCAAGAATCCATTGGCGCACATCGCACTCCTCCTCCGTCGAGTCCTTGTGGATAAATCGAGAATAGTGCGAATGGGCCGATCCGCGCATGGCAAAGATGGATGACCTCTACAGCTTGCTGAGCAACGCGGACCTGGACCGCATCGGCGAACTCGACGAGCGATTCTGGGAGCTGGCGCGCGTGCTGCCGCGGCTGGGGCTGGCCTGCTACATGCGCCGGTAGCGGGCCAGGCTAAGGGTCGGCCGACGCGGCCAGCGCGGGCGTCGGCCCCGCGGCGCCGAGGCATGTCACATTCCGGGCCGCTGCTTCGTCTAAGGATCAGCGCGCGGTAATGAACCGCGCTGCCCTGTCCAACCAGATCACGGTCACAGCCCCTATGACAAAGCCATCGCACATCCCGAAACAGCACCCCGATGGGTCACTCTCCCGGCGCCGGCCCTTGCGCCGCCGGCTCCTCGCGGCAAGCCTTCTCGCGGCGCTTCTCCTCTTCGTATCCGCAGTGATCGGACACCGCGTTCAGCGAGGCTACGACGATGCCATGGCGATGCGCTGGCCGGCGCCCGGACAACGCGTGCCGGCCGGTGGCTTCCGCCTGCACCTGCATTGCACCGGCCACGGCACGCCAACCCTGGTCCTGGAGGCGGGGATGAGCGGCTGGTCGCAAGACTGGGCCTGGGTGCAAGACCGGCTGTCCGAGGGCGGACGGGTGTGCAGCTATGACCGCGCCGGCTATGGCTGGTCGGACGCGGCCCCTGCGCCACACCTGGGGCTTGCCGCCGTCGACGATCTGCGGCGTGCGCTGGTGGCGGCCGGCGAGGCCCCGCCGTGGCTGCTGGCCGGACACTCGATGGGTGGCCTGCTCGCGGGCATGCATGCCCGCGCCTATCCCCGCGACGTGGCCGGCCTGGCCTTTATCGACGCGGTCGGGCGCGACTATGCGGTGCAGTTTCCGCCGCAGCGCTACCATCGCTTCCGCACCGGCCTCGGCCGCCTGCTGGGCGCAGCCAATGCATTGGCGCCACTGGGATTGCCGCGGCTGATGGACCAGCCGGCGTCCCTGATCACCGGACGCCTCCCCACGGACCAGCGCGCCAGCGCCACGGCCTGGTCATTCACCTCACGCCACTACCAGACCTTGAAGGACGAAAATGCCGGCTTCGATGCCACCCTGCAAGAAGCCCTGGCGCTACCGCGGCTGCCAGCGGTACCGGCCGTGGTGCTCAGCAGCGACGTGATGCGAGACTTTCCCGCCGGACTCGAGGACGACGTCATGCGTAACGCGTGGCAACGGAATCAGGAAACGATCGCCCGGGAAGCCGGCGTGGCGCGCGTGGTACTGCGCGGAAGTGGCCATTACCTGCACGTCGAGCAGCCCGGCCAGGTGGTAAAGGCCCTCTCCGAACTGCGCATTGCGGCTCGCCAACGCACAGCGGCGCGATGAACATGCCCTACCCCGCTCCCCGCAATCCCCGCAATCCCGATAGAGAACATGTGCGCCTGTTCGAAGCCCAGCGCGCCGCGATGCTGGCACTGGCCTGGCGCATGCTTGGCTCGCGCGCGGACGCGCAGGATCTGGTGCAGACCTTGTGGCTGCAATGGCAGGAGGTGGATCTGGCCGGCCTGCACGAACCAGCCGCCTACCTGACCCGCATGGCCACCAATGCCTGCATCGACCGCCTGCGCAACGCGCAGCGGCAACGCGAGCACTATGTCGGCGTCTGGCTGCCCGAGCCCTGGATCGAACACGCGAACGCCGATGCGGGCGGCGCGCATGAACTCGCCGACCCGCAGGCCCGGCTGGCCTACGCGCAGGATGTATCCACCGCGTTCCTGCTGACGCTCGAACGCCTGACGCCACTGGAGCGAGCCGCCTTCCTGCTGCACGATGTGTTCGCACTGTCGTTCGACGATATCGCCAGGCGCCTGGGCCGCGACCCGGCCACATGCCGGCAACTGGCCACGCGGGCACGGCGCCATGTTCAACAGGACTATGCGCGCTGCGAGGTCAGCCACGAACAGTTGCAGGCCCTGCTGCAGGCCTTTGAACAGGCCTTGCAGGCCGGCGACCCGGAAGCACTGGCGGCAGTACTGTGCGCCGACGCAACCTTGATGAGCGATGGCGGCGGGCGGCGGGCGGCAATTGCCAGGCCCATCCAGGGCGCGGATGCGGTCGCCCTCGTCCTGTGCGGGCTGCATCGCGCATGGCTGCGCCAGAGCCCCTCGGGCCGGCTCTTGCGCGCGCGGGTCAACGGGGGGCCTGGCTATGTGCTTCGCGAGCCCGATGGGCACATCGCGCTGGCCGTAGCACTGGAGCCTGACGCCTCCGCCCGGATTGCCGGTGTGTACATGGTCCGCAATCCCGACAAGCTGCGCGCAAGCCTGTAAGCGCTGCGCGCGGTTGCCATGCAAGCAACACGCCCCGCCGAGGGGAGAATTCCAGCTCGGCGCCGGGTAGCCCGCCCTCCTCGCCAGAGCGGCGCCAGACGTGGCTTGAGGAACACTGGGCAACGATACGGGGCACGATGGGCGCAATGCACGGCATACCCGGCACGCCTTGAGGACGCGCCGGCTTGCGGCTGCGGCCCGCTTACTGCCCTCCCACCGAATCCGGCGGCAACTGGTAGCTCCACGTCTCGCTCAGCGTCTTGTTGCCGGACACCAGCGCCGCACGCATTTCCACCACTTTGCGCGGATCCTTGACCTTGATCCGCAGATTCAGCCGCCAGCCTTTGGTGACCGGGTTGGGCTCCAGCACGTTGTCGAGGATCTCGGCGTTGTCGCTCGCGCTGACCTGTGCGCCGACCTGCGTGCCAGCGGGAAGGCTGGCGAGCACGGGACCCTCGAAATCGACGATCAGGCCCGTGCTGCCATCGAGACGGCGGATCAGGTTGGCCTGCGTGATTTCCCCTGCCGAGCGCAGCGTCTGCTTGACCCAGGCCAGATCCTTGTCGAGCAGCGCGCGCTCGTTCATGGTCCAGTGCATCGTATAGTCGGCCTGCAGTGGCTGGCCCTTGGGCGGCAATTGGTCCGGCGTCCAGAAGGCGGCCATATTGTCGTTGGTCTCGTCCGGCGAGGGGATTTCCACCAGCTCGACCTTGCCCTTCCCCCAGTCTCCCTGCGGCTCGATCCAGGCGCTCGGGCGCAGGTCGTAGCGGTCCTTCAGATCCTCGAAGGCGGAGAACTCGCGCCCGCGCTGGAGCAGCCCGAAGCCCCGTGGATTCGTGACCTGGAAGGTGCTGATGGCGAGGTGGCGCGGGTTGTTCAGCGGCCGCCACAGCCATTCGCCGTTTCCGGTGTGGATGGCCAGGCCGTTGGAGTCATGCAGGGCCGGACGGAAGTTGTACGGATCGCGCTGCTGGTTCGGCCCGAACAGGAACATGCTGGTCAATGGCGCCACGCCGAGCTTGGTAACGGCCCCGCGCAGGAAGATGCGTGCCTGCACCTTGAGGATGGTGTCCTCGCCGGGATAGAGGTCGAAGCGGTAAGCGCCGGTGGCGCGTTGCGAGTCCAGCAGGGCGTAGAACACCAGATGATTGTCCTGCGCCGCGGGCCGTGCGATCCAGAACTCGCGGAAGGCCGGGAACTCCTCGGCGACGGGCAGCCCGGTATCGATGGCCAGGCCGCGGCTGGACAGGCCATAGACCTGGTTCTTGCCGACGACCCGGAAATAGCTGGCGCCCAGCACGCTCATGATCTCGTCGAGCTTGCCGGCGCGGTTGATCGGATAAAGCACGCGAAAGCCGGCATAGCCAAGCTTGCCGGTCGCGGACTTGTCGAACTTCAGGCCGCCGAAGTCGAACCGGGCCGGGTCGTACTGGATCTCATGGACCGCGTTGCCGACGATCTCGTTGATGCGCACCGGGCTGCTGAACTGCATGCCCTGGTGGTAGAAGCCCAGGCGGAACGGCGTGCCCTGGTCCTTCCACTCCAGGGCGTCGCGGCGGGGCTGGATCTTGATGTAGTCGGCAAACTGCATCTGGCTGAACACCGGCGGCAGGTTGTTGGCCGGCGCGGCGTAGGGCGTATCGGCCAGGGTCCTGGCGCGGGCTGTCACATCGTCCAGGGAGAACGCCCCGGCCTGGGTGCCGCACATCAGTGTCCAGGCGGCAATCAGTGCAGGCAAGGCGGTTTGCATCCTGATGCGTAACGATGCGGCGATAGAGGCAAGAGCCACGAATCTCTCCAGAAAAAGCAGGTGAAAGATGCTGCCACGGCACACGCGGCGCAAGGCATTAGTGTAATGGCGGTAAACTGCTGGCGCAGTGCGGAAAGATAACGCATTTCGTTTCGCGCGCCGGTTCAGGGCGCGCGGCGTCAGCCCGTGTGGCAGGAAGCGCGCCCCATCGCGGGGCGGGCCGCCCTGTCGAGCCACTTGGATAACTATCAATTGAGAATGCTCTCTTTGCTGGCCCTGTCGGCCAGCCTGCTTTGCTCTCCAGTGATTGCCGACCCGGTATCGGCTTCCGCCGGCGACAAGAATGCCTTTATCGCCGACCTCATGGGGCGGATGACGCTGGACGAAAAGATCGGCCAGTTGCGCCTCATCAGCATCGGCGAGGACATGCCCCAGCCCCAGCTGCTCAAGGAGATCGCGGCGGGCCGGGTAGGCGGCACCTTCAATTCGGTGACGCGCAAGGACAACCGGCCGATGCAGGACGCTGCGGTGAAGCACAGCCGCCTGAAGATTCCCATCTTCTTCGCGTACGACGTGGTGCACGGGCACCGTACCGTATTCCCGATCAGCCTGGGCCTGGCATCGAGCTGGGACATGGAAACCGTGGCGCAGAGCGCGCGCGTCGCGGCCATCGAAGCCAGCGCGGACGGCCTCGACGTGACCTTCGCGCCGATGGTCGACATCGCGCGCGATCCGCGCTGGGGACGCACCTCCGAAGGCTTCGGCGAGGATCCTTATCTCGTCTCGCTGTGCGCCCAGGCCAGCGTCAGGGGCTTCCAGGGAACCTCCCTGGCCAACGCCGACAGCGTGATGGCCGTTGTCAAGCACTTCGCGCTATACGGGGCGGTGGAAGGCGGGCGCGACTACAACACGGTCGACATGAGCCCGATCCGCATGCTCCAGGACTACCTGCCACCGTACCGGGCCGGCATCGATGCCGGCGCCGGCGGGGTCATGATCGCGCTGAACTCGATCAACGGCGTACCGGCCACGTCCAACACATGGCTGCTGCGGGACCTGCTGCGCAAGGAGTGGGGCTTCAAGGGCATCACGGTCAGCGACCACGGGGCCATTGACGAGCTGACGCTGCATGGCGTGGCGAAGGACGGGCGCGAAGCCGCCAGGCTCGCCATCCAGGCCGGCGTCGACATGAGCATGCATGACTCGGCGTACCTGGCGCACCTGCCGGGGCTCGTGAAAGCGGGCGAAGTGTCCGTGCGCGACATCGATGGCGCGGTGCGCGAGGTGCTGGGCGCCAAGTACGACCTGGGCCTGTTCCAGGACCCCTACCGGCGCATCGGCGCCGCCGAGCAGGACCCGCCGGAGGTCGACGCGCAGAGCCGCCTGCACCGGGCGGCGGCGCGCGCCGCCGCGCGCAGGTCGCTGGTCCTGCTCGAGAACCGCGGCCGGACGCTGCCCCTGAAGAAGACCGGCACGCTCGCGGTGATCGGGCCGTTGGCCGATGCGCCCGTCGACACCATGGGCAGCTGGTCGGCGGCCGGCAAATCCGGGCAGACGGTCACGCTGCTGCAAGGCGTGCGCGACGCCGTTGGCGACCAGGCCCGGGTGGTCTATGCCCGCGGCGCGAACGTGACCGACGATGCCGGCGTGGTCGGATACCTGAACTTCATGAACTGGGACAAGCCCGAGATCGTGCAGGACAAGCGTGCTCCCGGCGACATGATTGCCGAGGCCGTGGAAGCAGCACGCGGCGCCGACGCCATCGTGGTCGCCGTAGGCGAGTCGCGCGGCATGTCGCATGAGGCATCGAGCCGTACGAGCCTGTCCTTGCCGGGCGGCCAGGAGACCCTGCTCAAGGCGCTCAGGACGACCGGCAAGCCGCTGGTGGTGGTACTGATGAACGGCCGCCCCCTGACGCTCGCCTGGGAAAAGGAGAACGCCGATGCCCTGCTCGAGACCTGGTACGCCGGCACCGAGGGCGGCCATGCGATTGCCGATGTATTGTTCGGCGACTACAACCCATCGGGCAAGCTGCCCATTTCCTTCCCGCGTTCGCTGGGGCAGATCCCGACCTATTACAACCATCTGCGCATCGGACGCCCTTTCGTGCCGGGCAAGCCGCCGAACTATACTTCGCAATACTTCGAAGAGCCGTCCGGCCCGCTGTATCCGTTCGGCTATGGCCTGAGCTATACGGACTTCAGCGTGTCCGACATCACGCTATCGAGCCCGGCCATGCCGCGCCATGGCCGGATCGAGGCCAGCGTGACGGTGACCAACACCGGGGAGCGCGACGGGGAGACGGTGGTCCAGCTCTATATCCAGGATGTCGCCGCCTCTGTGGTGAGGCCGGTGAAGGAGTTGAAGGACTTCCGCAAGCTCATGCTCAAGGCGGGCGAGGCGCGCGTGGTGCATTTCACCATCGACGAGGACAAGCTGAAATTCTTCAACGCCAGGCTCGAATACGCCGCCGAGGCGGGGGATTTCAAGGTGCAGATCGGGCTGGACTCGGAGACGGTGCGGGAACGGGGGTTCGCGCTGCGCTAGCCTGGCTGGCGGGGCTGGCCATGCAGCCGGGCAGGTCAGGTCCCTCCAGGCTGTTCCAGCCACTCACGGCCCGACGTCAGCCCTCGGCCCCGCTTTGTCTTGTCCTTGCTACAAAGCAAGGGCAAGGTGCTAGAATAATAAATCCGTCTGGCTGGATTTATCATGTCCGAAGCAAGCAAGCGTCTCAAGAACCCTGAACTGATCCGGACCCAGTGCCTCTCGGTCGTGCGGGACCTGCTGGTCTCTGAGGGCCCCGAGTCGGTTACGCTCGACCTGGTGGCGCAACGCGCCGGCGTGAGCAAGGGAGGCCTGCAGTATCACTACCGCAGCAAGAACGCCCTGCTCGAAGCCCTGTGCGAGCAGCTCTTCGAGGAATTCGACAGCCGCTATCAACGCGCGCTGTCCGCCGAGCCGGATGGTCCTGGCAAACACGCCCGCGCCTACATCAGGACATGCTTCGACAGCACCTCGCCCAACAACGCCATTGGAACGCAGCGTGCCATTGCCATGCTGGCCTTGACGCTCCCCAGCTGCCGCCAGGGATGGAGCCAGCGCATGAGGGACGCCATCGCGCATGACCCCGCCGACACCACTGCCGAAGACCGGCTCCTGATCTGCCGTCTGGCGGGAGATGGCATGTGGTACGCGGAAATGTTCGAGGTCTATGACGTCGATGCGCCCCGCAAGGCACGTCTGCTGGCATCGTTGCTGGCGATGTGCGACAGGGCCACGCACTAGACACAATGTATTGACGCACTCGCTCGTCGATCGCTTGCCTCATCCTCTCGGACACACCCAGGTGACCAAGGGCGGCACTTCCAAAACAGAATCAAGGCGTCATCCGACGTTCCTTCCGCCAATCCCATGCCCATACCATCCCCCCACATCATCAGCAATGCCGGGCTCTCGCGCAACGGCATCCTCGAGATGCTTGCGCAACGGCCGGCCGCGCTCCGTTTCGAGCAATGCAGCTTCGACGACCTGGACCTGAGCGGCCTGGACTTTTCGTCCGTGGAATTCCTGATGTGCACCTTTGCGGGCGCGCAGCTGAGAAAGGCGAACCTCGCCGAGTCGAAATGGATGCGCTGCAAGGCCGCCGGCGCCGACTTCACCCTGGTCGACGCCACGGAAGCGCGCTTCTGCAACAGCGACCTGAACAACACGCAATGGGAGCGCGCGCGGCTGGCCGGCGCCCTCTTCACGGAAACCAAGCTGACCGGCGCCCGGTTCCGCGAAACCGCCACCCTGGGCCTCGTTTTCCACAACACCCTTCTCGTCGGCAGCGACCTGCGCGGCTTGTCGTTCCGCAAGCAACGCCTGGAGCAACTCGACCTGTCCGATGCCGACCTCGCCGGCTGCGATTTCCGGGACACCGTGTTCGAGGGCGGCAGCCTGCGTGACGCCAACCTGAAGCACGCCCGCTTCGATGGCGCGGACCTCCGCCTGGCCGAACTCGGCGGGCTGAGCCTCACGACCGCCGCGGCCTCGTTCAAGGGAGCCATCATCTCCGTTGGACAGGCCGCCGAGATGGTCGGGCAGGCGGGCATCCGCGTCGGCTGAACCGGCGTTGGAACGCCAGGATTCCGTGCTGGCATCCGTCTCCGTTGCCTGGCCCGGAATCCGGAATCGCGCGTACGGCAACCCGGCGCCAGGACAAGTGGACGCCGGCGAAGGGTTGCAACCGGTGAGCAGTTCAGCGCGCCGGCGGCGTCGGCAAGGCCGCTCCTCCGCCATGCCCGGCCCGAATTCCTGGCCTCCTACGCTTCCGAGCCGGGCTTCGGCTCCCCGTGCTTGATTCGGCGGCTCTGGAACAGGATTTCGCACACCCCACGCAGCCAGCGATTGGCGGGATCGTGGTGGAAGCGAGCATGCCAATGCTGCTTGACGGTGAAGGGCGGGATGGCCACTGGGCAAGCCAGAACGGATAAATTGGTCATTGCCGCCAGCGTCTCGCCAATATGGCGCGGCACGGTGGCGATCAGGTCGGTCGATGCGACGATTGCCGCCAGTCCAAGGAAGCCGGGGAGTTCAAGCATGATGTTGCGGTGGATCTGTTGCTCCTCCAGCGCGCGTTCCAGCACTTGTGCGCCCGTGCCCCCGACAATGCCGATGTGACCTTCGCCGCAATAGCGCTGCAGCGTGAGTTCCTGCGCAATGCGGGCATGGCGCGCATTGACCAGGCACACCCAATCCTGCGGAAACAAGGTTTGCTGGTAGAAGCCCGCGTCAAGCCAGGGCACCAGGCCGAGCGCCAGGTCTGCCTCGCCGGACTGCAGCGCCGCCGCCGTATTGCCGTCGATACGCGCCGCCACCAGCCGAACGCAAGGAGCAAAGGTGCGCACGTGCGCCAGCAACTGCGGCAACAGCGTGATATGGCTGGCGTCAGTCATGCAAATGCGGAAGGTACGTTCCGCCGTGGCGGGGTCGAAACTGACATCGCACGTGGTTAGCAAGCGCAAAGACTCCAGCGCGTTGCGGGCGGTCTCGATCAGCGCATCGGCGCGGGGCGTCGGCTGCATGCCGGAGGGCGTGCGAACGAACAGCGGATCGTTCAGCTGGCGGCGCAGCTTGCCCAGCCAGATGCTGACCGTGGACTGGCTTTGTCCCAGTGCCGCCGCCGACTGCGTGACGCTGCGCGTTCGGTAGAGCAGATCCAGCAGCCTGAGCATGCGGGGCTCAATCAGGTCGTCGTCGGGATTCGGGGCGAGCGCAGTGTGCGGCATGCGGTATGTGCGGCGTATGCGTATTGCATTTCGCAATGAACAGTATTACCTTCATTGTATTTACCAAATAGACCGAGGTCCATATCGTTTCACCTGTGGCTGCGCCCCCTTTCGGCGCGGCATAAGGAGACAAGGTGAAGATTTATGTCCTCGGTGCCGGCGCGCTCGGTTGCGCGATCGGCGGAACGTTGGCCAGGGCTGGCTCGGACGTCACACTGATCGATCGCTTCCAGGCGCACGTCGATGCCATCCATCGCGATGGCCTGCTCATGCGGGACGGCGATTCGGAAATCCGCGTCCGGGTGAAGGCTGCCACCGGCTGCGCCGGCCTGGCGCCGGCCGATCTGGTGATCGTGCTCGTCAAATCCTTCCATACCGCGCAAGCCATTGCTTCAGCCATGCCCATCGTCGGCGCGCAGACCTCGGTCATATCGCTGCAAAACGGCATGGGCCATGAAGACATCCTGGCGCAGGCAGTGGGCCGCGCACGCGTGCTGGCCGGCAAGACCTATGTCGGCGGGGTATTCCTGGGCCCGGGCCGCATCATTGCCGGCACCCGGGGCAAGCTCACCATCATCGGCGAACTCGACGGCGCGCTGAGCGACCGCGTGCGCGCCATCGCGGCGGAGTTCGAGCGCACCGGCCTGCGCACCGACGTCAGCGACAACATCGTCGGCACCATGTGGGACAAGTTGCTGATCAACGTCGCCACCGGCGCGCTCAGCGGCATCACCCGCCTGCCCTATGGCGGCCTCTACGCCGTACCCGAGGCCGAGGCTTGCGCCGTGGCTGCGGTTGCCGAAGCCATGGCGGTGGCGCGTGCCAACGACGTGAAGCTCTCGATTGCCCAGCCGCGCGACGCCTGGGTGATGGCGGCAGACGGGCTTCCGCCGGATTTCAAGGCCTCCATGCTGCAGAGCCTGGAAAAAGGCGCCGCCACCGAAGTCGATTTCATCAACGGCGCGGTGGTGCGGGCGGGAGCGCGCTGCGGCGTGCCGACGCCGGTCAACCAGGCGCTGGTGGCGTGCATCAAGGGCATCGAGCACGGCCTGACCCAGCAGCCTGCCGCCGCGGGGAGCCAATGACATGACAGCCGCAAGCAAAGCCTATGTGGAGCATGCCGCCATCCGGGTCAGGGACATCCACTGGCATATCCGCTTTTTCCGCGACGTGCTGGGCATGGCCATGCGCGAGATCGATGGCACGCAGGCGCAGCCGCGCCAGTACTGGACACTCGGCGGCATGCAGTTCATCGCCAGCCCGGACTTCGACGGCCCCGAAGGCCGGCTCGCCCACCTTGGCGTGATGTGCGAGGACCTGGAAGCCGCGCTCGCCGCGGCCGCATCGTTCGGCGTGAGCGAGATGCCCCAGGGCCGCAACTGGCTGCGCCTGCCGGACGGCCTCGCCGTCGAACTCATTCAAGCCAGCCCCGGCGCGGTAGCGCAGGCCCTGGCCATCAATCCCCGTGCCTGACAAGGATATGGCAATGAGCGAAGAACGTTACTGGGACGACGCCCGCGTGGGCGACGAATGCATCAGCCCCGCCTACGAGGTGACCGAGGCCCGCGTCATGGCCTACGCCGACCTGACGGGTGACCACACCCCTGTGCACACCGACGAGGCATATGCCAGGACCACGCCGTTCGGCACGCGGGTGGCACACGGCCTGTTCGGCCTTTCGATTGCCGACGGGCTGAAGACCGTCAGCGAATACCGCTTCCTGCCCGGCATGTCGCTCGGCTGGACCTGGGATTTCCTGGGTCCGATCAAGCTCGGCGACACGCTGCACGTCAGGTTTCGCGTGGGCAGCATGCGCGGGTCGAAGAGCAAGCCCGGCTGGGGCATCGTGGTACTGCCCTCCGAGCTGATCAACCAGCGCGGCGAAGTCGTGCAGAAAGGCGAGCATCGCCTGATGATTCCGCGGAGACCGGCATGACGCAAGCGCTTCCCCTGGATGGCATCCGTGTCATCGACTACAGCCACTTCCTGGCGGGCCCCTACCTGAGCCGTTGCCTTGCCGCGCTGGGCGCGGAGGTGATCAAGGTCGAGCGTCCCACCACGGGCGACGCCGGGCGCCAGCACCCCTACTTCGTCGATGGGCAAAGCGGCTACTTCCTGCAGCAGAACATGGGAAAAAAGGGCCTATGCATCAACCTCAAGGACCCGCGCGGCCTGGAACTGATGCACAGGCTGGCCGATACGGCCGACGTGTTCGTCGAGAACTACCGGCCGGGAGCACTGGACAAGCTCGGCCTTGGCTACAAGGCCCTGAGCGAGCGCAACCCGAAGCTGGTGTATTGCTCGGTCTCGGCCTACGGCCACACCGGCCCGGATTCGCATCGTGCCGGCTTCGGGCTGATCGCGGAAGCCAAGAGCGGCATCATGCAGATGGTCGGCTCGCCCGGCGAGGCCCCGCCGTTGCTGCGCATTGCGCTGGGTGACATGTACACCGGCATCCACGGCGTGGCTTCGGTCTGCGCCGCCCTGCTGGGCCGGGTCAAGTCCGGCCGCGGGCAGCACATCGACATGGCCCTGTATGACTGCCTGGTGTCGATGCACGAGTACGCGGTGCAGTGCTACACGATGTCGGGCGGCCAGGAAGTGCCGGTGCAGACCGGCCACGACCTGCCGCAGTCGACCCTCTACGGTGTCTTTACCGCATCGGACGGCTACGTCGTTATCGCGGCCCAGGTCGACGATGCGTGGAAGCGCTTCGCCGCCCTGGTCGGCGGCGAAGCGTTCGCCGCCGACACGCGGATGCACACCGCCGCTGGCCGCAATGCCCACCGCGCGGAGATCCTGCCGGTCGCACGCGGCTGGGTGGCGCAGCGCACGGTCGCGCAATGCCTGGTGGCGCTCGATGCCATCGACGTGCCGTGCGCCAAGGTGCAACGCATTGACGAAGTGCTGGCCGATCCGCAAGTAGCGGCACGCGGCATGGTGATCGAGCAGGCGCATCCGCTGCTCGGCAAGGTGCGGCTGCCCAACCTGCCTTTCCGCTTCTCGGACTGCGACACCACGCAGAAAATGCCGGCGCCCCTGATGGGCCAGCACAACCTGGACATCGCCGCCGAACTTGGCTTCACGGCCGCGCAGATCGACGCAATGGTGAACGACGGCGTGCTGTATGCCGAGGCCACTGCAAGGAGCACGACATGACCGACCGCTACGCCGTGATCGGCAATCCTATCGGCCACACCAAGTCGCCGCTGATCCACGGTGAATTCGCGCGGGCCACCGCGCAGGATATGGAATACATTGCGATCGAGGGGCCGCTCGAGGGCGTTGCCGAGGCGCTGCTGGCCTTCCGCGACGCCGGCGGGCGCGGCATGAACGTGACCGCGCCATTCAAGCTGCAGGCCTATGAACTGGCCACCGACAGGCTGGAGCGCGCACAACTGGCAGGGGCGGCCAATGCGCTGAAATTCGAGGGCGGCCGCATCCTCGCCGACAACTTCGACGGCGTGGGGCTCCTCAACGACATCCAGCGCAATCTCGGCTTCTCGCTGGCGGGCAAGCGCGTGCTGGTGCTCGGCGCGGGCGGTGCCGCCCGCGGGGCATTGCTGCCTTTCCTGCAAGCGGAGCCGGCGGAAGTGGTCATTGCGAACCGAACCGTCGAAAAAGCGTCCGCGCTCGCCAGCCAGTTCGCCGCGCATGGCCGGGTGAGCGGCTGCGGCTACCAGGACCTGGCGCGCGAACGCTTCGACCTGGTCGTCAATGCCACCTCCGCGAGCCTCAAGGGCGGGTTGCCGCCGGTGCCGGCCGATGCCTTCGTCCGGGCAGCGCTTGCCTATGAGCTGGTCTACGGCAAGGGGCTCACGCCCTTCCTGCGCTTCGCGCAAAACGCGGGGGCGGCATCATTGGCCGACGGCGTCGGCATGCTGGTGGAACAAGCCGCTGAAGCCTTCGCCTGGTGGCGCGGCGTCCGGCCCGAGACACGGGATCTGATCCGGCGCATGACCGCGCCCTTGGTGTAGGACGCGAAGCGGATCCGCAGGTCCGGGTCAGCTGAAATCCCGATTCAGAAAAGGAGTACGGCCATGAAGGTTCTCATGCTGCACGGCATCAACCACAATATGTTCGGCAAGCGCGACCCCAAGCAGTACGGGACCATCACGCTGGCGGAAATCGACGCGAAACTGCAGGCACTTGGCCAGGAGCTGGGCGCCGAGGTGGACAGCTTCCAGACCAACAGTGAAGGGGCGATGTGCGAACGCATCCACCAGGCCTATGCGGAGGGCGTCGATGCCGTGCTGATCAATGCGGGGGCCTGGACGCACTACAGCTACGGGATCCGCGATGCACTGGCGATCCTGACGGTGCCAGTGGTCGAACTGCATATGTCCAACATCCACGCGCGCGAGGCATTTCGTCATCAATCGGTCTTCGCGGAAATCATCCTGGGTCAGATATCGGGCTTTGGCGTGGACAGCTACCTGCTGGCCCTGCGCGCCGCGGTGTCAGCCGCGCAAACCGCACGGCAGGCCTGATCTTCATTCGGTCTGCTGGATTCGCTTGTCGCCGCGCCCGGCGCGGCTGTCGGCCGGCGGCGGCGCATCCGTCGCGTACTTGCCGCTGAGTACACCGCGTGCCAGCGGGCTGTACGAAACGACGCCAAGGCCATAGCGGGCCGCTGCCGGCAATTGCTCCACCTCCGCGGTGCGGAGCGGTTCGCTGGCGACGGGCCTGTCCATGCCGAATGCATCGGCAAGGCGCACGATGTCGGCAAAGCGCCAGCCGCGGAGATTGGATACGCCGAAGTACCGGAGCTTGCCCTGGCGGATCAGGTCGCCGACAGTCCGCCCCCCTCCTCCAGCGGCGCCTCGGCGGGCGTGAAGTCCCGGGGCAGCAACGACCGCTCGGGCCGCACTCTCCGCCTTCGCGCTTTCGCATACACTGTGCGCTCAAACAAGAACGGGTACATTCCGGCTGTCGCTCAACCGGCTCGGGGCGCAAGCACGCTAGACATCGGTTGACAGCGGGATTCCCGCACATTGCCCCGGAAAACTGGAGAAAGACGCATGAAAGCCTGGATCGCAAGGACCGTTGGCGCGCTTGGCTGCGCGATGGCATTCCTGGCAGGTCCCGCGTGCGCCGCGGACACGGCGACGCTAACCATTGCCGCTGGTACGCAACAGCGCAGCTGGACGCTCGATGGACTGCTGACCGACCGTCGCCTGACCGATGTGACGGTGGACGACGACAACCTGAAACGCCGCCTGACGTTCAAGGCGATCCCCCTGGCGGCCCTGCTGCGCGGCATGCCGGTGACGGCCGACGCGAGTGCGACGACCGCGGCCAGCGACGGCTATATTTCCCACCTGCCGATGCGCCTGCTGCTGGCCGATCGCACCGACGAGCCGCGCGCCTGGCTGGCGGTGGAAAATCCCGCCGCACCCTGGCCGACGCTCAAGGGCCAGGACATCGGGCCGTTCCGTCTGATCTGGACAGTGCCGTCGGGCCATGCCGCCGCCGTGGTCAACGAGAGCCTCTGGACCTACAGCATCGTGCGCATCGACATCACCGCATCGCCTGCCGAGCGCTTTGCGGCCATCCGGCCCGCCCCCGGCCTGCCGGCCGACGGACCGGTCATGCGCGGCTTCGCGACATTCCAGCGCGTTTGCTTTTCGTGCCATTCCCTCAACCGGGTCGGCGACGCCCACCTTGGCCCCGATCTGAACGTGCCGTACAGCCCGGTCGAGTATCTGGGCGACGACAAGCTGGCCAGGCTGATCCGCGATCCGCAGTCGCTGCGCTGGTGGCCCAACGCGCGCATGTCGGCGATCGACGAAAAAACGCTGCCCGACGCCGACCTGAAGGACTTGCTGGCCTATCTGCGGCATATGGCCGGACGCAAGGTGGCGGCGTCTGCTGCCGGCTCCTGAACTGCATCGAGCAGACAACCGGGCGAGCTACTGGAAAGATCCGCCCTTCTGCCGGCGCTCCCGCATCGGATCTCCTGGTACGAAGCAGACGGCAGGGCCGCCTTGCCCAGGGTAGCGAGCACGCCGCTGGTGAGGACGCTTGCGCTCCCATTCACGCGCACCTGGTTGACGGTCACAAGGACATGGCCAACACCGCAAGCCGGCGCAGCGCTCATGGCTTGCCTGCCTGGCTGGGAAATTTGCCCAAGGCCGGCCAACCGCCAGTGTCCCGAACAGTGGACTTGGGACGCGCACCGCCCAACGACGTGCCGCGCCCAAGCAGATACTGGAGATCCTGGGTGCTCCCTGCGCCGTTTTCCAGCGCCTGGGCGGCGTGCAGCACCTTGTCGGGCCCCACGCGGCCACCCCGGAATCAGGCGCTGGCGCCTTTTTCCCCGCCACCCATCGCCATCATCTCGCTCAGCACCAGCGTCTCGTGCGCCAGGCCGGCAGCCAGCGATAGCAGGCGCCCCTGGATCTCTCCAGTCGGGTTGGCGCACGGGCCGGCGGCGGCGTAGTCGCTGGCGGCGCACAGCAGCGCATGAAGCTGCGCCGCCTTCTCGGCAGCGAGACTCAGCGGGCTCTCATTTGGCGTATGGGCGGTCACGAACATATCGGCGCCCGTGTGCTCGGCCGTGATGCCATGGCGAGTGTGCTTATGCATGGGCGGCCTCCTGCTGCGTACCGTGCAAGCGCGGCACGATGATGAGGGAGAAGGGGTCGGGAAGTGCGAAGTGCCCGGTACGGGCGAGCGAAAACTGGGGCATGGGAGTGCCTCCTTCTTGAGCGGTTTCGGACCCGCTCCCCGCTGTCAATCGGGGTGGGCGGGCGCATGACAGGGTTGACAGACCGGCAAGAAGGGACCGGCGAGCCCGAAGGCTCCCCTGCCAAGGCCCGCCCATAGGGACGTGCGAAGGCACGACGGACGAAAAAATGCCGCCTGGTTGGCGGTCGTCCGCCCTCTTGCTCGGGCTGTCAAACCCGGCCGCCGTTGTTGCAGCGGCCCGCGTAGTATAGCTTGAGGCGCCAGCGCATTGGAGCGCATGCGGCCGTCCAGCCTCGCGCGATACACTCCGACTCTGCCAACGCATCCCCTGGACCCGACCCATGCCACAGCTTCGCTCGCTCTATCCCGCCATCGAACCCTATCAAACCGGCACGATGGATGTCGGCGACGGCCACGTGGTCTACTACGAACGGGTCGGCACGCCCGGCGCCAAGCCGGCGGTATTCCTGCATGGCGGCCCCGGTGGCGGCATTTCGGCCGATCACCGCCGCTTGTTCGATCCGGCGCGCTACGACGTCATGCTGTTCGACCAGCGCGGCTGTGGCCGCTCTACCCCGCACGCCGGGCTGGAGGCCAATACGACGTGGCATCTGGTGGAGGACATCGAGCGCCTGCGCCAGCTGGCCGGCGTCGAACGCTGGCTGGTCTTTGGCGGCTCGTGGGGCTCGACGCTCGCGCTGGCCTATGCGCAGACATACCCGGAGCGGACCAGCGAACTGGTGCTACGCGGGGTCTATACCGTGTCCCAAGCGGAACTGGACTGGTACTACCAGCACGGCGTCTCGGAGATGTTTCCCGACAAATGGGCCCGCTTCCAGGCCCCCGTCCCGGAAGCCGAGCGCGGCAACATGATGGCCGCCTACCGCAAGCTGCTGACCGGCAGCGATACCGCGAAACAGCTGGAGGCGGCCCGGGCGTGGAGCGTGTGGGAAGGCGAAACCATCACCTTGCTGCCCGATCCTGACAACAGTGCAAAGCACGCCGACGGCCATTTCGCGCTGGCGTTCGCACGGTTGGAGAACCACTACTTCACGCACCGCGCCTGGCTGGAGGAAGGACAGTTGCTGCGCGACGCGCATCGCCTTGCCGGCATTCCCGGCGTGATCGTGCACGGCCGCTACGACATGCCCTGCCCGGCAAGGTATGCCTTTGCCCTGCACCAGGCGTGGCCCGACGCCGATCTGCATCTGATCGAAGGCGCCGGGCACGCATGGACCGAACCCGGCATCCTCGATCAGCTGATTGCCGCTACCGACCGGTTTGCGGCGGCACCGCGATAGTCCGGCGCGGGCAGTCCGGGCAAGCCCCGCACGCCCTGAACGTCCTAGGCGTTGAATGCATCGTCATTCAGGAAGTCGTCATTGCCCAATCCGTCATCCAGGAGCCCATTGCTCAGGCCCCCATCCGTATCGGGCGCCCCCCGCGACGAGCGGCCGTCGTTCTCGTAGTAGTTGTTGACGACGGTGGTCTCCGTCGGCATCTGCCCCATGGCGGGCTGCCCGAAGAAGCCGCCGCCGCTATTGCGATGGAACAGGTTCTCGATCCCCTGGAACAGGAACGCGCCGCCGGCCACGCCGGCTGCCGTCGTTGCGATACCGCCCAGCGCGCTCCCCAGGCCGCCGCTCAGGAAACCGGGCCGGGACGGCTCCGCCGGCACGGGCTGGGCCTGCTGCGGCACGGCGACAGGCGCGCTCGCCGGCGGCGGCATGACGGGGTTCGGTGCGGCACGGCCAGCGCTATTGCCCCAGGCATTGTCCGGGTCGAGAAAGCGATTGGCGCCGCTGGACTGCGCCATCTGCAACTGACTCTGCAGCGTGGCGATCTGCGTTTTTGCCGTCGCCAGCGCATGGTCCAGCATCATGGCGCGCTGGACCAGCAGGTATGCGGCATCGGGCTGCCTGGCAACCGCGTCGGCAATGAAGGCCTCTGCCTGGGGGTCTTTCGCCCCAGCCCTGGCCTGCGTCAGCTGCGTCAAGAAGCCTTCCAGCGCTTGCATCTCTTGCGGGGTCATGGCACCTCCTATCCGGGTTGTCTTGTGTGCTGCCAGTCTATGGGCCGAGACTTAAGCAAGACTTAAAAAAGGCCGCTCCAAAGTGACTACCGAGCCGCGCGACCGCCTCGGGCGGGGGCCTCGGCAACACCTTGCATTGCCAGCAGGCCTTCCGTGTCGCCACCGTTCCAGTTTCGTGGCGCGCCCAGGCTTGGCCGTTGCCGCCGGGTCACTACAGATATGCAAACTCGAATTCCTTATTTCCCAAGGATGGGAAAAGCCTCAAGAATCGGACTGAAAGACGCTCGAGGAGACTATCTTGTCCGATCCATATCAATCGCTGTTCATCGCAAACCAGCAAGCATTGGCTGCACAACCCGAAAAGGCCGTTGTCAATTTCTCGGTGGAAAGCCGCGGCGAGGACGGACTGCACCGCAAGGTCAGGATACGGGAGTTCACGGTGGACGTGGACGAGCCGCTTGGCCTTGGCGGCAGCGACAAGGCGGCCAGCCCGGTCGAGCTTGCCCTGGCTGCCCTGGCGACCTGCCAGGAGATCACCTACCGCCTGCATGCAGCCGCGCTCGGCATTCCCCTGAGGGATGTTTCCGTCCAGCTACAAGGCACGCTTGACCTGAGAGGCTTCTTTAGCGTTGATCCGGAGGTTCGCCCAGGCTTTACCGATATTCAAGGCACCGTGAAATTCGATAGCAGCGCGAGCCAGGATGCGCTCAAGGCGCTCAAGGAGAGCGTTGACCGGCATTGCCCGGTGCTGGATCTCTTCCGGAATCCGACCCCTGTCTCGATAGCGATCGCCTAGCGGCGTTCAAACCCGCGGGTGCGGGGAGACCACATGCGCGGATTCGCTGTGGGCAGTGCAAAAGCTACAAAAGCTAAAAAGCTACAAAAACAAAAGGCCTGCACGGATGCAGGCCTTTTGCTTTCAATCTTGGTGCCCAGGAGAGGACTCGAACCTCCACAGTGTTGCCACCGCTAGGACCTGAACCTAGTGCGTCTACCAATTTCGCCACCTGGGCAAGGTGAGCTGCGCATTTTACCCAACCAATCGAAATTTGCAAGCGCTGCGCATGCGGGATCGGAAGAAAATTCGCACCGCGTCCCGCAGGCACTCCAGGCCCGCGTGCATGGCGATGCTTCAGGAAGTTTGCGAGAATCCCGCCTGAGCAGGCTATCCACGAACCACCAGGCGAACGAGAACGATCGATGAGCAGCGAACTACAGGTTGAAGACCTTCAAATCGGCGACGGCAAGGCCGTGGTCAAAGGCGCCTTGATCACCACCCAGTACAGCGGCTTCCTGGAGGACGGCACCAGGTTCGACTCCTCCTACGATCGCGGCAAGCCCTTCCAGTGCGTGATCGGCAGCGGGCGCGTGATCAAGGGCTGGGATCAGGGGCTGATGGGCATGAAAGCCGGCGGCAAGCGCAAGCTCTTCGTACCCGCCCACCTGGCGTATGGCGAGCGGCAGGTCGGCGAGCATATCAAGCCGAACGCCAACCTGATCTTCGAGATCGAGCTGCTGGAAGTGCTGACGCGGGACGATTGAGCGCGCAAGGCCCGGCGCGTTACGGCACCACTCGCTCCGCTCCCCGGGATGAGATCCCGGATTTCGCCGCGTGACCGCAGCCGCCGGGAGCCACCGGGAGCCACCGGAAGCCATTCAGCCATCCGCGAGATGAACGCGATTGCGCCCGGCCGCTTTCGCCCTGTACAGCGCCACGTCGGCCGCCTCGACCAGTTCGTCGGCCAACCTTTCCCACCGCAGCGCGGCGCAGCCGGCGCTGACCGTGACGTATCCGGCGGGAGCCGGGGCGTCGAGTCTCAACCGCATCACCGCCTGGGTCGCTTGCGCCGCGATTTCGGATGCGCCATGCAGATCGGTGTCCGGCAGCACGATGGCAAACTCCTCTCCGCCGTAGCGGCAGACGAAGTCCGCCGGACGCCGGACGACTCCGGCCAGGGCCGATGCCACGGCGACCAGGCAGGCATCTCCCTTGGGGTGCCCCAGGGCGTCGTTGTAGCGCTTGAAATGATCGACATCGATCATGATCAGCGACAGCGGCAGATTCCCGCGCTTGGCGCGCTCGAATTCCTTGCCGAACTGCGCGTTGAAATAGCTGCGGTTGTAGATCGCCGTGAGCGCGTCATGCACCGATGTCTGCAGCAACGTGACATGGGCTGCGAACAGCCGCCGGTACAGCACCGTGACTTCCCACACCAGGACGCACACCAGGACGCCCGGGGCAAACATGCTGAATACCCTGGCGAGATACCAGCCCACGCTGAACCTGGCCGCGCTCAGCAGGTTCAGGCTGGTATCGATAAGGCAGGCAAGCAGGGCGATCGATATCCATATATCGAGCACGGCGCGCAGGCGCCCGCGTAGCAGCACGACGGCAATGGCGACGACATTGAGCGACCAGATCACCAGCGCCGTAGCATTCCTCTCATAGCCGCCCGAACTGCCCGCTACCTTGAGCGCGGATGGCAAATCGCCGTACAGGGCCAGCCCGCAAAGCGCCACGCCGACCGCGACCGGCCCGCCCACCAGCCCCCACGTCCACAGGCCGACATTCCTGGGGCGGATCAACTCTTCCCCGGACAGGTTACGCATCACCACGGCGAGAATCACAAAAAACGGAAAGCCGCCATGCCAGAAGACCCACATCCACAGCGCGCTGTCGGGGCCGGCGCCAAAGAGGCCATCGGGCGTGAAGACGCCGGGAAACGTCATCAACTGCAAAGCCACCGCCAGCGCTGTGAAGGCGTAGGCGCCACCGAGCGCGCCCAGGATCGGCTGCCGCGTCACGGTGAATTGCGCGCTGAGCAGGAAGCTGACAATGCAGGCTGTCGTGAATACCGTCAGCGCGCACATCGGCATGAAGGGAGGCACCGCGGGCAGCGCCTGCGTTGCGCGAGGCACGGCCAGCGCGAAGACGCCCAGGATGAGCAGCGTCGTGATGCCGGCAAGCGTTGCCTGTCTGCGCGTAGCCGGCCTTACCAGGAAGCTTTCCATGCAGTCCACCCGTATCAGTGTCCGGAGTCACAACTTCGTTGAGTAAGTCAGCCGATAAGACGCGCGATCCGCCGTCACCAATGCTCGCAAGGCTTCAGCCTTGCTGCGCTTCGCTCCCAGGCTCCCATGCCTGCTCTACTGACTTGCCCGGTCAACGAGGTTCAGACCCAGGACACCAGCCGTCCCTCCGCGGCCGGCAGCCATCGGGTCCGGCAACGCGAAGCGACATCCGTCGAAACGCTATCCACGCACAGGCTGTCATGCCGTGTTCCCGGCATTGCGCTGACGATTCTGCGCCACTTTGCGCTTGCGCGACAAGGGGAACCCACTCTTCTGCCATGCGTCGGCGGCAAGGTGAAAAGACCGGAAAGACCACCTGCAAGCTAGCGTCGGCCACCGCCGCTTCGGAGCCGGCGCCTGAGCAACGGCAAAATGTTACTTAATATTCACACCAACAGGCGTACGGAACAATCCGCCAAGCCGGGCAATCGAGTGAGACTTGACCCACGCAGGCGCCCGCGGGAGCCCCCCCGCTTGCCTGTTCGCAAGCCTACAATGAGTTATCCGGTGCTCTCTGCGGCGGTTTCTTGCCTGGCTACGGGCCGCCATGCGCTTATGCATCGCCCGTCCGTTCAGCCGCGCGCCTTGCGGCATTGGCGATGCCCGATGGTCCGGCCGCATCCGGCGAAGGATAACGGCCCGGCAAAGGAGGGGCGATGCGGTCGCGAGTCAGATCCGGCGGGCGCTTGAAACGGTATGCGGTCACGGCCGCAGCCGTCGTCGCCGGCCTGTTCGCCGTCGGGCGCTTCACCAGCATACTGGTCGACTGGCTCTGGTTTTCCTCGGTCGGCTACGCCGGCGTTTTCTGGACCATCTTCTCCACCCAGGCGCTCCTGTTTGCCGCCGTGTTCGCGGCATCGGCCGGCGCGATCTGGGCATCGGGGCGGCTGGCGCACCGCTATGCGAGCAGCCCCGGCACCCCGCGGGCCGCCTTCTCGCATGGTATGCCCGAAGTCGTCAGTGAACTGGCCGAAGAGGTCGCGCCGCACATTCCGTGGCGCGCCAGCATCGCCTGGGCCGCCGTTCTTCTCGGGCTGCTGATCGCCACCAGCGAAATATCGAACTGGAGCATGGTGCTTCGCTTCCTTCATCAGGTGCCATTTGGCGAGCGCGATCCGATCTTCGGCAAGGACATCGGCTTTTATCTCTTTTCCCTGCCCGTCTATGTCGCGCTCAAGAACTGGCTGCTGCAACTGCTTTTCTGCTGCGCAGCGATCGCGGGCGTGATCTACGGGATGCGTGGCGACATCGCGCCGGGCTGGTCGCCGGGCGGATTCTCGCCCGCCGCGGCCGGTCACGGCTCGGCTCTGCTCGGCTTGTTCTTTTTGCTGAAGGCCTGGTCCTACGGGCTCGATCGCTTCCTGCTGCTCTACGGCGACAACGGCGTGGTGGTCGGCGCGGGCTATACGGATATCCATGTCGAACTGCCGCTCCTGTGGCTGCTTGCCGGCCTTGCCGTTGCCGCATCCGCCGCCTGCTGGGCGAATATGCGCTGGCACGACTATCGCATTCCCGCCGCGTCGGCACTGCTGGTGTTCGGCGGTTCGCTGGTGTTCGCAGAGATCTACCCGGCGCTGTTCCAGCGCTTCTACGTCAAGCCGAACGAGTTGCAGCTGGAGACGCCGTATATCGAGCACAATATCGCGCTGACGCGGCAGGCCTACGGTCTGGGGCGGATCGCGGTAAAGCCGTTTCCGGCCGAGCAGGATCTGAATCTCGCCTCGCTCCAGGCCAATCGCCCGACCATCGACAACGTCCGCCTGTGGGATGTCCAGCCGCTGCTGGATACCTACGCGCAGTTGCAGGAAATCAGGACCTACTACAAATTCCTCTCCGTGGATATCGACCGCTACCGGCTCGACGCCGGCTACCGGCAGGTGATGCTGTCCGCGCGCGAACTGGAGCCGGCGATGCTGCCGTCGAACGCGCAGACCTGGGTGAACCTGCATCTCCTGTTTACCCACGGCAACGGCGTGGTGATGTCGCCGGTCACCGAGAAGTCCACGGAAGGCCTGCCTTCCCTTTATCTGCAGGATATTCCGCCCGCCGCCAACGGCGGCCCGCCCATCCGCGAACCGCGCATCTATTTCGGCGAAGGCGGCCAGGGCTTTGTCATCGTCAAGGGCAACATACCTGAATTCGACTACCCCAAGGGAAAGGACAACGTCTACGCCGCCTACAGCGGGCGCGACGGCGTCGCCGTCGGCAGCCTGGCACGGCGCAGCCTGTTCGCCTGGCAGCTCGACGATCTCAACATCCTGCTGACGGGCTATATCACGGACGAGAGCCGGATCCTGCTCCATCGCAATATCCAGGACCGGGTGCGTACGATCGCCCCGTTCCTCAGCCTCGATCACGATCCCTATATCGTGGCGAGCGACGGACGCCTGTTCTGGATGCAGGACGCCTATACCACCAGCAGCTGGTTTCCCTACGCCGAACCGGGCACCGGCGACGGCACCAACTACATCCGCAACGCGGTCAAGGTGGTGATCGACGCCTATAACGGCACGGTCGAGTTCTATGTGAGCGACCCTGCCGACCCGATCGTGCGGACGTACCAGCGCATCTTCCCCGGCCTGTTCAAGCCGCTGGAGGCCATGCCGCAGGACCTGCGGCAGCATATCCGCTACCCCGAGGATCTGTTCCTGATCCAGGCGCAGCGCTACCGCGCGTACCACATGGATGCGCCGGAAGTCTTCTACAACCGCGAGGATCTCTGGCAATTCCCCCGGGCACCGACCGATCTCGACGGCAGGAATTCCCCCGGCATGCAGATGATGCCCTATTACATGATCATGCGGCTGCCCGGGGAGCCGCGCGCCGAGTTCGTCCTCATGCTGCCAATGGTGCCAAGCCAGCGCGAGAATATGATCGCCTGGCTGGCGGCGCGTTGCGATCCACCCGAGTACGGCAAGCTGATCGTCTACGCCTTCCCCAAGGACAAGCTGGTCTTCGGGCCGTTCCAGATCGAG
Organism: Cupriavidus sp. 96C5-1; assembly: GCF_057798855.1. Lineage (NCBI taxonomy): Bacteria > Pseudomonadati > Pseudomonadota > Betaproteobacteria > Burkholderiales > Burkholderiaceae > Cupriavidus > Cupriavidus sp. 96C5-1. Next base: position 265,516 of record NZ_JBYOJU010000002.1, on the reverse strand, counting down.
GCGCGCATCCAGCAGAATACCGAGATCTCGCAGCAGATCTCGTTATGGAACCAGATGGGCTCGCGCGTCATCCGCGGCCATCTGCTGGTGGTGCCGATCGAGAACTCGATCCTCTACGTCTCCCCGCTCTACCTGCGCGCGGCATCCGGCCAGTTGCCCGAGCTGAAACGGGTGATTGCCGCCTATGGCGAGCGCGTGGTGATGGAGGAAACCCTGGGCGAAGCGCTGGCGGCGCTGTTCAAGGAAGCCGCCCCGCTGACAGCGCCGCCCGGCGGCACGGCGGACGCCCGCGCGCGCGAGGCGCTAGCCCATTATGACCGTGCCATCGAGCGATTGAAGGCGGGAGACTGGAGCGGCTTCGGCGCGGAGCTCGATGCGATGCGGCCGCTGCTGGAGGCGCTCGGCGCCGGCCACCCCAAGGATCAGAGGTAATCCTGCTTTACCGCCAGGTAGCGCCGCGCGCGGTCCGGCCCGCCTGGGCGAGTAACATGCCCACGGAAAACCCGCGGCGATGCCACGATGGCGGCGCCTTCAACTCACGAAATATCACGATGCCGGTTTCCTGGATCACGATCACGAATTTTGGCGGCGCGGCCGTCATGCTGCCGGCCGCCGCCGCTATCACAGCGTGGCTGCTGCTTGGCCGCGTATGGCGGATGGCACTGGCATGGGCGCTGCTGTTCGGCATCGGCGCCTTGCTGGTGGCGCTCAGCAAGATGCTGTTCCTGGGCTGGGGCATCGGCATCCGCGCGATCGACTTTACCGGCATCAGCGGCCACGCCATGCTGGCCGCGGCGGTATTTCCCACCGTGGCGCACCTGGTGCTGCAAAAGCGCTCGCCGCACGTTCGCCTGTGCGGGGCGGCGCTGGCGCTGGCGCTCAGCCTCGGGGTCGCCGTGTCACGCGTGGCGCTGATCGCCCATTCGGTTTCCGAGGCAGTGGCGGGCTGCGCGCTCGGGTTCGCGGTCAGCGCGGCTTTCATCCACCTGACGCGCAAGCTCGAAGCGCCAAGATTGAGCGCGCTGCCCATGGCGCTCAGCTTGTTCGTGCTGATCATGCTGCTGCATGGCGAACGCCTGCCTACGCAGCGCTGGATCACGGACGCGGCGCTGCAATTGTCGGGGCGCGAGCATCCCTTCCGGCGGGCGCGCTGGAAGGCAAGCGGCTTGCCAGGCGTCACGCCTGCCATCACCCGGCAGCCGGCGCGTCTCCCACATACCTGACTTCAACGCTATCGATCCGGCGATCGGACACTGCGACAACCGTGAACCGGTAGCCCTGATAGTCAAACACGGTATCCGGCGACGGCACCGCCCCGAGGTGGGCAAGCAGGAACCCGCCGAGGCTGGAGAACGAAGCGCCCGCGCCAGGCCCAGCCAGAGGGATCTCCAGCGTCCGCGCAATCGTGTGCAGGTCCGCGCCCCCGTCCATCAGCCAATGGCGATCGCCCAGCGGCGCGATCTCGGCTGCCTCGTCCTCGTCCGGGAAATCCCCTGCGATCGCCTCCAGGATATCCACCGGGGTCACCACGCCTTGCAAGGCGCCGTACTCGTCCGTCACCAGCACCAGCTGGCCGCGGGAATTCCTCAACGTCTCCAGCAACCGCAGGATGCCGATCGACTCGTGCACGATGATCGGATCCCGGACTGTCTTCGCCATATCGATATGGCCCTGCTCGAGAATGTCCCCGATCAGGTCTTTCCCCCGTGCGACGCCGATAACGTCATCCATCTGCGTGCGGCAGACCGGGAAGAAGCTATGGGGCGCGTCCAGAACCTGCTTCCGGATCGCCCCGGCATCATCTTCGACCCTGATCCAGGAGATATCGGCACGCGGGGTCATGACGGAGCGCACCGACCGTTCCGCCAGCGTCAGCACGCCGCTTACCATGTTGCGCTCCTCAGGCGCGAATGCGGTGGCCTGGGGCAGTGGCTGAGGTACGCCTTCCTGCTCCGCGACGGCGCTTTTGCGGCGGCCGCCGAGCAACCCGAGCACCGCGTCGGCCGTGCGCTGGCGCATCGGCAGCCGCGCTTCGTGGCGCCGGACATTCCTTCTCGCCACCTGGTTGAAGAACTCGATCACGACCGAAAAACCGATCGCCGCGTACAGATAGCCCTTGGGGATGTGGAAGCCGACGCCCTCCGCCACAAGGCTCAGCCCGATCATCAGCAGGAAACTCAGGCACAGGACCACCACGGTCGGATGTGCGTTGACAAAACGCGTCAACGGCTTGGATGCCAGCAGCATGACGCCAATGGCAATCACCACCGCCGCCATCATGACAGCCAGTTGATTGACCATGCCGACGGCGGTGATGACCGCATCCAGCGAAAACACGGCATCCAGGATGACGATCTGCGCGACCACGACCCAGAAACCCGCATAGTTCGACCTGCCGCCCTCCTCATGCGGCATGCCCTCCAGCCGCTCGTGCAATTCCGTGGTGGCCTTGAAGAGCAGGAACAGGCCGCCGAGCAGCAGGATCAGATCGCGCCCCGACACCGGCCAGGTTCCAACCGCGAACAGGGGATCGGTCAGCGTGATCAGCCACGACATCACCGAAAGCAGGCCAAGCCGCATCAGCAAGGCAAGCGACAGCCCGATGAGCCGTGCTTTATCGCGCTGACCGGGGGGAAGCTTGTCCGCGAGGATGGCGATGAATATCAGGTTATCGATCCCGAGAACGATCTCCAGCACCACCAGCGTAGCCAGGCCGATCCAGATGGAGGGGTCAGTCAGCCATTCCATTTTCTAATCCATTCCTTTGTAGTCCAGGAAGCCGGCCAGGCCGTCCTCCGCAAGTTGCATATTCTAAGGTAGCCGCGTTACCGATACAGTTGGGCGGCGCTCCGCCGGGCCTCTTCCCATCGGCACGCCGGCAGTGCCCGCACTAAAGTTTCTCCCCCGCTTGTCGTTACTCACCATAGTCCGCAACTACGTCCGCCATCGCGCGGTGCGGCAGGGAAAAGAGCGGATTGGCGCCTTGGGCGCCAGCCTTTCGCCGCCATTCATATCCAATCAGGTAGAAGAAATGAAGAATCTTGGAATTGGTGTACGCCTTGGCATCGGCTTCGGCGTGGTGCTACTGCTGTCAACGCTCATGACCGTCTTCGGCATCCTGTCGCTGCAGGCTGTCGCCGGGCACACGCACGACATGATGCAGCAGCCGCTGGCCAAGGAGCGGCTGGTCAGCGACTGGTATCGCCTCATGCACACCAGCGTGCGCCGCACGACTGCCGTGGCAAAGAGTGCGGACCCCTCGCTCGGCGCGTTCTTTGCCGCGGAGACCCAGGGGTCCGTCGTGGCCATTGCCGCGCTGCGGGACAAGATCCAGCCGATGCTGGTCTCCGCGGAGGAGAAGGCTGCGTTCCAGAAGATCCAGAGCGTGCGCGGCCCCTATAACGAGTCCCGCGACCGCATCACCAAGCTGAAGGCGGCGGGCCAGACGGACGAAGCCGACAGCGTGCTGGAGAAAGAGTTCGTGCCCGCCGGCAACGCCTATCTTGCCGAGGTCCAGAAGCTCCTGGATATCCAGCGCGCCAGCATCGACGAGACGGCGGGCAACATCAACGCGATCTATGAGACCGCGCGAACACGCCTGATCGTGTTCGGCGTGCTGGTATTGGCGATCGGCGCCGCCTTCTCCCTGTGGCTGACCACCGGCATCACGCGGCCGCTCCACCGGGCCGTTGGCTTCGCGCGGACCGTCGCATCCGGCGACCTGACCAGCCGCATCGAGGCGGACAGCAAGGACGAGACCGGCCAGTTGCTGCAAGCCCTGGCCGACATGAACGCCAACATTCTGCGCATTGTCAGCCAGGTACGCACCGGCACCGAGTCCATCGCCGCCGGCACCAGCCAGATCGCCGCGGGCAACACCGACCTGTCCCAGCGCACGGAAGAACAGGCGTCGTCGCTGGAGGAAACCGCTTCCAGCATGGAGGAACTGACCAGCATCGTCCGCCAGAATGCAGACAATGCAAGGCAGGCGAGCTCCCTCGCGGTCAATGCCTCCCACATCGCGGTCAAGGGCGGCGAAGTCGTCGGACAGGTAGTCGATACCATGGACGAGATCAACGGCGCGTCGAGAAAGGTGGTCGACATCATCTCCGTGATCGAGGGCATCGCCTTCCAGACCAATATCCTGGCGCTGAATGCCGCCGTGGAAGCCGCCCGCGCGGGTGAGCAGGGCCGGGGCTTCGCGGTGGTGGCCGGCGAGGTGCGCAGCCTTGCCCAGCGCAGCGCGACCGCGGCCAAGGAGATCAAATCACTGATCGGCGACTCCGCGGACCGCGTGGAAAAGGGCTCGCAGCTCGTCGCGCAGGCCGGCCAGACCATGGAGGAGATCGTGGGCGCGGTGAAGCGGGTGACCGATATCATGGGCGAGATCAGCGCCGCGTCCAACGAGCAAAGCGCTGGGATCGAGCAGGTCAACCAGGCGGTCAACCAGATGGACACCGTGACGCAGCAGAATGCCGCGCTGGTGGAACAGGCCGCCGCCGCCGCGGGGTCGCTGGAAGAACAGGCCCAGCGCCTGAAGCAGGCGGTGTCGACGTTCCGCCTCGCGGCGTAGGAGGCATTGGCAGACGCCAGGCAGAAGCGCCAAAGCCGCCTGGAATGACGACGATTGTTGCCCCCATCCCCTCTGGGCGGCTTAGCCAGGAGCCACTGGAAGCGAAGCCAACGGTTTGATCCAGGGCGCGGCGGCACTTGGCACACCCGCCATCTCCCGCCCCTCTCCCGCAAGCGGGAGAGGGGAGAAAACCGGCGGCACCATGGTTTTATCGGCAAAAAGAAGCCCCGCATGGGGCTTTCTTTTTGCCCTCCCCTCCAAGAATCCAGTCCGCCGCGAAAAAGAATGTAGTGGTCAGGTTTCTTCGGACAGGCTGACAGGTTGCTCTGCTGTTGGCTTGGCCTCGTAAGCGGTAGGCGATACACATCGTCGGCTGCACTGCACAGGTGCCGTTGAGAACACGCGAGAGCTTTGTCCTGGACGGTGCCTAGACCTCAGATTTCGGATCGACATCGGCAACTGACCGTGCCGACTGTGTGCGCGCGCGTACGGATGACGCGGCATCGTGCTCGCAGACTCGGGTTATCGGGTCCGGCCGTGCGAACACGGCAACCCCATCTGGACATGCCGGAGCGAGACCGTCGCCAACAATGTTGACGCGCTGACAGTGAGCCCGGCAGCTTTCATGGAAGATGATCACACGATCAGGGTCATGACAAAAGAAAGCCTTATCGAACAGAGAACTGCCGCGGTTATCGTCGGTGGCGAACTCAATGGGCTGGGACTGGTACGCTCAATGGGCCGTCAGAAAGTCCCCACCATTGCAGTCGATATTTCACGTGATAGGGCCGCATTATGGTCACGCTACGCCCGTGGCTGTTTGATTCGCAGCTTCACGGGACACCACTTTGTCGAGGATATGGTTGCGCTCGGCAAGAGATTCGATAGACGCCCGATTCTTTTCCTGACTGATGAAGATGCGGTTCATACGGTATCCGAGAATCGTGACGAACTCGCCAACTGGTTTCAGTTCCGTCTACCTTCGGACCATAACGTCAAGCTTTTGAGCAATAAGGCAGAGTTCCACGGGTTCGCTCTGCAGAACAACTTTCCCGTTCCACACTCGGTCATTCTGCGGAGCCAATCCGACCTCGGACTTCTGCGGCACCTGGGTTTTCCCTGCGTGCTGAAGCCCGATGACAAGCGCCAGGTATTGAGGGGGGACAAAGAGCGGGCAGTACGCGTCAATTCCCTGAGCGAGGCGCTGGAACACGCGAGCATCATGCTCCGCACGCCGGGCGGAGTCATCGCCCAGGAGTGGATCGAGGGCCCGGAGAGCAATATCTACTTCACCCTCTTCTATAGAGGTGCCGAGGGGCGGGTCGCGGGTATCTTTACGGGACGCAAGATCTTATGCTTCCCCCCTGATGTGGGCAGTACAGCCATCTGCATCGCGGCCCCCGAAGCGCGTGAAGCGCTTGAAGCGATGACGCTTGCCTTTGCCGAGTGCACCGGCTTCGAAGGCATGGGCAGCATGGAATATAAATGGGACGACAATCACAATAAATATATCATGGTTGAGCCAACCGTCGGCAGAACGGATTGGCAGGAAGAAATCGCGACATTGTGCGGAGTGAATATTCCGCTAGCGGCCTACAATTGCGAACTGGGACTTCCGGGAATAAAAAATACGACAAGCCCCACCCAGGTTGCATGGCGTGCAACCTTTATGCAAGCGCCACCACGCCATTTAATACCGGCACGAACCCGGTTGATTGATGGATATTTTCGCTGGGATGATCCACTGCCGGCATTTCAGTATTACTGCATGGATCGCACCATTAATCGCATAATCCGGCCATGGCGCATGCATCGAGAATTCTCGGGCGGCAACGGTAGCGGAAAATCCGCGGGGAAAATATAATGCCATCTACCGACACCGTTATTATCGGCGCGGGCCCCTATGGCTTGTCGGTTTCAAGCCACTTGACCGCGGCCGGCGTGCCACATGAAATTCTTGGGAATCCAATGCATGCCTGGCGGCATTTCATGCCGCCAGGCATGTTTCTGCGGTCGGAGGCATTTGCTTCGAATCTCTATGCGCCGCAGCGCGGCTACACGATGGAAGCATATTGCCGGCAAAACCATATCGCATACGAACCGGTGGGCATGCGACTGCCGCTGGAAACGTTTGTGGATTATGGCCTTTGGTTCCAGTCGCATCTCGTGAAACATGTTCGCAAGGTAGATGTGGTCGGAATCCACCGCAAGGATGGCTTATTTCGCCTTGATCTGAGCGATGGCAAACCGTTGGTTGCGCGGCGCGTGGTGATAGCGCTAGGCCTGAAGGGCTTTGAGCAAATGCCGCCAGTGCTGCAGGGCCTGCCCAGACCCTATGTAGCCCACTCCGGTGAATTCGGGAGCCTGGCTTGGGCGAAAGGCAAGAATATTGTCCTGGTGGGTGGCGGTCAATCTGCGCTGGGTCTCGCCGCCCTCCTGGGCGAGATCGGCGCGCGTGTCCGCATACTCGTGCGCGACGGGACCGTGACCTGGAATGACAGGCCGAAGTTGTCGCGTGGAATCATCTCCAGGCTATTAAAGCCGGAAGGAGGCCTCGGACCCGGGTGGCGTTCTTATATCTTCTCCGAATATCCATTCGTTTTCCACGAACTGGGTAGTCAACGCCGCAAGAGGATTATCGAGACCTCCTGGGGGCCTTCGGGCGCATGGTGGCTGCGCGATCGCGTGGCAGATGACGATATTATACTTAATACCGAAATCAATCACGCCGAAATCAAAGGCAATCAGGTAATTCTAGGGATCAAATCCGATGGCAAAACATCCAGCATTATGGCTGAACATGTTATTGTCGCCACCGGATTCCGTGTGGATATGAGGCAACACGCCTTCCTCTCGCAAGAGATCATGGATTCGCTTTCGGTCATCGGTGGCTCGCCAGAACTGACCCGTGATTTTGAGACCAGTATCCGTGGACTTTATGTTGTTGGACCAGCCTCCGCACGAAGCTTCGGCCCTGTTATGCGTTTTGTCTATGGCGCGAAGTATACGGCTCCGCGCCTGGCGCGGCATATCGGAAAGTGCTTCCTGGAAGACGCCAGAAGCAGTCGCCTCACTCAGTCAGTAGTCACCCCTCCGGAATTTGTGGAGGGTAGCGGTGGAAGCGGGTTGCCGGGACAGCCTGTTTTCCGGAACCCCCAGAAATAGCGGTGCGGACTGCAGGCCGCGCTACGTCGCGCAGCACATGGCACGTCACTGCGTTGTCCTTTCGCTCGGATTGGCAGGAGATCACAGATGAGACCCAACCGCGCCTATCAAGCTTCCGTTGTCGCGACCTGCCTGGCGATCGGCCTGTACATGACCGTGTCGCCAGCGCTGCTGACCGCCATTGGTGTGCCTTACATCACGACCACGGGCAATTTCATCTTCAAGCTTCATCCGGGGACCTATGCGTTGCTCGCCGCCGTGGCGTTCGGCCTGCTCTCCCGCGGCAATCCCCTCACATCGGCGATCCTTTCGATGCGCAAGCATCTGCCGCTCGTTCTGCATCTCTGCGGCATCCTGCTGTTGTTCGGCTACTCGATGCTCCGGTATGGCCCGTCGGGCTCGGCGTTCCTGATCGAAACGTTCATGGCGCCGGCCTTGATTGTGCTGGTGCTGGCAAACTTCCGCGCATCCGAGCAGCGGTTCGTCTATCGATTCATCCTTGGCCTGCTGGTTGTCAATTCCCTGATTGCAATCGGCGAGACGCTGTTGCAGCAGCATCTGGTCCCGTACATCGTCTCGGACGGTGTTGCGATCGAGGAAGAGTACTTTCGGGCCACATCACTGCTCGGCCACCCGCTGAACAATGCCATCATCACCGCCAGCCTGCTCTTCAGCACACTCGATATGCGCAGCCGGCCGGCCAAGGTGCTGCTGATCGGCCTGTTCGCGATCGCGTTGCTTGTGTTCGGTGGCCGAGCCGCCTCCATCGTGGCCGTCGGCGTGTTGAGTGCCTATCTGTTCATCAAGGCCTTCAGCGGAATTGTCACGGCGCGCTTCAGCTACGTGCAGATACTGGGCGGCGCGCTGCTCGCCCTCGTCCTGACCGCGCTGTTCGCAGGCGTGGTCGCGGTATCCGGATTCGGCGAGAGCATTTTTTCGCGGCTGTACCTGGATGACAGCGCAGCAATACGGATGCAGAACTGGCAGGTATTCAATTACATGACGCCGGGGGAGATCCTCTTTGGACTGTCGCCCCAGGACATCGTCCAAGTGATGTTCCGGCTCGGCCTGCATTACCCGTTCGAGACCATCGAGATTCCGTGGATCTACATGGCCATGCAGTTCGGCCTCTTCGGGCTCGCGGTTCTGCTGGTGTCGCTTGGTTCAGCGTCTGTCTGGTTTTACCGGCGGACCGCCGCAGGCGGCCGTCTCGCATTGCTGGTGTTTTTCGTGATTGCATCCACATATAGCTCGCTGGCCGCAAAAAACTGCGCCCTGGTGCTGCTGTTCGCCGCGGTTGCCAGCGTGAGCGGACTTGCCGTGCAACGCCCGCGCGCAGTCGCAAAACCGGCGCGCCCGCGGCAACGCGTCGGCGCAACACTGAAGGTGAGCACATGAAAGTGCTGCATCTGATCAATGGAGACCTCTACTCGGGCGCCGAACGCGTGGAAGATCTGCTCGCGTTGAACTTGCCGGCATTCGGCTATCACGCGGACGTTGCAACGCTCAAGCGCGGATGCTTCGCGCAATGCCGCCAGGCATCGGGCGCAAACCTGTTCGAAGTCACGATGCGCTCGCGCATCGACTTCCACGCAGCCTGGAAGATTGCCCGGCTCCTGCGCGCGGGGCAGTTCCAATTGCTCCACACGCATACGCCGCGCAGCGCGATGATTGGCGGAATCGCCGCCAGACTCGCGCAATGCCCTATGGTGCATCACGTCCACAGCCCGACCTCGCGCGACACCCAGACCGCCTGGCGCAATATGACGAATGCCACAGTCGAACGCTGGAGCCTCACAGGCGCACGCCGGTTGATCGCCGTATCGGACAGCCTGCGCAGCTATCTTGAGCAGGCGGGCTTCAACCCTGCGTCCATCAGTGTGGTTCCCAATGGCGTCCCCGTGCGCGAACCAGGCATCGAGTGGCGCGCACCCGCAGGGCCATGGGTTGTCGGCACCGTCGGTCTGTTCCGGCCGCGCAAAGGCATCGAGATCCTGATCGAGGCGCTGCACCTATGCCTGCAATCCGGCCTGGATGTACGGCTGCTCGCCGTCGGCAGCTTCGAGGAGGATAGCTATCGCCAGGCGATGGTGCGACTGGCCCGGAAGCTTGGCGTCGCGGACAGAATCGAATGGGCAGGCTTCAAGCTCGATGTCCGTGCCGAACTGCGGCGCATGCACATCTTCGCTCTTCCGAGCCTGTATGGCGAGGGCTTGCCGATGGCACTCATCGAAGCGATGGCCGCAGGCCTGCCCGTGGCCGCGACCGCCGTGGAAGGTACACCGGAGGTACTCACGCCTGCAGGTGCTGGGCTGCTCGTCGAGCCAGGCAACGCCAGCCAGCTCGCCAACGCCATTGCCTCGCTGGCCGCGCTCGGGCCACGCGCACGCGAGGTGGGCGACGCAGGACGCAGGCGTCAGATCGAGCGCTATTCGGACGCGGTGATGGCGCGCGCCGTAGCGGATGTCTACGACCTGGTGCTCAAGCCGCATGCGGGATGCCACGCGGAAGCGATTCCGTTGTAGCCTGGCATGAGATCGGGCGATTCTCGCCAGAATGCGCGTTTTGGGAAAACCATTGGCGCGCTCGCGCTGCCTACATCACGATCAATCCATGGATCGCCGTCAGTTCCTCGCAATGCTGGCTGCCGCGAGCTGTAGAACCGCCCTCGCCGCATATGGCGATGCCGGTGGCGAGAGCGCTGGCCCCATCGCCCAAAGTCAGCAGCGCAGCACCGCCGGCAGTGCTGATAGTGCCGGCGGCATGTCGGCAGCGTCACCCGCGTCTTCCGCCAGCGGAGCATCCCTCGCCATGCATCGCGATCCAGACCTGCAGCCCTTCAGCAACGCGAGCGTGTGGAATGCCGGAATCGGCTCGGGAGCCCGATGGAGTCGCCCCGAAGACCCCGACACCCTCGATCTGCGAGCACCGTCGACATGGATAAACGCCGGCGAATGGTCGATGCCGTTCTACGTCGGCGCGGCCACCGATCCGCTTGTGACTGTGACGTGCACCGACACACTCTACCCGGTTCCGCCGCAACGGATTCATATGCCGGCCGGCGCTGTACCTGCAATGCCCGTCAACGGCGACAGGCACATGAATTTCTTCGACGAGACCCGGCCGGGTCTGATGTGGTCTTATTGGGGCTGCTCGGGCAATACGGAGACGGGCTTCACCGCCGGGCTCGGCACGGTCGATCATGTCTGCGCCGACCTGCCCGGAGACTACAACTTCGGCATCGGCACGATCCGCCAATGGGAACTCGACGCCGGCGCGATCCATCACGCGCTGCGCATCGTGCTCCCGACCAGCAGGACCAGGTCGCCCGGCTCGACGTGGACGAAGGGCATCCCGTGGCCCATGAGCCACGAGGACTACAATGGTCCGACAGAATACACGGGGAATGTCATTTTCGGTTCGACCATTGGGATTCCGGCCAGCGTCCCGCTGTCATCGCTCGGCCTGACGAGCGGCGGCCTGCTCCTTGCGACCGCCTTGCAGACGTATGGGGCCATGCTGCGCGACACAGCCGGCGCCGATGGCCCTCTGCTGTTCTTCGCCGAACCGTCAGCCGAAGGATCGGTGGTGCTTGCCCAGATGCGCAGCGACCTTCCGAAGATACAGGCCCTGCTGTGCGTTCTTCGCAATCAATCGCCGGGCACGGTGAATGGTGGTGGAAAGCCGATCGCCCCGACGCCGTTGCCGTTGAAACCGGGACTCTGCTAAGCGGGCTCCTCGACCACCCGGGCAGGCGCTGCCGCGGACAGGCGACGCTGGTTCATTATCGTGCCGAGCACGTTGGCGCGAACCGAGCGGAGATCGTCAAGGATGTCGCGCACCCGTGCTATCTGGGTGTGTTCCGCATCGACAACCATCATCACCGCGTCCACGTTGGAGGCGACCACCAGCCCGAACTGCGAAGCATGTGGCGTGCTGCTGCCGACGACCACTTCATCGAAGCCGTCGCGCAGTTTCGCCCATAGTGCGCTCTGGGCTATCATCGCGTGGGCCGCGTAGTCGGGTTCACGCAAGCCCCTGAAGGCAGTGTATGAAAGCGTGCCCGATACCTGGCGCACGGCACTCTCCAGAGGCCGGCCGCACCGCAGGCAATCCAGCACGCCCAGCTCGACGTCGGGATCCTCAGCCGAAATAAGCAGTACCCGCCGCTTGCACAATTGCGCGGACAGGCTGGCGTAAGCGAACGCCACGTCCGGCACCCCCGCCCCCCAGGACGTGCCGAGGAACTGCAACAGGCGCGCCGGACGGCTGCCAAGCGCGGTGTCGATGCGGCTCACCAGTTGGGCCATCGACATGTCAAAGTCCCGAGCCGGGCCCGCCTGCCCTTCCGCCTCCGTGCTCCCCACGCTCGGCCGCATGCAATGCTCGACATCGCGCGACGGCTGGCCATCGCTTGCAGGCACAGACCATGAGCGCCCAGACCCGCTCATGGCATCGCGCGCCGCCATCATTTCACGCGCCAGCAAACCGGGAAAGACGAGCGCGTCATGCGCGTAACGCCGCGAGAGGCGCCCCGGCTCTGACGCAACGCGATGCAGCCATTCGAGTCCGTGTTCGCGCATCCAGAGCGGCGCACGCGCCTTTTCGCCGGCCACGAAGTCGATCGCAGCGCCCACACATAGCGCGACCTTCGCGTCAACGCTATGCCGGTTCGCGTGAATCCACAGTTCCTGCTTCGGAGCGCCAAGACCGATGATCAGGATATCCGGCTTGGCAGCACGGATGGCGGCGAGGACCTTGTCGCGCTCGCGCGGCACGTTCTCGAACCCGAATGGCGGACTGGATGTCCCCACCACCTCGATGCCATGCCACAGGTTCTGAATCATCACGGACGCGCGTTGTGCGACGCCGGGCGCAGCGCCGAGCAGATAGACGCTCCTGCGGCGGTCCCCGGAAGCGAGGCGATCGAAGAGACTCGGTATCAGATCGCTGCCCGGCACAACGCCCGGCAAAGGACGTCCGAGCACTCGCGACGCCCATACGACCGGCCTGCCGTCAGCCAGCACCATCGACGCGTCCCTGTATGCCTGCCGGAAGGCCTGTGAAGCGTCCAGCTTCACAATATGATTGACGTTCGGTGTCACCACGTAGCGGCACGGCCCCGGAGGATCTTCGAGCCAGGCCAGAATTCTCTCGATTGCGGCGTCCATGCCTATCGCATCGACTTCGATGCCAAACAGATTTGATTTTTTCATGATCACGGCGCGTCTGATTGTTTTGGTGTTTTATGGTCTCAGGCCTGCTTTTCGCGATGGGCAATCCCGAGCCGGGCGAAGAGCATGCGATAGCCGCACACGCTCTTTTCCACGGTGAAATCCTGCGCGCGGGATTGCGCAGCTTTCACGTCGCCCGGCGAAATCAGCGCCCGGCCGATGGCTTCAGCGACAGCCTGTGCCGAATCCTGCGCGACCAGCTCGCCGTAGCGCCCGCCCGCGAGAACCTCGCGCGGCCCTACCGGACAATCCGTGCTGACGACCGGAATCCCCGCAGCCATGGCCTCCACCAGCACATTGCCGAACCCCTCGAACTTCGACGTCAGCACAAACACGGCGGCGCGGTGCATATAGGCGAGCACGCGCGGGCTTTGACCGGGCATGCGCACGCAAGCCGAGAGTCCTTCGCGGCGAATCCTCTCTTCCAGGCCGGCGCGCTCCGGCCCCTCGCCCAGGATGAGAAGGCGTGCAGCGCTGCCGCGCTTGCGCAGCAGCCCGAACGCGTCCAGCAGCAGCGGCAGATTCTTCTCTACGCTCAGGCGGCCCACGGCAAGCACGACCGGCGGGGCGCCTTCGGCGAACCAGAGGTCATCGACCGGTGCGTCGGCGAGTGCCTGCCAGTCAGGCGTGAGCACCGGGTTGTAGATCACCTGCACGAGTTGCCGCCTGTGCGGCCCCAGCAGGGTCGCCAGATCGTCGGCCACGCCGCTCGAAACAGCAACGACAGCGTCCGCGAGCCCATAGGCAAACGGCAGCAGCCAGGGCAGCACCCGGTATCGCCACTCGGAGCGAGAGCGCATCAGCGCTGTCACCGGCGCATGCTCGGTCAGGACAAGGCGGCATGCGCGTCGAGACACCAGCACGGCCGCGACCGCCATGATGTTGTTATGGGTCAGCCCGGAGACCAGGACATCGGGCCGCTCGCGGCGCAGCAGGCGCGCAAGCCGCGGCAAGGCGCCCCGCGTGGATCCGACCCCGAGATCGGCGATCGGCAGGTCGCCAGCGAGTTCCCGCGCCATGCCTTGCATGGTATGGAGCACCAGCGTGACCTGACAACCCTCGCGTGCCAGTCCTTGCGCCAGACGGACCATCGCGACCTCCGCGCCACCCACTATCAGCTTCGGCAAATAGATCATCACGTGTTCGCCCGCAGTCACGCGAGCCCGCGGCCGAGTTCGCGCGGGTGCGCCGATATCGGGAAGTGCATCGCTCATCCGCGTCTTCATGGTGTCATTCCTTTTCGGTCGCCCGCCGGCATATTTTTCCTGTCAGGCCCCTGCTAGCTACGGAACTCCACGAAACGCCGATACAGGAATGCACGCATTCCCGCGACATCCAGCGCAAGACACGTGGCGGCGTATACCGCGACGCCAAGCGACACCGCGCCCGCGAGTCCCCCAAACGTTGGCGGCAGGTCCAGGCCGCGAATGGCGGCCATCATGGCGGCCGATGCCAGGACGATGCGCAGCGCCGGCCCAACGGGAAAGTCGAACTTCAACGCGCGACGGCCCAGCACGATGCTGCTGGCAAGCGCCACCGCGTGTGCGATCAGCGACGCCCATACGGCCCCCATCAAGCCAATCCGCGGCAGCAATACGAAGTTCAGGACCACGTTCAGCAGCGCCGCCGGACCGACACACCAGAGCACTGTCGTAGTGCGCTTGCCAAGAATGAAGGTGTGATCGAAGTAGTGAACCTGCATGCCGCTCATCAGCGCGGAGATGACGATCCACGGCATGATCTGCAGCGCCTCCTCGCGAAACGCAGGTCCGATCAGCACCGCCCCAAGCTGTGGTCCCGCAGCGATCAACCCGGCGCATGCCGGCAGTGCTATCGACAGGAGCAGCGTGCCATTGCTTGTCATCTGCTTGCTGGCGGCCGAGCTGCCATGCGTCTCGAGTGCACGCACGGTCAGTGGAAACGCCGCCATGCTGATGGCGATAAAGATGCTCCCGATCGATCTGTCGATGGTGTTGTAGGCCACGGAATAAATGCCGACCTCGCTCGAACCGAGCAGATATTGAATCACGATCCGGTCCGCCGCATTCAGCGCATAGCCGAGCGTATTGACCAGGATCAGCGGCCCGCCAAACGACAAAAGCGAGCGCAGCACCCGTGCATCGGCTGGAACGCGCGTGACGCGCACGATCGCCTGGAAGTCGATTGCGCATCCAACCAGCGCGCCGGCGACGAGGCCGAGCAAGACGCTGCGCGCGCCGTCGTGGCGGACCATCAATATCGAAACGCCGAGGCCAAGTGCAAGCAATGTCTGGCTACACTCGATCAGATTGTAGCGAACGATCTTCGCGCCACCGCGGTTGAGGGCCTGGTTGATCGACACAAGGCTGCGTGTCAGCACGAGCGGCAACCCCAGCCAAAGCCCGTCCAGGAGGTCCTTGTGGAACGTGCCGAACAACAGCACGGCCACATAGCCTGCGGAGAGCAGCGCCGAACTCAGCGCCGCGCCCCTGTAGACGCTTGCGGCGAAGACCGGCATGTTGGCATCGATCTCCGCCCGGGCATAAAAACGAGTCGCACCGACTTGCAGCCAATAGAAGAATCCCGCCTGGCACAGAAGCGTGACGTTGACGACAACGGAATAGACACCATAGTCGGCAGGACTGAGCATGCGCGTGTAGACGTACACGGAGGCAAATGCCGTGATCGCGGGAACCACGTTGGCCGGCAGATAGCCGAGGACATGCCGAACTAACACTTGCCACGCTCCCCGTTGAAATGCCACGCCGAATGAAGGCCAGGCGGCCGTTTTGTTTTATAGCTTGTCCTGGGCTCGGGCCTTGGACAGGGCGAACGAGCGACGTATGCGGGACATACGCGAGGCGATCTTGCGCCCTACTACCGCAAAGTTGATTCCGTAGCGCTTGCCGTCCACCAGCATGCGGTCACCCCATTCCGATATCGTGTGGAGCCCGTGCGGATTCATCCGGTCCCCTGCCGGGCTCACGATTCCGACCACCTCTTCCCGATAGAGGTCCGGCGTGCAATGCAGGATGCGATTGACGGCGATCGCCTGTCCGTATCCACTCCTGCACACCTGCGCCACCCGCAGAAGCTGATTTCCGTCCTTCACGACGGAGCCCGCCGAACGGGCCGAGCAATGATCGATCTTCACGGGATTCTGCGGATGCGCACGCCACGGCCCGAGAAGATCGGATGCATAGCACAGGCACAGGTTGTCGAATGCCCCCAGCGACACGTCGGTGTACGCCAGCCAGAAATAGCCATCGTGCTCAAAGATCGTAGGATCAGCGGCTTCCGTCTCGTATAGCGGCACCGCGACCTGCAACCATCGTCCGTTGTCATCCTGGCGGTTCAACACGCAACGGCGGCTTTGCGCCGACTCCGCGACGCAATACAGGACACCGGCGTGACGGAACAGGTAGGGGTACGACAAATGCCCCGGCAAACCAAGATCGACCGGCTCCGGCCGAGCCAGCACGGCAACTCCATCGAGCTTGAGCTTGACAATGCGTCCAACGCCACGCCCAACGTCGTATTCCTCGCAATAGAGCTCGTCGTTGCGGCCCGGCACGCCAAATGGATCGGCCCAGTAATACGACGACACGCGCTCGCCGATCCATCGTACCGGCAGGCGTTGCGAGCGCAGCGCTTCATTGGGCGTCATGTCGACGACACCCAGCATCCACTGTTCGACCAGCAGAATGCGTGCAAGCCGCCGCAGCACGTGATTCTTCCGTCCGCGCGCCTTCCAGATCAACCTTTGTACCGATGTCGGGCGCGATCCGCGTGCTTTCCACGCGGGGCGAGGATCGAGCGCGCCGAGCGCGCGGATCTCGCGCAGCGCCGCAAGCAGCAGCGTTTCGGCAAAGGTGCACAATCGCTGCAGCGAAACGTCCTCGGAGGGATCGACATACGCCGCGGCGCTGTCGATCAGCGTGATCGCCGCCGCCTTGCTTGCAACCAGGTGAAGACGCGCACCCACTCCCGACGCGATCGTTTCGAGTCCGTGATGCGCATCCCCGAGCACCACGTCTCGCCCGTCGCAAAGGCGCCATATACCCTCGACGGCGTAGCGATGCGAGCCCGCATCGAGCCGACCGCTCAGATCGACGATTGCCGTGACCGTGCGTGCCTCGGGCGGCGTGCCCACGCGGCCGGATCGCGGCGGACCGCCGTTCCCGCCATCGACCGATGCCGCATCCCAGACAAGGGGCTCGCACAGGCCGGACCCTCGCAGCCGGTTCACCAACTGTTGCTCCCAGCAAGCCGGATCGCGTGAAGCAAGCACAATCGCAATGGCAGGAAGAGCGGCAGTGCTCGAGGCCGCGCTCGAAGCCTGGCGCTCGTCCCGGATGTCATTCATCGTCGCCTCGCGAACCGGACCGCCCCTCCCACGTATCGTGGTTCAGTACCGCGCCCAGCACGGGCGCGTTGACAGCATCGAGCGAATCCAGCAACGCCTGCGCAGAAGTCTCCAGCGTGCGGCCGGCCTCGATGACAACGACAACGCCATCCGCGCGTGACGCGATCGCAAGCGCGCCGAGAGAAATATCGACGGGCCTGCAATCGACCACGACTTCATCGAACGCCTCGCCGATCTTCCGCCAGACGGCGACATCGGCCATCAGCATCTCCGCATCGCGATCGCTGGTGAGCTCGCAGTTCAGCGCGCCATAGGAGAGCGTGCCGTGCAGTGTGGAGATGGCGTCGCTCAGCGGTCGCCCTCCGGACACGCACGCAAGCACGCCGGGGGCACCTCGGCCTTCGTCGGCGGACAGAAGCAACACTCTGCGCTGGCGCAGGGCGGCCAATGCGCTTGCATACGCGAAGGCAACAGTCGAGGCGCCGGCGCCACGGTTCGCACCGATGAATTGCAGCACGCGCTTCGTGCGGCCTGAAAGCCGCACGTCGATGCGATGGACCAGATCGGCAATATGGGGCTCGCATGCGCTGAAGAGCCAGTCCGTGTGATTCGGCGGGGTCTCGCAGTGCGGATCATCGGAAGCGGCATCCTCGCGGCCCTGCGCGCCATCTCCCGGGCCCTCCGCCTGCGGCTCCCTGCGCAATGCCCTTGGCCATGCGCGGTTCCGCGTGGCATCGGGCTCGATCTTCGCATCGCGGTGGCGTAGCCTCTGCACTGATGTCATGATATGTCCCCCTCGAAAGATCTCCTGGCCTCATCCCGGATCGAACCGCGTTCGCTGCCGTGAAGATCCGGTCAATGCACAGCGGGAATATCGGCGAGCACGGGTACGCCGAGCGAGCGCTCGACAGCTTCCCGCGAAAGGAAGGTCGGCCGCATCAGCGCGAGCGCAAAGGCAGCCGTCAGCGCGCAGCACAGGCTTAGCACCAGGCCGACGCCGAAGATCACCAACTGATAGGACTTGGCGGTAACCGGACGAAGTCCGCTCTGGATAATGCTCACGTTGGCCTGCGCTTTCTGATCGCGTTCATCCATCAGGCGGGCATCCTGCAGCTTGCGCACGTTCTCCATGTAGCCGTCTTCGACCAGCTTGCGCTCGCGATTCAGGCCCTCGACGCGCGATTGCAGTGCCGACAACTCCGCGATCCGTCGCGTAATCGCGGTTCGTTGATCCAGCAGCGTCGCTCGGCGCGCCGCTGCCGAGCCGGCCTCGGTGCGGGCGCGGATCAGATCGGTTTCGACCGCATCGCGCACCGGATTGCGCCCGGTGCGCACGACACTGCGGGGCTGGGCTTCCTGCTGGCGAATGAAGGTCTCGGCCTTGTCGATATCCTTGCGCACATCGACAACAAGAGGGTTGTCGTCGAAAAACCTGCTCGTCAGGTCGCGCTCCTTGAGCCGCAGCTCGAGCAGCTTTTGCTTCGCGGCGTCGACCGCCCCGACGGGCGAAGTCTCCCGCAGAAGCTGGATGTCGCCAGGAACGGCCGCAAGGCTTCTACTCAAGGTCTGCACCCGGTTCACACCGGAATCCGCGTCCTGGACGGCCTCGGCGAGCTTGAGCTCCATGACATTGCGCTCGTTGAGCAGCAGCGTCAGCTCATGATCGAACGACACCACGTTGTGCTCACGCCGGAACTGCGAGAGGTCGCCATCGGCTTTGGCAAGGCGCTGCTGGTACTTTTCGACCTGTCCTTCCAGGAAGGCGCCGCGCGGACTCGCGAATATGGCCCTGCGCCTGTCGAGATAAGCGGCCACGATATGGTTCACGACCTGAGCGGCGATATCCGGGTCCGGGTGCCCGAACGTCACCTGAATGACGTTGCTATCCTTGAGAAGCTCCGCCTTGAGCTGCTTGTTTACCCGTTCAGCCGCAACGGCCATCCGCTTCGCGGCCGAATCCTTCAACTCGTTCGCAATCGAGGGGTACACCTTGTCGATGCCGACTTCGCCCAACGCGCGATCGATCACGTCTCGGCTTTGCAGGATCTGAACTTCGGCATGCAGCGTCTGATCGCGATCGAACGACATCGGCTGAGCGTTGCCGTCCCGGTTGTCCGGGTTGTAGACGTACTCCCGCCCGAACCTCACCAGCAGCGACGATGTCGACTGGAAGACCGGCTTCGGAATGAAGGAGAGAATAGTGAAGAGCAGCATCGGCAGCGCGAATGCTCGCAGGATCCACTTCCGATCCCGCTTCAGTGCCGCGGCCACTTCACGCAGGGTTGCCCGTGCCTCCAATGTACTGCCGAGTGAGGACGGGTCGGTTTCATCGAACGCGCGCATGGCTCAGTTCCCCACCATGTTATGGTTGATCACGTAGGAAAACGCGGTATTGAACGGAATGTTGCGACGGATGTATTGATCGATCCACAGGTTCAGGTTCGCCACCGCGGAGCGCTGCACGATGACGACATCGAACGGCTGCAAGGTGACATCCTTCGACTGCGCTTTGCCATCCATCACGGCCGCGGCGTCGACACTCAGCATTTGCGCGTTTCCGTCGGGGGCGCGGCGCAGGATCGAAACCTTGCTGGCGTCCGCCGTCTCCTTGAAGCCCTGCGCAACCAGAATCGCCTGCAACGCGGTGAGCGAAGGCGACAGCGGCTGAACGCCGGGATGCAGTACCTCGCCGCCCACGAAGACCTGCTG
Source organism: Cupriavidus sp. 96C5-1 (assembly GCF_057798855.1). Classification (NCBI taxonomy): domain Bacteria; kingdom Pseudomonadati; phylum Pseudomonadota; class Betaproteobacteria; order Burkholderiales; family Burkholderiaceae; genus Cupriavidus; species Cupriavidus sp. 96C5-1. Next base: position 245,490 of record NZ_JBYOJU010000002.1, on the reverse strand, counting down.
GCTGCCAAAGCCCTTGACGATGTTGATCGCAAGATCCGGACGCCGCAGCTTTGCCGAATACGCCGCCTTCAGTTGCCTGGCGAGGTCGTCGGCGGTGCGGCCCGCCGCCAGCTGCGAGCCGATCAGAGGCAGGTCGATGTGACCGTCCGGACGAACTGTCGCGACCGTATTGAATTCAGGCACGAAGTCGAAGCGCACCGAGAGCTCATCGCCGGGAGAAATGAGATAGATACCGGCGTCAGGCGCTCTGCTTGCATCGGGCGCGGGGGCTTGCGGAGCCGACACTTGCGGCCCTGGCGGGATGATCAGGCCGGTGTTCGGATCAGGCGGCAATTGCGCGTGTGCCGCCGAGCCGGCCGCGAGCAGGCACGCGCATATCCCGGCTTTGCACCAGATGCGGCCCGGGGATTGCCTGGTTCGAGTTCTTGATGTCATTTTCACTCCCTTTCACGCTCGGGGCCTCTCGTTTCCGATGCAAGCCCAACACGGCAGGTGCCGCGCCGGACCGGGCAAGGGCGTCAAAGGCGGCGTTCCAGTTGGGGATATGGGTCCGGCGATCGGCATGCTCTCCTGGTGCGCCGATGCGCAGCCCAGCCGATCGCCGATGGCAAGCGGCCGGACTCGCGCTTGATGAGCTTGCAGCATTCGCTGGATTGCGTCCTCATTCCCCTCATGGCCGCAGAGGCGATCCCGGCGGCGCTGCCGTCTTTCGGCAGGGGAAACATACGGACGGCGGCAGTGGCGCGGAAAACGACATGAACGATGCGCAGCCCGGAATCGGCGCGCATGCGCACTGGCATGGGAGGGTTCCGGCATCGGCTCCCAACCCTTGCGCGGCAATGCCGACAACACAGGGTTGACATGCGGATCCGGTCGCTGATTGAACATCTTTCTCCCCCCCGGCCCATCAAAAAAACACGTGATTCAACGCCGGCCCGTCTCTCGCGGGGTCCGCGCCGGCCGCCTCTACTGTGGACCTGGCTCGCACGGCATCTATCTTTGCTCTTATTTAAATCTACATATGGTCAACCCAACAGTGGACACACGGATGATCCCTGCTCATCCTTCGGTAGGAATGAAGGCCGCGCGGGAGCGGGTTGCAGTGCAGCAATCATCAGGACTTGGCTGTGCATGGCATGCCGGCAACTGCCGGACCATCAGTGCAGCAGGCTGTGCAGGATGATGTGCAGATCCAGACGGAACGACCAGTTGCGGATATAGAAGATGTCGAACTCAACGCGCCTGCGCATGGTTTCCATGGCGTCGGTCTGGCCACCCAGGCTGTTGATCTGCTCCCAGCCGGTTATGCCGGGCCTGACGCGATGGCACAGCATGTAGCGATCGACAATTCCCTTGTAGAGTTCGGCATGCTCGATGGCGTGCGGACGCGGGCCCACCACCGACATATCGCCACGCAGCACATTGAAGAGCTGTGGCAGCTTGTCAAGCCCGGTACGGCGCATGAAGCCCCCCACGCTTGTCACGCGCGCATCTCCGCGCACGACCCGGGTGATGCCGCTTGCCTCCTTGCGCTGCTCCATGGTGCGGAATCCGTAGAGGCGGAAGGGCTGTCCATCCATGCCCAGGTGAGCCTGGCGCGACAGCACGGGCCCCCGGGACGAGAGCTTGACCAGCGCCGCCAGCACCAGTAGCAGCGGCGCCAGGCCGATCAGCGCGACGACGGCGAATACGCGATCGAAACTGGCCTTGAGTACACCGGTAATGCCTGACATCGTGGGACTGTTGAGATCGATGACCGGCAGGCCGAGGAACTCGCCAAAGCGGTGGCCGAGCAATTCGACCGACATGATGTCGGGTACCCAGCGGATATCGATCAGATCATTGCGGAAGTGTGACACCACGCTATAGAGATCGCGGCAGGCTGCCATCGGCAGCGTCAGCCAGATTTCATGCACACCGTTGCTGCGTACGAAGGCACAGACGTGCTCCAGCGACTCAAGGCGCATCACGCCGGCGGGCACCGGCCGCGTGCCTTCGTCGTAGATGCCGACCACGTTGTAGCCAGCGCCACGATTGCTCCGCACGCGTTGGTACATCTCGTCACCGAGCGAGCCATAGCCCAGGATGACCACCCGCTTGGCGTTGATACCCGCTTTGCGCGCGCTGTCCAGCATGCAGTAAAGCGCGATTCTCGACGCTGGCAACGCTACCGCCACGCTCAGCAGCCAGCTCATGTACCAGAGGCGGGAAAGCGCAGCCGACTGGTGCAACAAGTAAGCCGCGGCCACGCCGAGGAAACAGACTGCTCCCCAGGCTGCCAGCGTGCGCAGCAACTGTGCGGCCCGGCTGCGGCCGCGCCAGGACTTGTATAGCCCACAGGCGGGAAATACCAGCAAGGTGGTTACGGTGCACAAGGCAGTGATGAAGCCATGCACGGGAGCGGCACCGCTCATGCCTTGCGGAAATATCAGCTCGGCTGCCGCCACGCCGCAGCCCGCGACAATACCCGCATCGGAGAAGCGATATAGGTGTTGCAGGGCGGCTTGCCGCGCTGCAACAAATGCGCAGACCGTTGACATGAGTGGGGTCTCCGTCGGGCATGCCGGACCGTTGATGGAGACCATGGTCGTGCTGCACCCAAACCCGGTCTGTTTGCTTGCGTACGCATCGGGATGGGAGGCAGGCCGCCGGCTCGACAACGCATTGGGGCGCTGTCACGCGCACACGGCGGGTGTCGCCTGCGTGCGCAGCGTTGCCGAATCTGCCCGGCCCGCGCCGCGCTCGCGCTTGCGGCAAAGCGGGCCGGTGTCGAAGCGCAATTGCACATGCCAGCGGATCGCGAGGTGTTGTATCTGACGGCGCCAGACAGGGAGCAGCCGTTGCGCCCCCTGCCCGTATGTGCTTGGACGCCTGCCGTCCTGGCGAGGACAATGCGGGTCGAAACGGCCGCCGGTATCGCCAGCAGCCGGCGGCTAGCGCCCTGGCTGCGCTTCCCCGTCGACCCGCAACGCCAGGCCGAGCGGATTGCCCGGCCGCAGCGCTTGCGGCAGCAGCGCCGCAGGCATGTCCTGATAGCAGACGGGCCGCAGGAAACGTGCGATCGCAAGCGTTCCGACCGAAGTGGAACGGCCGTCCGAGGTCGACGGATACGGCCCGCCATGCACCATCGCATGGCTTACCTCCACCCCCGTGCCGAAGCCATTGACGAGGATCCGGCCTACGCGGCGCTCCAGCGCGGGCAGGAAAGCGCGCGCGGCCTCGTAGTCGGCTTCGTCGATATGGATAGCCGCGGTAAGCTGGCCTTCGAGCGCCTCCACCACGCGGCGCATGCTGGCCAGGTCGGGGCAACGGACCACCAGCGACGCCGCGCCGAAAATCTCGGCGCGCAGCGCTTCGTTCTCCAGGAAGGCCTCGGCACTGGTCGAAAACAGCCCCGCCTGCCCCTGGTATGGCGCGCCAGCCTGGCCGCGCGCCAGGGTGCTGACCTGCGGATGGCAGGCGAGCGCATCGACGCCCGCACCATAGGCACGGTGAATGCCCGGGGTCAGCATGGTCGATGCCGGCGCCCGCGCAATGGCCGCGCCGGCCGCTTCGAGGAAGCGGTCCAGGCCGGGACCATCCACCGCGAGCACCAGGCCGGGGTTGGTGCAGAACTGGCCCGCGCCGAGCATCAGCGATGCGGCGAACGCCTGGCCGATCGCGTCGGCACGGCTGCCCAGCGCATGCGGGAACAGCAGCACGGGGTTGATGCTGCTCATCTCCGCATAGACGGGAATCGGCTCGCCGCGGGCCGCGGCCAGCTTCATCAGCGCCGTGCCGCCGGCGCGCGAGCCGGTGAAGCCCACAGCCTTGATGCGGTGATCGGTGACCAGGCCCTGGCCGATCTGCAGGCCGGCATCGAACAGCAGCGAGAATGTGCCCTCGGGCAAACCCAGGTCGCTGACCGCTTTCTGGATAGCGCGGCCAACCAGCTCGGACGTGCCGGGATGCGCCGGGTGCGCCTTGGCGATGACCGGGCAGCCCGCCGCCAGCGCCGATGCCGTGTCGCCACCCGCCACCGAGAACGCGAGCGGGAAATTGCTGGCGCCGAAGACGGCGACCGGGCCCAGCGCGATATTGCGCAGGCGCAGGTCCGCGCGCGGCAGCGGTTTGCGTTCGGGCTGCGCGGGATCGATGCGCAGGTCCAGGAAATCGCCCTGGCGCACCACGGCGGCAAACAAGCGGAGCTGGCCCACGGTGCGCCCGCGCTCGCCTTCGATGCGCGCGCGCGGCAACCCGCTCTCGCTGACGCAGCGTTCGATCAGCGCGTCGCCAAGCGCCAGGATATTGGCGGCGATCGTTTCCAGGAAGAGGGCTCGCTGTTCGAGCGGGGTGTCGCGGTAGACATCGAAGGCCTGGCCCGCCAGCGCGCAGGCCTGCTCCAGTTGCTCCGGCGCGGCCCCGCCGAAGGCGGGTTCCAGCGTTTCCCCCGTGGCCGGATCGACGGCCCGGATCACGCCATGGGTGCCGCGCACGGACTGGCGGCCAATCAGCTGTTCGCCTGAAATCTTCATATTGGATCCTTGGAATGAAAAGGCGGCGCCGATGCCGCGCCGCCGATAATGCGTTGCCCGCCAGGGGTTTACCTGCCCCAGCGCAGCACCAGCGGATCCAGCCTGCGCGCGATCTGCAGCAGGCCGGCGCGCGTGGCGGGATGCATCGGCTGCAAGGGATGGCGCACCGCGTCGGAGGCGATCACGCCGCCTTCCTTCATCAGCACCTTGCTGGTGGCCAGCCAGCCCTGGCGGTTTTCATGGTTGATCAGCGGCAGCCATTGCTGGTAGTGCTGCGCAGCCAGTTCCGTATCGCCTGCCTGGTAGGCATCCACGATCCTGCGGATACCGTCCGGAAAGCCAGCGCCTGTCATGGCGCCGGTGGCGCCGGCATCCAGGTCGGCCATCAGCGTGATGGCCTCTTCCCCGTCCCACGGGCCCACGATGGCGTCGCCGCCGAGTTCGATCAGCTCGCGCAGCTTGGCCGCCGATTGCGGCACTTCGATCTTGAAGTAGGAGACGTTGGCGATCTCCTTCGCCATGCGGGCCAGGAACGGGGCCGACAGCGCGGTGCCGCTGACCGGGGCGTCCTGGATCATGATGGGAATATCGATGGCGTTCGACACAGCGGCGAAGAAATCGTAGATGCCGCGCTCCGGCACGCGGATGGTGGCGCCGTGATACGGCGGCATCACCATCACCATGGCGGCGCCGGCATCCTGCGCGGCGCGGCTGCGTTCGGCGCAGATGCGCGAGCTGAAATGCGTGGTGGTGACGATCACCGGCACGCGGCCCGCCACGTGGTCCAGCACGGTCTTCATCAGCAGGCTGCGCTCGTCGTCGGCAAGCACGAACTGCTCCGAGAAATTGGCCAGGATGCAGATGCCGTTGGAACCGGCGTCGATCATGAAGTCGATGCAGCGGCGCTGCCCGTCGAGATCGAGGCCGCCCTGCTCGTCGAAGATGGTGGGGGCCACCGGGAATACGCCGCGATGGACGGGCTGGGTACTGTGCATGGTCATGGTCTCCTTATTGTTCCGGCGGGGCAGCCTTGCTGCGAGGCACCCAATATACGGTGCGCCCCGCAGCGATGTATATTGAAACCTTTCCATCGCGTGATCGCTTTTGCGACTCACCACCCTATCCCCCCACCTCCCGCGAGTACGCATGAAAGCCACGCTGGACGTCCTGATGTCGCGCCTGCGCATGAAGCAGCTGCAGTTGCTGATCGCGCTGGACGACCATAAATCCCTGCACCAGGCCGCATCGGCCATGGCCATGACGCAGTCCGCCGCCAGCAAGTCGCTGCAGGAACTGGAATCCATGCTGGATGCGCCGCTGTTCGCGCGTTCCAAGACCGGCATGCGCCCCAACCCCTTCGGCCACTGCGTGATCCGCTACGCGCGCCTGATGGCGACCGACCTGACCGCGCTCTGCCAGGACATGGCCGAGATACGCTCCGGCCAGGGCGGCCACCTGGCGATCGGCTCCATCATGGGCGCGGTGCCGGAAGTGCTGGTGCCGGCGCTGGAAGCCATGCAGACAGCCCAACCCAACCTGTCCATCGAGATCGTCGAGGACACCAGCCTGCGCATGCTCGCGCTGCTGGACGACGGACGCCTGGACCTGGCCATCGGCCGCGCCTTGGTCAGCGACCAGCCGGCCAGGTACCAGTACGAGGCGCTCGGGGACGAGCCGGTCTCGGTGGTGGTCGGCCACGCCCACGCCGCGCCCCGTGCCAGGGAGATGACGTTTGCCGACCTCGCCGGCTATCGCTGGATCGTCTATCCCGGACAGATGCCCATGCACGCCCTGCTGCAGCGCGAACTGGACATGGCCGGCCTCGGCATGCCGCCCAATGCGATCACGACCTCCTCCACCTTTGTCACCGCCGCCATGCTGCAGCGCAGCGCAAAGCTGGTTTCCCTGTTGCCGACCAGCGTGGCGGCGCTGTTCGCCCGGCAAAGGATGCTGCGGATCTTGCCGGTCCGGATGCAGTCCAGGCAGCAGACCTTCGGCATCGTGACCCGGCGCGGGGGCACGCTCTCCGCCGCCGCCGGCGAATTGATCCGCTTGCTGCGCGCGGGCGCCGCCGCGGGGTAGGCCAGCCCGGCAACTGGCTGGACGGGTGCCCGCGGCATCCGCCAGAGTATTCCTGCAAGTAATCACCCATTCAAAAAACGTCAGTAGTCACGTATCGCTCCCGACCCTATAGTCTGGCTGACCGCGCTTCGGCGCAGGCCAACAACAACGTGGGAGACAACGATGAAAAGATGGCTGACCGGTGCGATCGCCGGCCTGATGGGATTCGCCGCCGCCCCCGGCGCCCAGGCGCAGGACACCCGCCCGGTGCGGCTGATGGTGGGCGCGGCCCCCGGCGGCGGCACCGACGTGATGGCCCGCATCGTCTCCGAGAAGCTGGCCGCCATCCTCAAGCAAGCGGTCGTGGTGGACAACCGCCCGGGCGCCTCCAACACCATCGCCGCCGACATCACCGCCAAGGCGGTGCCGGACGGCAACACGCTGCTGATGGGCGTGGTCACCTCGCAGGCCATCGCGCCGCACCTGCTCAAGCTGCAGTTCAATCCGCTCAAGGACCTGGCCCCGGTGGCCTTGGTCGCAACGGTGCCCAATGTGCTGGTGGTCAACAACCAGGTGCCGGCGCGCGACGTGAAAGCGCTGGTGGCGCAGATCCAGGCCAACCCGGACAAATTCCGCTACAGCTCCTCCGGCGTCGGCAGCACCCAGCACCTGGCCGGCGCGGCCTTTGCGCAACAGATCCACGGCAAGCTGCTGCACGTGCCGTACAAGAGCAGCAGCAGCGCGCTGGTGGACCTGATGGGCGGGCAGGTCGACATGAGCTTCGAGACCATGCCTTCGGTGATCAACTTCATCAAGTCCGGCAAGCTGCGCGCGCTGGCGGTCACCGCCGACCGGCGCTCGGCGCTGCTGCCCGATGTGCCCACGCTGGCCGAAGCCGGCGTGCCGGGCATCCAGATGAACGCCTGGTACGGCGTCTATGCGCCCGGCGGCACGCCGCCCGCCACGCTGCAGAAGCTGAGCGCGGCGCTGGCCACTGTCCTCAAGGACCCCGACACCGTGCGGCGCCTCAACGACGTGGGCGCGCTGCCCGGCACGCTCGGCTCGGCCCAGTTCGATGCCTTCTCCCGCGCGGAGTTTGCCCGCTACGGCAAGCTCATCGGCGAGCTGGGCGTGAAACTCGACTGACACCACGCTGCTTTGCCTCTCTCTTTTCCGCAAGCGCGCCCCACTGCCCCGGCACGCGCTTGCCGCCAGGCCAACCCCGATCATTGACGGAGAACACCTTGAAAATCACCAACGTCCGCGCCCGCGTCTTCGAATGGAAGGGCAAGACCGTGCCCCCGCAGGCACACTTCTGCACCAACGCCACCGACATCCTGTTCGAGCGGGGCGACGCCATGGGCTCCTTCCGCTTCCACGGCTGGCTGGTGGTGGAAGTGCAGACCGATACCGGCCTGGTCGGCATCGGCAACTGCGCGCTCGCGCCGCGCGTGGCCAAGGAGATCGTGGACCAGTACCTGGCCCCCATCGTGATCGGCCAGGACCCGTTCGACAACGAATACCTGTGGCAGAAGATGTACCGCCGCACCCATGCCTGGGGCCGCAAGGGCATCGGCATGGCCGCCATCTCGGCGGTGGACATCGCGCTGTGGGACCTGATGGGCAAGGCGGTGGGCAAGCCGGTGTTCAAGCTGCTGGGCGGCCGCACCAAGGAGAAGATCTGGTGCTACGCCTCCAAGCTCTATAACAACGACGACCGCGACGCCTTCCTGGCCGAGGCCCGGCGCTATCTCGACCAGGGCTTCACCGCCATGAAGATGCGCTTCGGCTACGGCCCCAAGGACGGCGCCGCCGGCATGCAGAAGAATATCGAGCAGGTGCGCCTGCTGCGCGAACTGGTGGGCGACAACGTCGACATCATGCTGGAGTGCTATATGGGCTGGACGCTCGAATACGCGCGCCGCATGCTGCCGCGCCTGGCCGAGTTCAACCCGCGCTGGCTGGAAGAGCCGGTCATCGCCGACGACATCGAAGGCTACGCCGAGCTGAAGAAGATGAGCCCCTTCCCCATCTCCGGCGGCGAGCACGAATTCACCTCCTACGGCTTCAAGGACCTGCTGGAGCGCCGCGCGGTGGACGTGATCCAGTACGACACCAACCGGGTCGGCGGCATCACCGCCGCGCAGAAGATCAACGCCATGGCCGAGGCGTGGTCGGTGCCGGTGATCCCGCACGCGGGCCAGATGCACAACTACCACCTCACCATGGCCTCGACCGCGTCGCCGATGTCCGAGTTCTTCCCGGTGCACGACGTGGAAGTGGGCAACGAGTTGTTCTACTACATCTTCAAGGGCGAGCCGGCGCCGGACAAGGGCTACCTGCAGCTCGACGACAACCTGCCGGGGCTGGGGCTGACGCTGAACGAAGCGTATTTCGGGGAGTTCGACATTATCGGGTAAGCGCGGGCGGTGGCGGCTGGGTGGATAGCAACAAGCCCCGCATCCCCCTCATGCATGGCGCAACCAGGCCGCGCCGGACTTACGCCACGCGCATGAAGAATCGCGGCTCACGCGGGAATGCGGACGACGCCATGCCGCGTGGGCTCCGCAAGCCTCTTTCGGTATCGGGCCGGACAGACCGGCCTACGACAATCGCGCCTGACCTGAGCAGTCACGGCGGAGAAACAATGGAGACAGAACGATGACTGCCCTGAATGCAGCCGAGGGCCTGCTTGCGCGCGCCATCACGAAAAGCCGCGCACGCCTGCTGCCCTTCCTGGTCCTGATGTATATCCTTGCGTTTATCGACCGCGCCAACGTCGGCTTTGCCAAGAACGCACTGCTGGCCGACACCGGGCTGAGCGATGCCGCCTTTGCCTTCGGCGCCAGCATCTTTTTCGTTGGCTATGCCTGCTTTGAAGTCCCCAGCAACCTGATGCTCCACCGGCTGGGTGCGCGTATCTGGCTGTGCCGGATCATGGTGACATGGGGCGTGGTATCGGCCGCGATGATGTTCGCGCATGACGCCACCACCTTTTATGTGCTGCGCTTCCTGCTTGGCATTGCCGAAGCCGGCTTCTTTCCCGGCATCATCCTCTACCTGACCTACTGGTTCCCCGCGCAGAGCCGCGGCCAGGCGCTCGGCCTGTTCTACTTTGGCCTGCCGCTGGCTCTGGTGCTGGGCAGCCCGCTGTCAGGCTGGCTGCTTGAGTTCCACGGCGTGTTCGGCCTGCGCAACTGGCAATGGCTGTTCGTGGTGGAAGGCCTGATGGCTTCCGCGGTCGGCATCCTCGCCTATTTCTATCTGGTCGACCGGCCGGCCCAGGCGCGCTGGCTCCACCCCGACGAAAAACAGGCCTTGCAGGCGGCGCTGGCGGCGGAAGACGAGCGCAAGCGCGATCAGAGCCCGCATGGCTTCCTGGGGGCCCTGCGCAATCCGCGCGTGCTGCAGTTCTGCCTGGCGTATTTCACGATCCAGATGAGCGTCTACGGCGTGGTGTTCTACCTGCCGGCGCGCATTGCCGGCTTGCTGGACGGCAAGATCGGACTGACCGTGGGCATGCTGACCGCGGTGCCATGGATCTGCGCCCTGGTGGTGACCCGCCTGGTCACGCGCCGCGCCGACGCCAGCGGCCAGCATCGCCGCCTTGCGGTTTGCATGCTGACCATGGCCGCGCTCGGCATTGCCGCCTCGGCGTTGGCATCCAGCATCGTCCCGGTCGTGGTGGCGTTCTGTTTTGCGGCGGCCGGCTTCGTTGCCGTGCAGCCGCTGTTCTGGACCATGCCCACCAGCTTCCTCAGCGGCGCGGCTGCCGCCAGCGGCATTGCGCTGATCAACTCGCTGGGAAATCTCGGCGGCTTTGTCGCACCGAACCTGAAGACGCTGATGGAGCGCCAGTTCGGCGACCCGCGCGCCGGCATGTTCGCCCTCGCCGTGGTCGGCCTGCTGGGCGCCATCCTGATCGCCCGCCTGAAGGGATCGGCGCCGCTTGCTCCGCATCGTCCGCTGGTGCCAGCCCGGTGAATATCCAAGAACCACCTGGCCGGATCAGCCGCGGCACTTCCGCCGTGCAGCCCCAAGCCGCCGGATGGCGGTGCCGAGTTCGGCCTCGTCCAGGTTGCCATAGCCCAGCCGGAACCCCTCCACATTTCCCGGGCCGTTCAGATAGACGCTGCCGGGCAGGCAATCGACGCCTTCGGCGCTGGCCGCCTCGGTGAAGCGCCGTATGCCGATGCCTTCGTGCAGATGCAGCCAGAGCGCGAGGCCGCCAATGGGTACCTGGAAGCTGGCGTCGGCGCCGAGTTCTCCGCGTACCAGCGATGCGCAGAGGTCGCGCCGCTGCTCGTAGATCTTGAGCGCGCGCCGGATGTGCCGCTTCAGTTCGCCCGACTCCATCAGTTCGGTGACCGCGATTTCGGTCAGCGCATTGCCTTGCCGGTCGATCAGCATGATTTCCGCGGCGCATTGCGCCACGAACCCCGCGGAGGCAACGATGTAGCCAAGGCGCAATCCCGGCGCCAGGACTTTGGAGAGCGAGCCGATCAGCAGCACATGACCGGTGCCGGTCATGCTCGCCAGCGGAAACACCGGATTGGAGGAGAAATGGAACTCATGGTCGTAGTCGTCCTCGACCACGACGAAGCCATATTTCCTGGCCAGCGCCAGCAGCTTGAGCCGCCGGTCCGCCGGCATCGTCACCGTGGTCGGGAACTGGTGATGCGGGGTGGTGAAGACCGCCTTGAGCTGCGTGGCCTGGCACACCCGCTCAAGTGCTTCCGGGATCAGGCCGTGCTCATCCTGCTCGATATCGAGCACGGTTGCGCCGCACGAGCGGAACGCCGCGCGCGCCGGCGGATAGCTCAGTGTTTCGAATGCCACGCGGTCACCGGGACGCGTCAGCAGGCGGGCGGCGAGATAGATGCCCATCTGGCTGCCGCGCACCACGCAGATATTCTCCTCGCGCACGTTAAGGCCGCGCTCCAGCCGGAGCATGGCGGCAATCGCCGCTCTCAGCGCGGGCTCGCCGCGCGGGTCGCCATAGCCGAGACGGTTCGCCCTGGCAGACGCCACCAAGGCATGGCGATACGCCCGCGATAGCAGGTCGAAAGGGATCAGGCGGGTATCCGGAACCCCGTCGGTAATGACGATCCGCCCGGTGCCCGCGGCGCCCGCCAGGGGCAGCGTGGCCCGGAGCAGGTCCTCGCCCTCGCTGCCGGCGGACGAGGCAAAGCCGGCATAGGCGGCCTCGTCGGCACTGCCCGCATCCGGCTTGGGGAGCCGCCTGGAGACGAAGGTCCCGCGTTTCTCCTGGGTTTCGAGCCAGCCTTGCGCTTCGAGTTCTTCGTAGGCGAGCACCACGGTCTTCCGGTTCACGCCCAGATCGCCTGCGAGGACGCGCGTGCCGGGCAGCGCCATGCCCGGCTCCAGGCGGCCGCGGCGGATCTCCTCGATGACCGACTGGACGATCCGCAGATGAAGCGAATCGTCGCCGGATTGCGCCGGCAATAGCGCGAGCTTCCATGTCCTGAGCATTTTTCCCTTTCCCGATCTGGACCAGCAGGAATTCTAATTCTGGATGTTTCAAATGGTCCAGCCCAACTCTAGGATTGCTCCCTGTGCAGAGGCAAGGCACCTGCCATCCGCCACTGGCACCGCAAGGGTGGCGGCGCTCTGCGCCGCTACCGCATGGTTGAACCCACGACTTGGAGCCTTCAATGGCCGACACCCTTACGACTTCAAAAGCGCAGCTGGTCGCCCTGGCCCACCAGCAGATGCAAGGCGCCATCCAGGCCCCGGCATGGTCCACCCGGGAGAAGCTGGCGCTGACGTGCCGGATCCTCTTCGACGCCGGGCACGATTCCGGCCTGGCCGGCCAGATCACCGCCCGCGCCGAATCCGGGGACACGTACTACACGCAGCGCTTCGGCCTCGGCTTCGACGAGATCACGGCCTCGAACCTGGTGCACGTGGACCAGGACCTCAAGCTGGTCAGCGGAGAAGGCATGCCCAACCCGGCAAACCGCTTTCATACCTGGGTCTACCGCGCGCGCCCCGAGGTGAACTGCATCATCCATACGCACCCGCTGCATGTGGCCGCGCTGTCGATGCTGGAGGCGCCGCTGCAGGTCTCGCATATGGATACCTGCCCGCTGTACGACGATTGCGCCTTCCTCGCGGAATGGCCGGGGGTCCCGGTGGGCAACGAGGAAGGGGAGATCATCTCGCGCGCCCTCGGCGACAAGCGGGCCATCCTGCTCGCGCATCACGGCCAGCTGGTGACCGGCAGGACCATCGAGGAAGCCTGCAATCTCGCCGTGCTGATCGAACGCGCGGCCAGGATGCAACTGCTCGCCATGGCTGCGGGGACGATCAAGGCCATTCCGGTGGCGCTGGCACGCGAGGCGCACGACTGGATCTCGACCGCCAAGCGCGACCAGGCCTCGTTCTCCTACTACGCACGCAAGGCCCTGGCCCGGCAAGCGCACCAGGACTGCATTGCGTGACGCCGCAAGCCGCCCCCCCATCCCCTCCAGACAAGACAAAGCAGGCAATCATGACCCACAAGATCCACGGCATCGTTTCGTATCCCATCACGCCGTTCAATCCCGCTGACGGCAGCGTGGACCTCCCCACCCTGAAGCGCCTCATCGACCGCCTCGTGGCGAACGGCTCTCACGCCATCGCACCGCTCGGCAGCGCCGGCGAAAGCGCCTATCTCACCGACGCGGAATGGGAGGCAGTGGCCGAGGCATCCATCCGGCACGTTGCCAGGCGGCTCCCGGTGATCGTGGGCATCTCCGACCTGACCACGCGCAACGCCGTGCGGCGCGCGAAGTTCGCGGAACAGGCCGGCGCGGACGCGGTGATGGTCATGCCGGTGGCGTACTGGAAGCTGTCGGATGCCGAGATCTTCCGTCACTACGCCGAAATCGCGCAGGCCGTGGGCCTGCCGATCATGGTGTACAACAATCCCGCGACCAGCGGCATCGATATGCCGCCGGCGTTGATCTTCAAGCTGTTCAGCGAGATCGATAACGTAACCATGGTCAAGGAAAGCACGGGAGACATCCAGCGCATGCACCGCCTGCAACAGCTCTCTGACGGCGGCATTCCCTTGTTCAACGGAAGCAATCCGCTGGCGCTGGAAGCCTTCGCCGCCGGCGCGGCGGGCTGGTGTACCGCCGCGCCCAATCTGATCCCCGAATGGCCGGCCCGGCTGTATGAAGCCTGCACGCGCGGCGACCTGGTACAGGCACGCGAGGTCTTCTACCGGCAACTGCCCCTGCTCCAGTTCATTCTCAAAGGCGGCCTGCCCACCACCGTGAAGGCCGGACTGAACCTTGTCGGCTTCATGGCAGGCATCCCGCGCGCGCCGCTACAGCCGTTGAGCAAGGAGGGCGAAGCGCAACTGGGGGCGATACTGGCCGGACTGGCCGCTCGATAGCCGTTGTCCGGATGCGGGCCCGGCTCGATTCGCCGAGCCAGGCTCCGCACCAATATTCAAAAATACTGAACAATCTATCCGGATAAGGCGAGTCCAAGGCTCCGATGGCTCTTCTATAGTTCGTTACATGAACGGCGCACAGCAAAGAGAAACCAGCAAAGCAACGTTCTGGCAGATCCAACGAACAATCAACAAAATTCAACGAATTTCCCAGATACCGGAGAACATCATGACCAAGACCTTCGCCCGCAAGCTCGTTTCCACCCTCGTGCTGTCGTTCGCCGCCATCGGCGCCGCCCATGCCGCCAGCGCCGCCACCGCTAGGGACCTGCTCCCCGGCGACAAGTATGGCTACGAGTTCCGCACCCACGACACCTTCACCGACGGCGCACGCTCCGGCAAGCTCGACGTCTTCACCGAAGGCGCCCTGGTTGCCGGCCTGGATCGCTCGAGTGTCTCGGCCTCTCCGGCCCGCAGCTTCGATGCCTACACCGATGGCGCACGCACCGGCAAACTCGACGTCTTCACCGAGGGCGCCCTGGTTGCCGGCCTGGATCGCTCGGGTGTCTCGGCCTCTCCGGCCCGCAGCTTCGATGCCTACACCGATGGCGCACGCACCGGCAAGCTCGACGTCTTCACCGAGGGCGCCCTGGTTGCCGGCCTGGATCGCTCGGGTGTCTCGGCCTCTCCGGCCCGCAGCTTCGATGCCTACACCGATGGCGCACGCACCGGCAAGCTCGATGTCTTCACCGAGGGCGCCCTGGTTGCTGGCCTGGATCGCTCGGGTGTCTCGGCCTCTCCGGCCCGCAGCTTCGATGCCTACACCGATGGCGCACGCTCCGGCAAGCTCGACGTCTTCACCGAAGGCGCCAACGTCTGATGCAACCGCAACACCCCCGGCTCCCCACGCCGCGGTACCGCCTGACACGGTGCCGCGGCCTTGACGGCCGATGCCGCGAGGCAACGTTCTGCAACGCCGTCTCACTAGGGTAAGCCACTAGTTGAAACCCTCTTCTCCGCCTCCTACCATGAAACATGAATCATGTCTCATGTTAGTCAGGCCAGCCAGGCCGCGCCCGGCCGCCAGTCCGACCACATCGCATAGCGACAATCCGCGCGCGTAGCCCCCCGGTTCCTGCCGCAGGTTTTCCGTAGTCCCGTTTCAAGGCCAATACCGTAGTTCCGGAAGCTTTGCCCGACGGCATCCGGGGCGAAGTCCTGCCCGTTTTCCGCCGGTCGCGCCGCGTGGCGCAAGGTAGCTGAAGAAAACACAGAAAGGAGACTGGAAACAATGAAATCCTGCATGGAACGTCAATGGTTGCGCATGCTGGCCGCAATGCTCCTGGCCACGCTGTACGCATTTTCGGCGCACGCCGCCACGGCCGGGCCTGGCGCGTGGAGCGGCCAGCAGACCTGGGCTGCGGACACGGTCAATGGCGGCAGCCTGACCGGCTATTTCTATTGGCCCGCCAGCCAGCCGACCACGCCGAATGGCAAGCGCGCGCTGGTGCTGGTCCTGCACGGCTGCCAGCAGACGGCCACCGGCGATGTCGTCGACAATGCCAACGGCGGTGGTTTCAACTGGAAAACGATTGCCGACCAATATGGGGCGGTCATCCTCGCTCCGAACGCGACCGGCAATGTCTACAGCAACCATTGCTGGGATTACGCGAATACCGCGCCGAGCCGCACCTCGGGCCATGTCGGCGTCCTGCTGGATCTCGTCAATCGCTTTGTCGGCAATGCGCAATATGCGATCGACCCCAACCAGGTCTACGTGGCCGGCCTGTCATCGGGCGGCGGCATGACGATGGTGCTGGGCTGCATTGCGCCGGATATGTTCGCGGGCGTGGGCATCAACGCAGGTCCGCCGCCGGGCACCACGACCGCGCAGATCGGCTTTGTCCCGTCCGGCTATACGGCCACGACGGCGGCCAACCAATGCAAGTCATGGGCCGGCACCAACGCCGGCAAGTTCACCACGCAGATTGCCGGCGCGGTCTGGGGCACGTCGGACTACACGGTGGCGCAGGCCTATGGCCCGCTCGACACGGCGGCGTTCCGCCAGATCTACGGCGGCACGTTCACGCGGGGAACCGCGGTCTCGATTACCGGCGGCGGCACCAATACGCCCTACACCGACAGCAACGGCAAGGTGCGTACGCATGAAATCACGGTATCCGGCATGGCCCACGCCTGGCCGGCCGGCACCGGCGGCGACAATACCAACTACGTGGACGCCTCGCACATCAACTACCCGGTGTTCCTGATGGACTACTGGGTCGTGAACAACCTGCGCGCCGGCGCCGGCCCCGTGCAACCGGGCACGCCGCCGACCGGGCTTGCCGTCACCGGCACGACGCAGACCTCGATATCCCTGTCCTGGAATCCGGTCACCAACGCAAGCGGCTACAACATTTACCGCAACGGCACGCAGGTTGGCTCGTCGACATCGACAAGCTATACCGATTCGGGCCTGATCGCAGGCACCAGCTACAGCTACGCGGTCACGGAAATCGATCCCGCCTCCGGAGAAAGCGCCAGATCAACCGCGATCGCGGCCACGACGCAATCGAGCTTCACCTGCACGGCCACGACGGCCAGCAACTACGCCCACGTCGTTGCCGGGCGCGCGCACGATAGCGGCGGCATCGCGTATGCCAACGGCTCGAACCAGAGCATGGGCCTCGATAACGTGTTCTACACGAATACGCTCGCGCAGACGGCTGCCGGCTACTATGTGGTCGGCAGTTGCCCGTAATCGCCTGCTGCGCGCATCGTGGTGCCAGGCCGCCTGACGGCGGCCTTCTCTGGGTTCTTTGCCGCTATGTGGAGGGGAGAGGGGAACCAAGGTCGCTTGTCGACCCGGTTCCGTCCATTCGACAGACGTCAGGATAGCGGCCGCTTCCATTCCGTTGCGGTCATGCGGACGTTCGCCGGCCATCGGCCGATATGCCGTAAAACCTGTAAAAATCCGCGATCGGGGCTTCTACGGCGAGCGCCTGCAGCGGGAAGGCCAGCGCCAGGTCTCCAAGGCCGGTAAGCCGCTCGAGCCGGCTCTTGAAATCCTGTACAACGCCGTGTCTAAGCGAGCCGTTGCGGTCGAGAAACTGCCCCCATAGCGATACGTGGCGATACCTCGGTTCTGCGACCCTGGCGCTGGCGATGTACGACGCGGGAAAGCACCGCTGATACGCAGGAAGGTTATAGAGCCACGAGGTGCCGACTACACCCTTCACATTGTTCCCGGCGCGCCTGACGTTACCGAAAATTGACCGAAGCTCACCAAGCCGTGCAGGCAGGCGCTCACCGCTCAAAGGCGATGTGGTGGCCGGCTCCGCGTTTCGGAAATGAATTCGCACGTGTTCCTCGCCTTGCATCGCATACGAAAAACAGGCGGACGTCGCGGCGGGCCATAAGTCTTCGCCTTGCGCGAGATAGAAGCGATAGGTCCAGTCGCAAACATCCGATGAGCGGGTCACGCCGTCGACGTAGCGACGCCAAATCGGGTGGCTGTGATTGAAATCCCTGCCTAGCCCGAAGCGAATGTAGAGATTCGTGTAGTCGAGCAAAGCCCGGCCGATGGGCAGTCCGGCAAGAGCCGCAACCGCCTTCGCAGCCTCGATCTGGAGCGCGAAAAATTCCTTGCTGTAAACCATCGGAACCTGTTGCCACTGGCAATAGTCATCAATGTTCCAGCATTCTATGCCAGTGACCGCCCCTCGCCGGCTTCGGGCGGCCAATACTGGCACATCGACTGCCTGGAACTGGCCGAACTCGGAGGCTCGAAGCGTGGGTGCCGATCGTGCGTTGCCGACTCGACGGCCAACTTCCGTAGCCGACCCAAACCAGCCGACGGACTAGTGGCTACCGAGCGACCGGTCTTTGGTCGCACCACGGACGTTGATGTCCGTATAAACACACTGTTAGACTGCGGACGCCTTCCCCGCACATGTACTCAACCATTCAGGATAGTGACATGACCGAATGCGCTCTAACATTTACCAGCCAGACCGAATGGGAAAGTTGGTTAGGGCAAAACGGCAGCACTTCGACGGGAGCATGGCTGCGTCTAGCGAAAAAAGGCACCGAGCAGCGAACCGTAACCTACGAACAGGCGTTGGAAAGCGCCCTCTGCTATGGCTGGATTGATGGTCAAAAGCAGGCTGAGAGCGAGAAACACTGGTTACAACGCTTCACCCCACGCTCCGCAAAAAGCATCTGGTCCAAACTTAACAAAGACAGGGCAGAAGCGCTGATCGCCGCAGGCAGAATGCGCCCGCCCGGCATGTGCGAAATCGAGAAAGCTAGGAAGGACGGCCGCTGGAAGGCTGCTTATACGTCGGCCAGTAACTCGATAGTGCCGGACGACCTGCAGGTGGCTTTGGACGCAAATCCGGAAGCCAAGAAGTTTTTTGCAACACTGAACAGCCGTAACCGCTATGCCATCCTGTTTCGGATACAGAATGCCAAAAAACCAGAAACAAGGGCGCGTAAAATCGAGGAATTCGTCAACATGCTGAACCGTGGCGAAACCTTCTATCCATAGATCTTGCGCTTCTGACGGAGAATTTGCCAAAACGGGGGCATGGCATATAAACCCCTAATGGCCGCTTCGCACTGGCCGGCAAGCGCCCGCTCGCCGGCTATCGGGTTGTCATACTTCAGCTTGCTCCGCCAATTCGAGCGCGTCGTCTCACACGTCTGAAGGGAGACCAAGTCTGCACTTCCTCGCATGGTCGCGGCCCGACCCTTCTCCGACATACCCTCCTGAGCGCGGAATGTCCGCTAACCGTAGTTGAACCGTCAGACCACGCCGGAGTGAATCAAAGCTCGCGAAGAAACGCAATCAATGCGGAGTTAACGAAATCCGGCGCCTCTTGCTGTAGCCAGTGCCCTGCTCGCGGAACCACTCGAGAGGCGCGCAGGTTTGGCACGATCTGGGGCATGGCGCCGATGATGTCGTGCATGCCTGGAATTGCCAGACCCGTGTCTCGCTCGCCAACAAGGTATAGGGCGGGAACCTCGATCAACAGGCCCTCGAAAGCGGCTTGCACTTCCCAGTTGCGGTCTAGGTTGCGATAGTAGTTCAATCCGCCGCGAAAGCCAGAAACGCTGAATGCCTGAACGAATCTGTCCAGGTCGGCGGGCGCGAGCCACGCGGGCAACGAGGACGGATCATTCAGAGAGTCAAGGAGCCCGCCACTCCGTAGCAGAAGTCCAAAAGGATTAGGTGTATTCGCGTCGCGGACACCTACATCGCCCGATGCAGAAAAATAGATCTTGCGCAATGTGGCCGCAACGTCACGCTCAAGTTCTGTTTCGGCCAACCCTGGTTGGGAAAAGTAATGTGTGTAGAACCACGTTTGATCGGTCTTCGGAAAAAGCCGACTCGGCGCCATCGGCGCGCGGCCCATCATTGGCACACCGAGCGCAGCGACCGCGCGAAAGCGGTCGGGCCGAAGCATCGCAGCCTGCCAGGCAATGGTTGCGCCCCAATCATTTCCCACGACGACTGCGTCGCGTTCTCCGAGCACATCAACAAGCGCAACCAGGTCAGCGACAACGTCCAAGGTTGTGTACTGTCCGATCGCCGCTGGACATTCGCTTGATCCGTAGCCACGCAAATCTGGGGCAACTGCGCGGAAGCCGGCGCGCGCAAGTGCCCCCAGTTGGTGCCGCCAGGCATGCGAGGTCTCGGGAAAGCCGTGACAAAGCAACACTAATGGACCATCGCCCTGTTCTGCGACGTGCAGGCGGATGCCGTTGGTTTCAATATAGGTTTGACGGTATGCACTCATGCTTGCTCGAAGAGACAGTTGTACACAAGAATCTCTACATATCGTAACATCTAAAGTTACTCATTTCCACATTTTCAAAGTTATGCAACGTGATACCCGGCTGGCTCGACTTCTGCACGTACTCATCCACATGCATCTTCGCGGCGGCGCGACCACTTCGGAGACGATCGCGCAGATGCTGCATACGAACCCCGTCGTCGTTCGCCGCACAATGGCTGCGCTACGCGAAGCTGGATATGCAAGGTCTACAGGCGGTCCAGGCGGAGGTTGGGCACTCGCATGCGACCTCAATGCTCTTACGGTGCGAGACGTTTACGTGGCCATCGCGCACACCGCATTGTTCGCGGTCGGCCCGGCTGACGACAATCGCAATTGTCCGGTAGAGGCGGCGGTAAATCGGCTCATCAATGAGGCCTTGTGTTCAGCAGAAAATACGTTGCTTCAACTGTTTGGCGAAAAGCGACTCTCACAGATCGCGCACGACGCAACCGCGTCAAAGTCGGGCAAGATGACGACCTAGTTCGGGGACCATGGAATGGGTATTAATGTGCAAGTCGCGCGGGCTTGCTTGACAACGACTTTTCGGATGAACGGGTGTCAGCTTCCAGCCTGAGGATTCAACCGGTCGATTATCGAACAGGTGACCTTTCCCGCGTCGAGAGGCCGGTACCAACTCGGCCGTCGGGGCTGCGAGGCTGCAATGGCCGCTTTCGACGTAGGAACCGCCCCCCGACTCGCTACTGCGGCGCAAGCGATCCAAACCAGTAGGAAGCGGTAACGCCCCCATCCATCAGAAAGTCACTGCCAGTAATGAAGGAACCATCAGGTCCCATCAGCAGCGCCGCCACGTTCGCAACTTCGTCCGCCGTGCCGGCCCGCTTCGCCGGGCAGCCGTCGATCATCCGTCGATAGCCGGCGCCGCGCGGCCCCGACAGTTCGTCCTTCGCCAGCGGTGTGATGATGATGCCCGGACTAATGGTATTGACGCGTGCGCCGCGCTCACCCCAACGGATAGCTTCATACATGACGCGTAGGGAGTTTCCCCGCTTGGACAACTGATAGGCGTGTAGCGCATCTTTCACTTGATCCAGTTGAAGCATCGGCAGCTTTAGCAGATCTTCGACGGGCGTCGTCGCGAGCGCTTTGCTCTGGTCCGACGTGAGTGGCGGCAGACGATGGCCTGACTGCGACGCAATGACAACTGCCGAGCCACCTTCGGCAATCACTTCGCCGAATTCCTTGAGGACCAGCGCCGTGCCGTATAGATCGACTTTCAGGATCATCTCCGGCGAAGCCTGTGACGGCGAGACGCCGGCCGCGTGGATGAGGCCGTGGACTGTTCCCAGCGACGTCGCTTTCGCAGCGAGCGCTTCGACCGACGCGCGCGACGAAACGTCAACGACTGCCGTCGTGACATCGAAACCCGCTTCGCTGAGCGTACTGGCGGCTGCATCGGCATTCTCCTGACGCAGATCCGCAAGCAGCAGATGCCTTCCAGCGCCCACCCGACGCGCTATGGCCTGCCCGATTGATCCCGGGCCGATAACAACGATAACTTCTTGCATGATTTCCTTCCATGTTTTCCGATTCACCGATCGCTGACGCCAATGCTCTCGCGAACATAGAGATCAGGCGTGGTCGCAATCTGCGCGATCAGCCCCGCAAGGCTGTCGAGCGATATGTCGTGACCCTGAAACGGTTCGCTCTTGCGCGTAATGCTGTAGGGCCCTGCGGGGTCGTGTGTGAACCAGCCAGGTCGCAGGATCGTATAGTCGAGATCGGACGCCTCGATTGCCGCTGCGGAGTCGCGATACGGATCGAGAATGCTCCGGTATTTCTCGCCTGGCACTTCGCGATGGATACCCATCGAGCTAATGAAGATCAGCCGACGAAGGCCGGTTTCATACATCGCGTCGATGATGGTCCGCGCTTGGCGGGCCAGGTCGCCGGCCAGGTTTGCATAGACGACATCCGGCCCTTGCATCGCCCCTCGCAGCGCCGCCTGATCGAGCACATCTCCTTCGACGATTCTGCACCTTCCCGTATCGGGATTCGCAAGCCTGCTCGCCCGACGCAGAAACAGCGTCAACGTGGCGTCAGTCGTCTCGAGCAGCACCCTTGTCGTATTGCGCGCCAACTGGCCGTTGGCGCCGAGGATCAGGATTCTTGTCATTCGAGGTCGTCCCTCATCCGCTTTACAGTTCTTGGGCCGTTGGCCGGAACAGGATTTCGTTCACATCCACGTCCTCGGGTTGCTGGATCGCGAAGGCCACCATGCGGGCGAAGCTGTCGGCGGGGATCGCGAATTTCTCGTAAAAGTCGGCGATGCCTGCGGCTACGTCCGCTTCGGTGACGCTCTGCGGCAGTTCGGACTGCACCGCGCCCGGTGAAATGATCGTCGTGCGGATGTTATAGGGCTTCACCTCCTGACGCAGCCCCTCGGAGAGCACGCGCACGGCAGTCTTCGTGGCGCAATACACCGCGTTGTTCTTGCCGACCTTATGGCCCGCGACCGACGACACGTTAATGATGTGGCCGCTCCTTTGACGCGTCATATGGGGAAGCGCGGCGGCGATGCCGTACAGGACGCCCTTGATGTTGACGTCGATCATCCGGTCCCAATCATCGATCTTTCCGCGCTCCAGAGGCGAGTGCGGCATCAGGCCTGCGTTGTTGACGAGCACGTCGATGCGGCCGTGCTTCGCAACGGCGCCATCGACTAGCGCCTTGACCTGTTGGGCATCGGTGACGTCCGTCTCGACTGCCGCGTCGGCGGGAAGATTGAGCTCGGCGGCGAGAGCCTTGAGGCGATCGACACGGCGAGCGCCGAGGATCAGCTTCGCGCCGTCTGCAGCCAGGCGACGAACAGCGGCCTCACCGAGCCCGCTGCTAGCGCCTGTGATGACGATAACCTTGCCTGCGATGTTTTCTGACATGATGGTCCTTCCCTGCGCCAACCAGCGCGTTGCGTAGATGGGAGTTATTTACCGACGCGCGCCTGCAGATGAGCGGGGTAGCGGTCGCCTTGCACGGGGATGTTTGCGAGCTGGGCGTCGATGTCGCTGAGGTTGCCGGCCGTCAGTTCGATCGCAGCTCCGCCGACGTTTTCTTTTAGTCGATGCAGCTTCGTCGTGCCGGGAATCGGCGCGATCCACGGCCTTTGCGCACGTAGCCACGCGAGCGCGACTTGCGCCGGCGTCGCGCTCAGACTCGTGGCAATCTGCTTGAGCACGTCGACCAGCGCCTGGTTGGCCTTGCGGTTCTCTTCAGAGAAGCGCGGCACGACATTGCGGAAGTCGGATTTGTCGAAGCCGGTGCTTGCGTCAATCGCGCCAGTTAGAAAGCCCTTGCCGAGCGGGCTGAACGGCACGAAGCCGATGCCGAGCTCTTCAAGCAGCGGCAGGATCTCTTTCTCCGGTTCGCGCCACCACAATGAATATTCGCTTTGCAGCGCGGCGACCGGTTGCACGGCATGCGCACGGCGGATCGACTGAACGCCCGCTTCCGACATGCCGAAATGCTTGACCTTGCCCTGTTGAATCAGGTCTTTGACCGCGCCGGCGACATCTTCCATCGGCACGTCAGGATCGACCCGATGCTGATAGAGCAGGTCGATGCGATCCGTGCGCAGTCGCTTGAGTGCGGCCTCCGTCACCGCGCGAATGTTGTCCGGCTTGCTATTGACGCCCTTCTGAACGTCGCCGCCTTCGAAACCGAACTTGGTCGCGATCACAACCTGATCGCGGAACGGCTCGAGAGCCTCGCCCAGCAGTTCCTCATTCGCGCCCTGCGCGTACGCTTCGGCGGTATCGAAGAAGGTCACGCCTTGCTCGAAGGCGGACCGGATGAGTTTGATCGCGTCGGCTTTCTCCGGTGCGGGCCCATAGGCATAGCTCAGCCCCATGCAGCCGAGGCCAAGCGCGGAAACTTCCGGTCCGTTCTTTCCAAGAATACGTTTCTGCATCGTTTCGTCCCTTTCCGGTTTAGCGGTCGATTGCCGCGTTCAACGTGGCTGAGAGCGGCGCGCCCTTGATGTCGATGGTGGCAAAGGCGTTGTCGATCTCGCGCAGATCGCCTGGCGTCAGGAGGAGGTCGGCTGCCGGCAGGTTGTCGTCAAGATGCTCGATCTTCGTGCCGCCGGGGATAGGCACAATCCAGGGCTTCTGCGCGAGCAGCCAGGCAAGCGCAATCTGGGCCGGGGTGCTAGCTTTACGAGCAGCCAGGTCCTTCAGGAAATCGACGACCTTGAAGTTCGCTTCCATCGCTTCGGGCGTGAAGCGCGGGAAATCCTTGCGCAGGTCGTTTGCATCGTCGAACTTCATACCGCGCGTAATCTTGCCGGTCAGGAACCCCTGACCAAGCGGGCCCCAGGCAACCAGGCCGATGCCCAACTCCTCGCAGACCGCAAACTTCGTCTGTTCAGGCTCGCGCATCCAGAGGGAGTAATGGTCCTGGATCGCCGTCACCGGCTGCACTGCGTGCGCCTTGCGAATATTTTCCGCGCTAGCCTCGGACAGGCCGAAATGCAGAACCTTGCCTTCAGCGATCAGGTCTTTGACCGCGCCGGCGACATCCTCCATCGGCACATTCGGGTCGACGCGGTGCTGGTAAAGGAGGTCGATATGATCAGTGCGCAGGCGCTTCAGGGACGCGTCGACCATCCCGCGAATGCGCGAGGGTCGGCTGTCGAGTCCTGTCAAGTCACCCTTTTCGTTGATCGCGAAGCCGAACTTCGTGCACACCCGCACCTGGTCCCGGACCGGCTGCAACGCCTCTCCGACGAGGTCTTCGTTGATGAATGGGCCATAGCCCTCGGCCGTGTCGAACAGCGTGACACCGCGTTCGACGGCTGACCGGATAACCTGCAGGGCTTCGTTGCGCTCAGTTGCCGGTCCAAGCCCAAAGCTCAGGCCCATGCAGCCGAGGCCGATAGCGGAGACTTCCAGTCCGCCCTTTCCAAGAATACGTTTTTCCATCATCCAACTCCTTAACCGCTTACGGTCACGCCGCCCTGGTATTGCTCGTCCGTGACCTTTTCCATCCAGTCGACCGGACTGCCGTCCAGCTTTTCAGCAATGGCGATATGCGTCATCGCCGTGGTGGCGGTCGCACCGTGCCAGTGCTTCTCTCCGGGTGCGATCCAGACGATGTCACCCGATCTGATTTCCTCGACCGGTCCGCCATCGCGCTGGACCCAGCCGTGGCCTGCGGTCACGATAAACGTCTGACCGAGCGGGTGCGTATGCCATGCAGTCCGTGCGCCTGGCTCAAATGTGACGGTCGCGCCCCCAATCCGGGCGGGCGCCTCGCCAGCGAATGGCGCGTCGATCCTCACCGTCCCGGTGAAGTAGTCAGCCGGCCCCGTCGCGGATGGCTGCGAGCCGCATCTGGTGATCTGCATGGGTGTTCCTTGCGGTAGTTGCCTTGACTTTCAATGTAGCAACGCATCTTCCTCCGATAAAGAGCTAAAATCCGCATGAAGTTAGAAGGTGGGCTTATAAATGGCGCGTTCCAATCTATCCGATATCACAGCATTTCTCTGCGTCGCACGCGAGGGCAGCTTCACCAAGGCGGCCGCCAAGCTCGGCGTTTCCCAGTCTGCGCTGAGTCAGACGGTGCGTAATCTCGAAGCGCGGCTCGGACTCCGGCTTTTGACGAGGACAACACGCAATATCTCGCCGACGGAAGCCGGCGAACGGCTGATTCAGTCGGTCGGCCCTCGGCTCGATGAGATTGAGGTCGAGCTGAGTGCGCTCACCGCTTTGCGCGATACGCCGGCGGGCACCGTGCGCATTGCCGCTGGCGAGCATGCGGCAGAACTGCTGCTCTGGCCGGTGATCGAACGGCTTCTGCCTGACTATCCGGACATAACGATCGAAATCGTCATTGACAACGGACTCACGGACATCGTCGAACAACGGCTCGATGCAGGCGTGCGGCTCGGAGAGCAAGTTGCAAAGGACATGGTCGCCGTTCGCATCGGCCCCGACGTGCGCATGGCCGTTGTCGGCACTCCCGGCTATTTCGCCAGGCACTCAAAGCCGAAGACGCCGCAAGACTTGACGGCGC
This sequence comes from Cupriavidus sp. 96C5-1, assembly GCF_057798855.1. Taxonomy (NCBI): domain Bacteria; kingdom Pseudomonadati; phylum Pseudomonadota; class Betaproteobacteria; order Burkholderiales; family Burkholderiaceae; genus Cupriavidus; species Cupriavidus sp. 96C5-1. The sequence goes on along the minus strand of NZ_JBYOJU010000002.1, from coordinate 219,640 downwards.
ATAACTGCATCAACATCCGGCTGCCAACCGCCGGTGGCATTTACGCGTGGGAGTTCAAGAAAGGAGGACGCGAGTTGAACGTGCGCGTCGAAGGACAACTTGTCTTCAACACCGCGACGATGGCAGTGAAGGCCGCGCTTGCTGGCGTCGGTCTCGCCTTCGTTCCCGAACAACGGGTCGTATCGCAGCTCGCAAGCGGGGAGCTATTGCGGGTGCTATCCGACTGGTGCCCGTCGTTTTCTGGTTTTCATCTGTACTACCCCAGTCGCCGCCAGCCGACTCCTGCGTTCGTCGTCGTTGCCAATGCACTGCGTCAAGGGACGTAGGCTTCCCAGCATCATCAAGTAAGAGAATGACGCGTTTGGCACGGTTCGCCCTCGGGCGACCGCTTTCGGGAGTCGAGCTGCCTCCCGGATGTCGAATAGATGATATGAGCCAATGACGGCTCATAGCCGGGAACGGACCTCGACCGTGGGCACCTCGGGCGACTCTTCCTGGCCGACTTGCGACGCCCATCTGTCGCAGTCGGCTGCCCCTTACCGACCCCTTACCGCCGCTCGCTGACCACCTGCTCAAGGGCACTCGCCAGTAGTTCGCCAACCTTTGAGTGTTGTGTTACGGAACGAAGTGAGCGTTCAGCGAACGGAACTGTTGTGCATCAGACCACCATCCTGCCCTGCGGCTATGCGGGCATGGAGTCGAGGAACACGTAAAGCGCAGCAATCTTCCCATCGCGGACGATGATCACATCCAAGCCCGTATAGTCGGGTGCCTCGCCCCGCGGGCCGGAACCCCAGGCAAGGCGGCCGGCATTGTGAAGCGCCTGAGGTTCGCCGTGTGGGGTATAGGCGAAATGCGGGTGCGTTGCGCGAAGATCTCCGGCGAACTTGTCGAGCGCGTCGTGCCCGACGAAGGTGCCCGGCGGCACATAGAGTACGCAGTCTTCGGTATAGAGCGCTTCGATGGCTGCGCGACGGCGCATTGCGTCGCTTTCGCCGAAGACCTCCTGAAGGTTGCGATCGAGCAGTTCATGGATACGGTCATTCATCATCTTTCTCCTGGGTGATGGACTGAGGACTGCGGACTGAGGATTGAGCCAAGTCACCTTGTGCAGATATCTATCAAGCGGGCGTCGTGCTACTGGGCAAGAGCCAAGGTCTTTGCGATGGCCGTGACGACAGCGGGGCGCGCCGAGATTTCGTCATACCAACGCGCAACGAACGGAGACCTATCGAGGGCCGCACCGATTGCCTGATGGCGCCACACCCACCCGAAGTGAGCGATGTCCGCGATGCTGTACGCGTCGCCCGCAACGTACGGATGACGCTCAAGGCTGTGATTGAGCACACCCAGCGTCCGATCCACCTCCGACAGCGCGCGCGCTTTTGCCTCGGGCTGTGGCGACGGCTGCATCGCGACCAGGAAAGCCTGCAGGAACGCCGGGCCGAGGCCAGAGGCGTGGAAGAAGAGCTGCTCGAAGACTTTGCCGCGCTGGGGGCCATCCTTCGGCAGAAGTTGTCCGGTCTTCTCTGCAAGGTGGACCAGGATCGCGGCGGACTCGCTCAGTATCAGCTCGCCGTCCCCGGGAGCGGAACGGTCGACGAGAACCGGGACTTTCGCGTTGGGATTCATCGCCTTGAAGGTGTCGGTCTTCTGCGCGCCCTGGCGCAAGTTGACGGGAACGAGCCGATAGTCGAGACCGGTCTCTTCCAGCGCGATGGTGACCTTGAGGCTGTTGGGCGTGGCGAATGCGAAAACTTCAAGCATGGTCGTGTCCTTTTTTCCGGAGTCAGGCGCGGCGGCCGTCAAAGCTGATGGGGCCACCACCGAACGCGATCACATGCAGCGAGCCGCCCGCCTCCGTCTTCACGTGCGCGTAGAGGCGCTTGAGATCGCCGAGGTTGGCTGAATCCGCCTGGATACCCGTCGCCTTGGCGCCGATCGCCGCAATGGCGGCGTCGAGTTCAGCCTGGCGGCGGCCGGTCACAAAGACCCGCGCGCCCGCGGCTGCAAAGCGCTTGGCGGTGGCGAGGCCGATGCCGGTTGTACCGCCGGTGACGATGGCAATCTTTCCTTCGAGTCTGCGTTCCATGATGGATCTCCTGTGCGGTGAGACAAATCTATGACGCCGTGCTATTTTTCGAAATAGAAATGAATGCAAACAATCATTGCAGGATTGTCGATGTCGAAGCTACCGGATTTTGAAGGGCTCGCGATGTTCGCGAAGGTCGCCGAGGAGGGTTCATTCGCTGCCGCGGCGACGGCGATGGGCGTTTCGGTCGCCACGGTTTCGCGGGCGGTTACCCGCCTTGAAGAGCGGCTCGGGGGGCGTCTGTTCAACCGCACCTCCCGACGGCTTGCGCTCACGGATTACGGCCATACGCTCGCCGAGCGCGCGGCGAAGCTCTACGCCGATGCTGAAGAAGCCGAGGATTTCGCGCGCGAGACTTCAAGCCGGCCGCGCGGTCTCGTCAAGCTTGCCGCGCCGTTCTCATTCGGCGCTCGCTGGGTTGCACCGCTGCTGCCCGAGTTCTTCCAGACCTATCCGGAGATCTCCGTCGATCTGCATCTCACCGATGCCCAGGCCGATCTGATTGGCGGCGGCTTCGACGCCGCGCTGCGCATCGCCATCCTGGAGGACTCGTCGCTCGTCGCACGTCTCATTGCGCCCGTGCGCCGGTTTGTCGTGGCATCGCCCGCCTATCTGTCCCGCCATGGCCGTCCGCAGCACCCGCAAGAGCTCGGCGCCCACCAGTGCCTGACCTACGCCAACAGAAGCCAGCGTGACGTCTGGCGCTTTACTCACCAGCACGGCGAACAATGCGCGGTCACCCCAGCCGGGGCGTTACGGGGAACGAGCGTGGAAGCGTTGCTGCCCACGGTTCTTGCGGGGCTTGCGATCACCGAGCTTCCTGAATTCGTAGCCACGCAGTACTTCCCGGGCAAGCAGCTTGAACCGATCCTGACCGACTGGCGTTTGCCCGAAGGCGGCCTGTATTTCGTCACCCCCTCCGCCCGGGCAAGACCCGCAAAGGTGAGCGCGCTGGCCGACTTCTTCATCGCCAGGTTGACCACGGCAGAATGGAGCGCAAAGTGATGGGCGCCGCCGTCCAGCCGATCGCCACCCTGGTGGCTTCGATCCTCCCATCCCGCAATCCGGCGAAGCGCATTTCTCCGCCAGCGGCCACGCCACCATCATTCCAATTTCTGGAATTGAGAAATCCCGAAACCGTCATTCCCGCGCCGCAGCGGCCGGGAACACAATGCGCGATGCGCAACGCTGCAGCGACAGCGCTCGCCAGACCCGCAGCCCACGCCCCCGCCACGCGCGAGCGCCCGTCCTGCGCGCCAGCCCCCTCTTTCCCGTTGGACCACCCCACAAAACCATGACAACCATCACGATCAACGGCAAACCGCAAAAGATCGATCTGCCCGACGACGCCCCGCTGCTGTGGGCCGTGCGCGACCACCTGGGCCTGACCGGCACCAAGTTCGGCTGCGGCATGGCGCTGTGCGGCGCCTGCACCATGCATATGGACGGGCAACCCATCCGCTCCTGCGTCACGCCGGTGTCGGCGGCCGTCGGCAAGAAGATCACCACCATCGAAGGCTTGTCGGCCGACAAGATCGGGCAGGCCTTGCAGGCGGCCTGGGAGGAATTCGGCGTACCCCAGTGCGGCTACTGCCAGGCGGGCCAGTTGATGTCCGCTTCGGCGCTGCTGCACGCAAACCCGCATCCGAGCGAGGAAGACATCGACAGCGCCATGAGCGGGAATATCTGCCGCTGCGGCACCTATACGCGCATCCGCGCCGCCATCCAGCACGTGGCGAAATCGAACGTGGCCGCCAAGCCGGCCAGCCAGCCCGCCACCAGGAGGAGCGCCAAATGAGCGGACAAGACTCGCTTGCAGCGCCGGACAACGCCGGCGCCCTGGCATCCGCCGGCCGACGCCGCTGGCTCAAGGGCATGGGCGCCTTTGCCGGCCTGACATTGGCGGTGGGCGTGGACGGCATCGTGCTGGCCGCGGAAGAACCCAAGAAATACGGCCGCGACGGCATGCCCGGCGGCGCCGTGGACAGCCCGCTGGTCTTCCTTGGCATCGGCGAGGACGGCAAGGTGTCGATCGTCTGCCATCGCTCCGAAATGGGCCAGGGCGTGCGCACCAGCCTGCCGATGGTGGTGGCCGACGAACTCGAAGCCGACTGGGCCCAGGTGCTGGTGGTGCAGGCCCCCGGCGACGAGGTCCGCTATGGCAACCAGAATACCGATGGCTCGCGCAGCGTCCGGCATTTCTTCGACCCGATGCGGCGTGTCGGCGCCAGCGCGCGGATGATGCTGGAATCCGCCGCCGCGGCGCGCTGGGGCGTGCCGGCGAGCGAAGTACAGGCCCGCAACCATGCGGTGGTGCACGTACCGAGCGGCAAGAGCCTTGGCTACGGTGCCCTGGCGAAGGATGCTGCCCGCCTGCCGGTGCCGGCACCCGCCAGCCTCAAGCTGAAGGACCCGGCACAGTTCCGCTATATCGGCCGCGACAACACACGCAATATCGATGGCCGCAACATCGCCACCGGCCGCGCGCAATACGGCATCGACGTGCGGCTGGACGGCATGCTGTACGCCGTGGTCGCGCGCCCGCCCGTGTTTGGCGGCAAGCTCGCCAGCTTCGACGCCGCGCAGGCCATGAAGGTGCCTGGCGTGGTCAAGGTGGTCGAAATCGCCGGCAGCCCCGCGCCCGCGATGTTCCACCCGCTCGGCGGCGTGGCGGTGATCGCCACCAATACCTGGTCGGCCATCAAGGGCCGCGAGGCGCTGAAGATCCGCTGGAACGATGGCCCCAACGCGGGCTACGAGTCCGGCGCGTTCCGCGCCACCATGGAGAAGGCGGCAAGCCAGCCCGGCAAGGTGGTGCGCAACCAGGGCGACACCATGACCGCGCTGGCCGGCCCGGGCAAGCGGGTCACGGCGCAGTACTACCTGCCGCATATCGCGCACGCCACCATGGAACCGCCGGTGGCCACCGCACGCATCGCCGGCGGCAGGTGCGAGGTATGGGCATCGGTGCAGGCGCCGCAGGCCACGCGTGAAACGGTGGCCGGCCATCTCGGCCTGAAGCCCGAAGACGTCACGGTGAACGTGACGCTGCTGGGCGGCGGCTTCGGCCGCAAGTCCAAGCCGGACTTCGCCGCCGAAGCCGCGCTGCTCTCCCGGGCCATGGGCGGCAAGCCGGTCAAGGTGACCTGGACGCGCGACGACGACCTGCATCACGATTACTTCCACACCGTCTCCGTCGAGCATATGGAAGCCATCTTGTCCGCCGACGGCCGCGCGCAAGCGTGGCTGCACCGCACGGCAGCTTCCACCATCGGCTCGATCTTCGCCGCCGGCGCCAGGAACGAGGCACCGTTCGAGCTGGGCATGTCCGCGGTGAACATGCCCTTCGATATTCCCAACGTGCGCGTGGAAAACCCCGAGGTCGAAGCACATACGCGCATCGGCTGGTTCCGTTCGGTTTCCAATATCCCCCACGCCTTCGCCGTGCAATCCTTCGCGGCCGAACTGGCCACGGCTGCCGGGCGCGATCATCGCGACTACCTGCTGGCCTTGCTGGGACCGGACCGCCGCATCGACCCCGCGCAACTCTCCGACGCCTGGAACTACGGCGAATCGCCGCAGCAGTATCCGCTCGATACCGGCCGCCTGCGCAGGGTGATCGAATTGGCCACGCGCGAGGCCGGCTGGGGCAAGACGCTGCCGAAGGGCCGCGGCCTGGGGCTGGCGGTCTGCTACAGCTTCGTGACCTATGTGGCTGCGGTGATCGAGGTGGCGGTCGACAAGGACGGTGGCATCAGCGTCCCTCGCATCGACGTGGCGGTGGACTGCGGGGCGCAGATCAATCCGGACCGCATCCGCTCCCAGGTGGAAGGCGCCTGCATCATGGGCATCAGCCTCGCCACCACGGGTGAGATCACCTTCAAGGACGGGCGTGTCCAGCAGGACAACTTCCACCAGTACGAGGTGATGCGCGCATCGTCGGCGCCGCGCCAGATCCATGTGCACCTGGTGCCGGGCAAGTTCGATGCGCCGCTAGGCGGCGTCGGCGAGCCGGCCGTGCCGACCATCGCGCCGGCGCTGTGCAACGCGATCTTCGCGGCTACCGGCAAGCGGATTCGTGCGTTGCCCATCAGGGAGCAGTTGAAGGCTTGAGGCTGAGCGGCAACGCATCGCAGAAAGCCCATCCATGACCAGCGGAAGGCCGGAACCCACACATTGCGGTCGAGATTCCATTTGCCTTCCGCTCCCGATGCTCTCATCAGCCGAGCTCCCGCTCCCTGAGGTCAGCCAAAGCACAAAGCGCAACATCAGTGGCAGAACGCGCCTGCGCCACTTGATATGCTCCTGCTTCGATGCGCCACTGCCCGGAGAGCACGACAATGGAATAGCGTAAAGCCGGAACTTGTTCCTTTCGCTGGCGTTCAGCGAAAGGAGCTTGACTGTCGCGATGACACCCTGCGCCGGACGTAGTCCATACCTCAATATCCGCGTGCTGGATCGATGATGTTGTCCGGCGATTCGTCGGCGGAAACGCGCATAATATTTTCCGCAATCTGTCTTGCCGCCGATGACGGAATCGCCACCGAAGCCAGGTGGGGTGTGATCAGCACATTGGGCATGCTCCACAGCGGATCCCCGGCAGGCAAAGGTTCGCGCTCGAAAACGTCCAGGGTTGCCCCGCCGATGTGGCCGCTTTGGAGCAGGTCCGTCAGCGCCGCCTGATCGACCAGTGCGCCCCGCGCAACGTTGATGAAAGCCGCGCCTCGCGGCAGCCGCTCGAGTCGCGCCCGATCCAGGATGCCAGCCGTCTGCGGCGTGAGCGGCAGCATCACGACGACAATGTCCGCCTGTCCGAGCACGGTGTCGAGCGTTTCCAGTCCGGCAAAGCACTCCACGCCTTCGATCTGCGCCGGGCTGCGCGACCAGCCGATCACCTTGAGCCCCTGGCGCTGCAGTTCGTGGGCCGCTTTCGCGCCCAGCTGACCGAGCCCCAGAACCGCCACGCGGGTGTCTTCCGGAGAACGGGGATGACGGTAGGCCCACTCGCCCCGCCGCTGCGCCTGCTCGAAGTACGGGATGTCCCGGGCGTGCCGCAGCACAGAGAACAGCACGTACCCCGCCATCATGCGCGCCATCTGCGGGTCCGTGAGCCGTGTGATCGGAATGCCTTGGGGAAGATCCTGCCGCTGAACCAGTGAATCAACCCCCGCCCCCAGGTTGACGATCAGGCGCAGGTTCGTCATCCCGGTAAAAAAATTCTCCGGCGGTTTCCAGGCGAGCGCGTAGTGAATATCGGCCGGCCGGGTAATTTCGCTGGAGTGAATGACCTTCAGATTCGGGAGCTGGGCCTGGAGCGCACGCTTCCACGTGTCGAAATCGTCGAATGCGCTGTAGAAGGCCAGCGCGCCCGAGGGGGTGTCTTCAGAAATTGGCATCTTGGCAACCGCATTGAGAAAAATGGCGAGGACGGCAGCGAGAGTACATCTTGCTGCCGTTCCGCGTGCGCATGGGAAATCAGACCGCTGCCCTGCCCTTCTGCACCAGCCGCGTGACGGCCTCGATGGCAAATTCGTAGCCGTCGCCGCCCAGCCCGGCGATCACGCCATCCGCCACCTTGGAGATGTAGGAGTGGTGGCGGAACGGCTCGCGCTTCCAGATGTTGCTCATATGGGTTTCGACGATCTTGCCGGGGAAAGACAGCAAGGCATCGAGGATCGGAATCGACGAGTAGGTCAGGCCGGCCGCATTGACGATGATGCCGTCCGCCACCCCACGCGCTTCCTGGATCCAGTCGACCAGCTGTCCCTCGTAGTTCGACTGCAGAAAGCGCAGGTCGGCATTCAGGGACGCGGCCTTTTGCTCGCATCGTGACTGCAGCACCGGAAAGCTGTCGCTGCCGTACGTCTTGTTGGCGTCCAGGCCATAAAGATTGGCGTTGGGGCCGTTCAGGAACCAGATGGTGATCTTTTCGCTCATGTTCCAACCTCTGTATCTCAACCTTCGCGGGGGCGCGTGGCCTGCATGGCGGGCAGGCTTTGGAAAGCCTCATTCCAGCGTGCCGCGTTGCCGTATTGGGCGCGCCAATCGAATTCGGGAAACCGGAAGTCCAGATACCCCAGCGCGCAGCCGATGGTGATTTCACCGATGGTGGGCTGTACTTCCACCAGGTCCGGTGCGATGGCGTCGATTGACTCGAGGCAGGCGCTGACCTTTGTCAGCAGCGCTTCGCGCCACGTGGGCCACTGGACTTCTTCGGGGCGCGCCGTCCGTTCGTAGCGCGCGAGCAGCGCGGCGTCGAGCAGGCCATCGCCGAGCGCCTGGCGGGTCAGGGCCGTCCACCGCGCGAGGCCGGAGGCGGGAAAGATGTCCGCGGCGTCTGCCCGGCTGGCCAGGTACTCGCAAATCACCCGGCTGTCATAGATGGCCTGGCCATCTTCCAGGATCAGCGTCGGGACCTTGGCGAGCGGGTTGTGGGCCGCGATGCGCGGGTCGCGCCGCACCGGATGGGCGGCGCTGTCCAGCAGCTCAATGTATCCGGCCTGCCCCGTCAGGTGTGCGCAGACCATGACCTTGCGCACGAATGGCGAGGTCGGAGCGAAAAGAAGTTTCAGCATGCTTTGTTGGATGACAGGCTCTAGGGGATCAGGACCAGTTTGCCGAAGACCTTGCCGCTTTCCAGCATCTGGTGGGAAGCGACCGCCTCCGCGAGCGGGAAGGTGGCGTGGATGCGCGGCTTGACCCGTCCGTTTTTCAGCAGCGGGATGACATGGCGGGCAATGCTCTGGGCCATCCGGGTCTTTTCTACATGGCTCTGGGGGCGCATGGTGGACGAGTGCAGGCTCACCTGGCGCTGCATCAGCGTCAGCAGTTCGACATTGACCGCCGAACCCTGCATGAAGGACAGGCTGACATGGCGGCCGCCGAAGGCCATGGCGGCAAGATTGCGGCGGACATAGTCGCCGCCGACGATGTCGATTACCACGTCGACCCCGCGCCCATCGGTGTACTCCAGGCAGGCCTCGGTGAAATCGGTGGTGGGCCAGCAGATCGTCGCATCGGCGCCCATGGCGCGCAGTTCCGGAAAACGGCTTTCGTCGTTGTCCGTGACGATGACGGTTGCGCCGGCGGCATGCGCCATGCGGATCGCGAGCGTGCCGATGCCGCCGGCTGCACCGTGGATCAGGACGGTTTCGCCCATGGCCAGGCGGCCCAGCTCGAACAGGTTGTGCCACACGGTGAACAGCCCCTCGGGCAAGGCGGCTGCCTCGACATCGGAAAGCGTGCCGGGCACGATGAAGGACTGATCGACCGGCGCCGTACACCACGGCGCATAGCCGCCGCCGGGCACCAGGCTCATCAGCTGCTGACCCATCAACCGGCTGTCCACCCCGGGACCGCAGGCGACCACTTCGCCGCAGACTTCCAGGCCGAGCACGTCGGTGATGCCGGGCGCGGGCTTCGCGATACCTTGACGCTGCATGATGTCGGGCCGGTTGACGCCGGCGGCGAGCACGCGCAGCAGGACTTCGCCAGCACCGGGCTCGGGCATGGGGCGCTCGGCCAGCGTTAACACACTGGCGTCGCCGGGTTCACGGGCGATGATGGCTTGCATGGAGAGGGGGAGACTGGTCATGGGTGTGTTCTCTCAGGCTGCGTTGTCTGACGCGTTGTGCTGTGCCTTCGCGTTGCGATCTTGCATCTGTTCTTACGTCCGCTTCCGCGGACTGAAAATGCTGACACCCTCATCGGGCAGCGCAAGTCCCGCGACCGAGCCGATGGGCCATTGCTGCATGGCGCTCAGGCCCGCACTGCGCACCGTGACGACCTGACGGGCCGTCATCGGAATGTCCACGTCGATGAACGTATTGATGTGATCGCCCTGGTAGACGTGATTGATCACCGTGCCGCTCAACACCGATTCGGCATGCAGATGCTCAAGCTTGATGTGCTCCGGGCGCACGTACACGTCCAGCCTTTCCCCGTCGTGCGATGCGTCGGCCAGGCGGGCATGCGGGACGCTGATGAGGCCCGAGCCCAGGCGCAGTTGCACGTCCGTTGCCGTCTGGCCGTGATAATGCGCCGGCAGGATGTTCACGTCGCCCAGGAAGGACGCCACGAACGGGTCTTGCGGGTTCTGATACAGATCGGCCGGCGACGCGATCTGCCGAATGATGCCGTTCGACATCACCGCGATCCGGTCGGACATGGCCAGCGCCTCGCCCTGGTCGTGGGTGACGAATACCGTGGTCAGGCCCAAGCGGCGCTGGATTTCCCGGATCTCGACCTGCATGGCGCCGCGCAGGTTCTTGTCCAGTGCCGAGAAGGGCTCGTCCAGCAGCAGTACCTTGGGCTGGATCACCAGCGCCCGCGCCAGCGCCACGCGCTGCTGCTGGCCGCCCGAGAGTTCGCGGGGCTTGCGGTGCCCGAGGCCGTCGAGCTTTACCAGGTCCGTCACCTGCTTCACGCGCTGTGCGATTTCGTCCTTGCCCACGCCCCGCATGCGCAGGCCATAGCCGATATTGCGCTCGACGGTCATGTGGGGAAAGAGCGCGTAGTTCTGGAAGACGATGCCGATCTGCCGCTTGTGCGCCGGCTCGCACGTCACCGGCTGGCCATCGATGAAAATCTCGCCGGTGTCGGCTTCCGCAAAGCCGGCGATGAGGTTGAGGAGCGTCGTCTTGCCGCAGCCGGACGGGCCCAGCAGGGTGAGGAATTCCCCGCGCCGTATCTTCAGCGAGAGCTCGTGCAGCACGGTGTGGTCGTGATACTTCTTGACCACCCGTTCAAGGCTGACGGCGGTATCGGGCTGTGCGTGGTGTTGCTGTGCGGCAGGCTCGGCGTTGGCTACGTTCATAGTTGTACGGGGATTGAGGAGTATGCCGTGCTCCAGGCTTGGGCCCAATGACATCGAGGCCGAGCTGGTACTGGCAAGCAGGATAAGGCAAACAGCCGGAATCGGGACTTTGCCGAAACTGATGCGGCCCCTCGGAAAAAACGAAATGCCCGTTTTCAGGCGCAGGCGGCACGGATGAGACGGCCCGGAACGCCTTGTGGTGCGCGCGTGCGGGGGGCGGTGCTGCACCCTTCGTCCGGCGCTTTGCTTTTTCCTAAGTCCTGAGTTTGAAAAACGTGATTTTCAAACGATGTGGGCTTCATCAAACTGGCCACCGTCGATGAGCGATGTCTCCTGGGCGCCAGTACGCCTTGCTGTCGATGCTTCCGTTCCGGGGCGACCGACCGGGGCGATTATTTTTAGGAAATTCAAATGTCAGTGGAAAAAATCAACACCGTGGTGGTCGGTGGTGGCCAGGCGGGCATCGCGATGAGTGAGCATCTCGCGCACATGGGTGTGCAGCATGTCGTGCTGGAACGCAGCCGAATCGCAGAGCGCTGGCGCTCGGAACGTTGGGATTCTCTGGTCGCGAATGGACCGGCCTGGCATGACCGTTTTCCCGGGATGAAATTCGAGGGCATTTCGCCGGAGGCCTTTCCGCCGAAAGAGCGCATGGCCCAGTATTTCGAGGGCTACGCCGCCATGCTGAAGGCGCCTGTCCGTACCGGCGTGGAAGTCAAGCAGGTGGAACGGCATCAAGGGCGTCCCGGCTTCAGGGTAACGACTTCCGACGGTATCATCGAGGCAGACAACGTCGTTGCCGCAACCGGTCCGTTCCAGACGCCGGCCTATCCGAAGATCGTGCCTGAGAGCGAAAAAATCCAGCAGCTGCATTCCTCCTCCTACAAGAATCCGGGCCAATTGGCGGAAGGCGCGGTGCTCGTGGTGGGCGCGGGCGCTTCCGGCTCGCAGATCGCCGAAGAGCTGCGCCAGGCCGGCAAGACGGTTTATCTCTCGGTCGGCGAGCATTACCGCCCGCCGCGCGCGTACCGTGGCCGTGACTACTGCTGGTGGCTGGGCGCGCTCGGCCTGTGGGATGAAGTGAGGATCCGGCCCAAGAAGGCGCACGTCGCTTTCGCCGTGAGCGGCTATGAAGGCGGCAAGACCGTCGATTTCCGGCGCCTGGCGCACGCGGGCATCAACCTGGTCGGCCTGACCCAATCCTACAAGGATGGCGTCATGACGTTCGAGCCAGGCCTGCCCGAGAACGTCGCCGAAGGCGACCGCGCCTACTTCGACGTGCTGCGCGAAGCGGATGCCTATATCGAAGAGAACGGCCTGCCGTTTCCGCCGGAACCTGACGCCTGGGAGCTGCTGCCGGACCCGGAGTGCCTGAAGAACCCGATCCTCAGCCTCGACCTGGCCGAAGCCGGCATCACCACGATTCTCTGGGCGACCGGTTTCAAGTTTGATTTCAACTGGCTGAACGTGAAGAATGCCTTCGACGAGAAAGGCGATCCGTTCCACAAGCGCGGCATCTCCGCAGAAGGCGGCATCTATTTCCTGGGCCTGCCGAATCTGGTCAACCGGGCGTCGTCCTTCATCTATGGCGTCTGGCACGATGCGAAATACATCGCTGACCATATCGTCCTCCAGAATGGCTATATGACGTATGAGCGGTCTTGAGCCTGTTCTTCAAGCTGTTCTTGAGGCTGCACGGTGACCTGCCATTGGTAACGAGGTTGCACGGACGAGCTGCCGGATCGGGTGATCCGGCAGCTTTTTGTTTTTTCAAGGGAGTTCCCACGGCCGCGATGACGTGCATTGAAGACCTGCGCAGCCTGGCGAGAAAGCGCGTGCCGCGCATGTTCCATGAGTGTCTGCGGCCGCGTGCCTAGCCAGAACCGCTTCGCTTCAATTTGATGGCGTCTCTGAGGCGTCCGGGCCGAAGCTGGCCTGGACGCCAGGATTCATTGACAGAGAAACTCCACGAGGCCGGCCAGCATGCGGTCGCAGGCTTCGATCTGCGCCAGCTCCACATACTCGTCGGCCTTGTGTGCGACTTCAATGCTCCCAGGCCCGCAGATCAGCACTGGCGTTTCGCTCCAGCTCTGCTGGAACAATCCACCCTCGCTGCCATAGTCCACCTTGGTGCATGGGGTGCCCGGGGGGAGCAGCGAGGCGAGCAGGCCGACAGCGGGCGAATCCTCGCGGGTGTTCAGGCTGGGATAGCTGTTCGTCATCTGGATGTCTGGCAAGGGCGCCGCAGGATCCAGCGCCTCATTCTTGACGCGCTCGGCCAGGCGTTCCAGGACGCGCTTCAGGATCTCCTCGGGTTTATCTTCCGAGACGTTGCGAATCTCGAAGCCGACTTCGCATTCGCTGGGCACGATGTTCAAGGCGCGGCCGCCTTGGATGAGGCCGGCGTGGACCGTGCTGTAGGGCACGCCGTAGCCCTCGTCGCGCGGGCCGCTTTCCGCCAGTTCACGCTGCACGTCCCGCAGGGATGCGACGAGGTCGCTGGCCATGTGGATGGCGTTGAAGAACCTGGGCGCCAGGCCTGAGTGGCCGGCCTGGCCGCAGCAGACGGCCCGGTAGGCAGCCTTGCCCTTGTGACCGGTGCCGATCCGCATCAGGGTCGGCTCGCCGACAATGCACAGGTAGGGTGCGGGGAGGCTGTTCTCCAGGCGGCGCAGCAGGTGGCGCACGCCAACGCAGCCGATTTCCTCATCGAAGGACAGCGCTAGCTGCAAGGGGCGCTGGAGCGGCCGCCGAGCGGCTGCCACCATGGCGGTGACGGCGCAGGCCACGAAGCCTTTCATGTCGGCTGTGCCGCGTCCGTAGATGCGGCCATCCCGGTGCGTTGCCTCAAAAGGGGGCGAAGTCCAGGGCTGGCCTTCCACCGGCACCACATCGGTATGGCCGGAGAGCAGGACGCCCGGAACGCCCACCGGACCGACCGTTGCAAACAGATTGGATCGGCTGGGGTCTTGCGGGTCGGGCGCGAGCATCGATTCGATGCCGGCTTGCGCCAGGATGTCCTGGACCTTGTGGATGAGCGCGATGTTTGGCGTCAGGGAAACCGATGCGAAAGAAATGAGCGTCTCCAGGAGCGGGACGCTTGCGGAGGAGGTTTGATTTTCCATCTCTGGCCATTTTGTTGGGGCGTTGCCGGATACGGCATGACCGGTGAAGTTGGCGCTTCAGGACGCCGGTTTCAGGGCGCTGCTATATGGGGATCGAAGTAGCTTGGAGCGCTCATTCCCGGGATGTATTGGTCGGAGATATAAGCGCGGCAGCGTTCCATGAAGACTCTCGTCAATCTTGACTGTTTCATCGGCTTGTAAGTCGCCAGGCCGAGCAGCATGGGCCGATGGGTACCGGCAAGGCGGACCCGCACCATGCGTTTTCCATCGAGCGACTGATTGGATTTGGGGCGCACATTGAAGAGCGCGTAGCCAATTCCGTTGGCGACCATGGACCGGACTACTTCCGTGGACTGCGAACGCGCCGCGATGTTCGGCGTCACGCCGGCCTTTTCAAACAGGGAGGCGAAATAGTCCCGGCTCATCGGCATATCGAGCAGGACGTAGGGTTCGGGCGCCAGCTCTTCGAAGGAGACGACTCTCTGCTGCGCCAGCGGATGGACCTCGCTCACCAGGACATAGGGCGGCATCGTCGCCAGGCTCTCGAACTGGATGTCATCGCCAAGGTTCAGGTCGTAGGTGATCGCCAAGTCGATCTCGAGCCCATGGAGCTTGTTCATCAAGACCTCCTGATCGCCTTCGACCATCTGCAGCTCGATTTTGCTGAAGGCGCGCGAAAAGCCGAAGATGACCTCGGGCGCAATCATGGCCGTGAGCGATTGGAAGCTTCCAACCCGCAAGGTGCCCTGGATGACGTCGCTCGAATCGGAGGCGATTTCATAGAGTCGGGACGACCGTCCGAGCATATCTTCGCAGTGACGCAGGACCAGCCTGCCGATGGTGGTCAGGCCAATGCCCTTGGAAGGATGGCGCACGAACAGCTGCACGCCCAGTTCGGCCTCGATATGGGCGATGGCTGCGGAGATCGAGGGAGAGGAGATATGGATTTGCGTCGACGCAGCGGCGATGCTGCCATGCTTCGCCGTCGCGACGAAATACTCCATCTGGCGCAGGGAAATGCGATTGAGCATGTCGAGATCAAGGAAAGGTGAACGGTCCAGTGTACTGGAGAAGGTTTGCCCTTTCGAGCGCCGGCCGCCTGACCGGCGCGGTCACGCTGTCATTCGATGCGTCGGCCAGATCACAGGTTTCCCGGAACGCCGAAGCTGGGCGCCGCACGGGGATCGAGCGCCCGCTTGACATAGTCCTTCAGCTGCGGCGCGTAAACCTGCCAGGCGGCATAGAGGGTCTCGACCGGATCGTTTTCCACCCAGTCCAGGCGCAGATCCACGACAGGCCAGTTCTGCGCATCGTAAACCAACAGGCCTGCCGAGTGCACCGGACCTTCCTCGCCGCCGGCGGATTGGCCGGCGAGCATGGCCTGCATCAGCCGTTCCGCCAGCGCGCCTTCGGTCCGCTCGAAGGCCGACAGCATGGCCTGGGGCACGTCACGCGTCGCCAGCATGTTGCCCGCGCATGCGGCATGGGTGCCGACCACGCTTGCCAGGGTGCCCAGCGCCTTGGCACCCGTGAAAACCACCGGCGGGTTGTGCGCGTCGATGGCCATGAGCTGGCGATACTCGATATGGGGGCGCTTCCGCAGCTCGGCGAGGGCGCGTTCCGGCGTCAGGCCGCTGGCCATCAGGTCCAGGGCGAGGGGACCCAGATCCGGGTCGGTAATATTCTGGCTCGCGGCTGCGCCGACCCCTTTGCGGCCGCGGATGCAGCGCGAGGCAACCGCCGGTGACGAGGACGCCACGGCGGCGCCGAACTGGCCGGTGGCGGGGCACCGCGCGATGATGGAAAAGGTCATGGCAGCTCAGTCGGGGATGACAGCGGTGGCGTCGATCTCGACCAGCCACTCGGGGCGGGCCAGAGCGGATACGACGATGCCGGTCGAAACCGGGAAGACACCCTTCAGCCAGCGGCCCACGACGCGATAGACCGCCTCGCGGTAGCGCGGGTCGATGATGTAGATCGTGATCTTGCAGATGTCCTCGAGCTCGCCGCCGGCTTCCTTGAGCAGCATCGCGATGTTGGCCATGGCCTGCTCCGCCTGTCCGGCGACGTCCCCGATGCACACGCTCTCCGAGGTGTCGAGGTTCTGGCCGATCTGTCCTCGCAGAAAAACGGTACTGCCTCGCGCGACAACGGCTTGGCAAAGGTCGTTGTCCAGATTCTGTTCAGGGTAGGTAACCTTCGTGTTGAAGGTGCGGATGCGGGTATGCTTCATGGTCGATTCAGGTCGATTCAGCAGGTGGCGGGAGGCTTGGGGGCGATGCACCCCGAGTGCATGGTCATGCGCAGCGGCTGGCGGCGCCATTTGTATTTTCCGGCTGGCCGTTTAGGAATTTCCGAATACCACCGAACCTCAGACGGCCGCTAACCTGTCCCAGACGGCGGAACAATCCACAACCCCATCGGGAAATGTGAGGCACCCCTACGAAAAAGCCGACTTGGCCGCATGGTACGACTTTCACATCATAGGCTCCGTAATTCGAAGTCATTGCGTCAAAGTCGTTGCGTCAGAGCAATGGCGTCGGCGTCGTTGCATCGAATGACGGCGTTGAATTGTTGCGGCGGTGGCGTTATTTTTGCGTCGCACAAGCGTCGCACCAACGTGGCGCATGAAAAGGCGCTATCAACATGATTCATGTGTCGTTGCATGGCCTTGCCGTACTACGTGTACTGTCGGCGGCCACGCGTGCGCCTGCGCTGATCACGCATGCCTCGCTCTGCCCTGGCCAGCAACGCTTCTGCATTGTGATTGCGTTTCTCAGTGGCACGTTCCAGCGTATTTCCAGTTCTATCAGATGTTTATCTTTTCGAGATGTCTATCTTTTCGATTGGGGGTAGTAAATGACGATTCGCAAGCTTTTGACACTTTGCGCGCTCTCCGCCGCGCTTGGCAGTACGGCGGCATGGGCCCAGGAAGCCTTGGTGGTGAGCACCTGGGGCGGCAGTTTCCGCGACCTCATCGATGAAAGCATCGGCAAGGAATTCACGCGGCAAACCGGCGTGCCGGTCAAGTACATCACCGGCGGCACCATCGACCGCCTGAACAAGGCGAAGCTTGCCTCCAAGCCCGAGAGCGACGTTACCTTCACGACTTCCCACGTTGGCTGGCTCTACGTCAACGGCAATCTCTTTGAAAAGCTGGATACGAGCAAGATTCCGAATTACAGGCATCTTGTCGATCGCGCCAGGATCAGCCCGTATCACATCGGCAGCTGGGCCTATGTCTATACCATCGGTTATCGCGCCGACATGGTGCCGCCCGGCATCAAGTTCGAGAGCTGGAACGACCTGTGGAGCCCGGCCCTGAAAGGCAAGATTGGCGTGCCTGACTTCGATCCGAGCCATGTGGTCGCGGTTTCGGCCATGCTGTCGGGCGGCGATGCGAAAAGCTGGGAAAAAGGCCAGGACAAGCTCAAGGCGCTCAAGCCCAACCTCAAGGCGTTCTATACCAATGACGCCAATGCGCAGCAGTTGATCGCCACCGGCGAAACGCCCGTGCAGGTCATCCTGTCGATCAACGCCTATCACATGATCAGCCAGGGTGTGCCCATCCAGTTGGTCACGCCGAAGGAAGGCGCAGTGCTCGGCATCGACACCATGGCCATCACGAAGGGCTCCACCAAGGCCGATCTGGCTTACAAGTTCATGAACATCGCCTTGTCCCCGGACGTCCAGTCGAAGATCGTGGCCTTGAAGAAGGCGAGCCCCGTCATCGACGACGCCAGGGTTTCGCCTGAAGACGCCAAGCTGCCCGGCGTGTTCACGACGAAGGAGCAGTGGGAAAAGGCCATCCTCGTGGACCACAAGCTGCGCGCCGAGAAGACTGCGGAATGGCGGAAGTGGTTCACTGAAAACGTCATGAACTGAACCCGATAGCAAGGGTATGGAAGGAGGGTCGCCGCGGCCATGCACCGCGCCGATCCTCCCTCGCCGATTGAGCATCTGGAATAAGGCTTAAGAATGCGCCCCGATCCACGAGCCTGGCTGGTCTCCCCAGCAGTACTTGTCGCGCTGTGCATCGCAGTATCGTTGATTGCGGTCCTGCAGTTCAGCTTCCGGGCGTATGTGCCCGGCTCCCTGGATGTCGGCGGATTCACGTTCGCCAACTTCAGCGGCTTGACCAAGTCGATCTATCTCGACGCGTTCTCCAACACCTTGTGGCTGAGCGTGGAGACGACCGTGTTTTCGCTGCTTGTTGCGTACCCGCTGGCCTATGCCCTGGTGCGCGTCAGGAGCCGGGCGCTCAAGTCCTTCATCCTCGTGGTGTCCATCACGCCCCTGTTTCTGGGGGAAATCGTCCGGACCTACTCCTGGATCGCCGTCCTGGGCAGCAATGGCTTCATCAATGGCACGCTGCGAAAGCTCGGCCTGATCGACTGGCCACTGGAACTCATGTTCACGCACCTGGGCGTGCTGGTCGCGCTGGTGCACGTGACGATTCCCGTCGTGGTCCTGATGCTTGCCACGGCAATTTCGCATATCGACCGGGACTACGAAAAAGCCGCCCAGAGCCTAGGTGCCGGCCCGGTCAGGACCTTCCTCACGGTCACGCTTCCGCTTTCGATGCCAGGCATTCTGGCTGGCATCACAACGGCGTTCGCCTGGACCTTCAGCGCCTTTGCGACGCCTCAGATGATTGGCGGAGGCCGCGTGCCGACGGTTTCGACGCTGGTGTACCAGCTTGGCTTCGCTTCCATGAACTTCCCGCTGGCGGCCAGCCTGAGTGTCATGGGCTTGCTGCTGACGGCCGCAGCGCTCTTTTCCCTGGGGCTGTTCACCAAGCGACTGAAAGCCATTGGAGGGCACTGAAATGAGAATCAAAAGCGCTTTGCCTTTGCCGCTGCGTGTCGCGGGCCCCCTGCTCGTCGCCATCCTGCTTGCATTCGTGCTGCTGCCGGTCGTGGTGGTGACGATCGCCGCCTTCAACGAAAAGGCGATCATCACGTTCCCGCCTGAATCCTATTCGCTGACATGGTTTGCACGCGTCTTCAGTTATCCGGATTTTCGGGATGGATTCCGCGCCAGCCTCGTCATCACCGGATGGTCCTCGTTCATTGCGCTGGTGATCGGGACCTGCCTGTCGATTGCCGTCAAACGGCTGGAATTCCCCGGCAAGCAGACGCTGCTGGCCATCGTGCATTCTCCGCTCGTGGTGCCGCACTTCACGCTGGGGCTGGGCCTGCTCATCCTGGTGTCACAGGCCTCCATAGACCGCTCATATGGCGTCGTCATCCTGTGTCATGTGATGCTGGTGCTGCCGTTCGTGCTGAAGAGCGTCTATGTTTCCATGGAAAACCTGGACGCAAGGCTGGAACAGGCGGCAGCAAGCCTCGGTGCGTCGCCGCTGAAGGTGCTTTTCACGATTACGATTCCGCTGCTCGCGCCGGGGCTGTTTGGCGGCTGGTTGTTTGCGGCGATCATGTCGTTCAGTGAATTCACCGCATCGCTTTTCGTCACAACGCAAGACACGCAGACACTGCCCGTTTCCATGTACAACTATGTCCGGGAGTTTGCCGATCCGACGCTGGCCGCACTGTCAGTCGTCTATATTGCCGTGACGGCTAGCGTGCTTGCCTTTGCGAACTATTTTCTGGGCTTGGGGAAAATCCTCAATATCGAGGAAGGGCATTGACCGGCGTGCGTTGCCGAAAGCCGTGCTAGCGGTATGGACCGCTAGCACGGCAGATGCCATCCCATGCGCAGCGAGATGAGCCGGGATTCCCCTGCGCCTCTGCCCGCTGCATCTTGGCGGCGTCCTGCCATTTGCCGTCATCCATCACCGGCCTGAAGAAGCGGATTCGTGCGTTGCCCATCAGGGAACAGTTGAAGGCATAGGGCGAGGCGCCCGAGGCATCGCTGCCGGAGAGGTAGCCGGCAAGCAATGCCCGGACAAACAGGCTGCCGCTAGTGGCCATGCCGATGGTGAATGTCCGGATAATGCGGGTGCCTGTGCTTCATCGCCGCATGAACGTGAGGATGTACATGCGGCTCCTTCCCATCCCAGGCGAATGCATGCGCATGCTGGTGATGTTCGTCATGCCGATGGGCGTGCGTATGCATCATCGGCTCATGGGTGTGCTCGTGCTCGTGCCGCTCGCGAAGGTGCAACCACACGCCAATCGCCATCAAGCCGCCGGCGAGCCAGAACAGAAGATCGGGCACCTGGGGCCAGAGCGCGAAGGAAAGGATGACGCCAAAAAGCGGTGCGACCGAAAAATATGCCCCGGTTCTCGCCGTGCCGAGGTGGCGCAGCGCTACGACAAAGAGCGCCAGACTCACACCATAGCCCGCAAAACCAACCACCATGGCAGAGGCCAGGGGCAGGGCCTCGGGCAGCCTGGCACCTGCCGCCAGCGCAACCGCCGTGTTGCAGGCGCCGGCGAACAAGCCCTTTATGCAGGCAATCAAGACCGCGTCGTTGGAAGAGACCTTCCGCGTCAGGTTGTTGTCGATGGCCCAGCAGGCGCAGGCAGCAACAACCAGGAGTGCGCCCGGAGATAACGTCGCGCCCTCGGCTTGCCATGAAAGCAGAACGCCGCCGGCGACGATGGCGAACATCCCCAGCACAATCTGCCGGTCCGCATTCTCCCGGAACACAATCCAGGCGATCAGTGCCGTGAAAACCCCCTCCACATTCAACAGCAATGATGCCGACGCCGCACCGGTGGTGGTAAGGCCGGCCATCAGGAGCGCTGGTCCCGCCACGCCCCCCGCCAGGATGGCGCCCAATAGCCACGGGATTTCGGCGCGAGGGATGGCGGGGCCCCCGGCCGCGTGGTCGCGTCGCGGCCAGGCCAGACGCCGCAGCAATAGCAGCGCGCCCAGGCCAAGCCCGCTGCCAAGGTAGAGCAGGCCTGCAAGCAGCAACGGCGGCACGGATCCGGTGAGGAACTTGGCTAGCGGCGTGCTGGCGCCAAAGAGTATCGCGGCGGCGAGTGCCGGGGCAGCGGTGCGGACAGACATGTTTGAAGGACGGGTGAGGTCAACGGCTACTGAATGATCGGGGCAACTGTCGCGCAACGGGCAACCGGCGGCCTCGTCGCGCTTCAAAAAGCGCCTTTTGAAGCGCCTCATAAGAAAGCGCCGCTTGTCTTGCCTTTCCACTTTCCAGGAAAACAAGACCCGGTGGCAGGCAAGGTCATAGTAACTCGTATCGCAAATAAACTATACTCCCCCTCACTATATTCGAGGTGGTACCGTGAGTCACACGATCCGCGAGAAACAGAAGCTGCTGAACCGGGTGCGTCGCATACGGGGCCAGATCGATGCCATCGAACGCGCGCTCGAGGAAGAGCAAGGCTGCGCAGATGTGCTGCAGCAGATTACGAGCTGCCGCGGGGCCATGAACGGTCTGTTGGCGGTGGTACTGGAAGACCACATCCGCACGCACCTTGTCGAGGCCGGGCCTGCTCATGGCGAGCCTGACGGCGACGCCAGGGAGCAACTCATCGAGGTCGTGCACAGCTACTTTAAGTGAGCCAGCAATGAGCAATTTCTACGACGCCCCGTTCGAGGCGGGTCATGACCATGTGTTCCTGGGCGCGGGGCACGAGAAAAACGAACGCAAGACCTGGGCCGTGATTGTCCTCTGCAGCCTCATGATGGTTGCCGAAATCGTCGGTGGCAGCCTCTTCGGTTCACTGGCCCTGGTTGCGGATGGGCTGCATATGTCGACGCATGCCGGCGCCATGCTGATTGCTGCGCTCGCCTACACCTATGCGCGCCGCCACGCCAAAGACCCGCGCTTCGTCTTTGGCACAGGCAAGCTGGGCGACCTCGCCGGGTTCACCAGCGCCATCGTCCTGGCCATGATTGCCTTGCTGATCGCCTATGAGGCTGTGGTCCGCTTCTTCTCTCCCGTGCCGATTCATTTCAACGAAGCCATTCCCATCGCCGTCGTCGGCCTGCTGGTGAATATCGCGAGTGCCTGGCTGTTGAGCGGCGGGGACCATCACGGACACAGCCACGGCCACGGCCATGGACACGCGCACGGTGCCGGGCACGACCACGATGAGGAAGTACTGCGTATTTCCACGCCGGAGGGTGTCTTCGCCCTATCCATCTTCGAAGATGGCGTGCCGCCGGTGTTTCGCCTCACGGCAGAGACGGAGAACCTGGCCCTGCCGGTCAACGCGGTGACCGTGACCACGATCCGGCCGGACGGTAGCCGCCAGGAATTTGCGCTGCTTCGCAACGCAGATTTCCTGGAGTCCACCACCGAGATTCCCGAGCCGCATGCATTTACCGCGGTGGTCGGCCTTGCCGGTGGCGAGCATGTCGTGGAATTCAAAGAGCACGAGCATGGTCACCAGGAAGGACACGGCGCACATCACCGCGACCACAATATGCGGGCCGCCTACATCCATGTCGTCGCCGATGCCGCCGTCTCCGTCCTGGCCATCGTCGGCCTGCTGCTGGCCAAGACGTTCGGCTGGCTCTGGATGGACCCGTTGGCCGGTGTCGTGGGCGCGCTGGTGATTGCCAACTGGTCGTATGGCCTCATCCGCGACACGGGCGGCATCCTGGTCGATATCAACCCGGACCGGCGCATGGCAAGCCGGATGAAGGCGTTGCTCGAAGCCGATGGCGACAAGCTGGTCGACCTGCACGTCTGGCGCATCGGTCCAGGCCACCTGAGCGCCGTGGTGTCGGTAGCCACGGACAAGCCGCTACGTGGACCGCAGTTCTACCATTCGCAGTTGCGGAAGTTCGACAGCCTGTCGCATATCACCGTGGAGGTCCACACTTCACGGGCTGCGTGATTCGACCAATCCCGCCGGCCGATGCGCCCAGGCTAAGCATGATCCCGAGCGGCCCGGCACCGTTCCACCATCCGCAACACCGAAGGCGACCGCTCGTTCTTCCGATGGATCACGGCAAGGTGCGAAACCACATCGTTGCGCGCGAGCGGCTTGAATACCACATCGGGCGGCGCGAACGCGCGCATCGAGGCCGGGATCAACGCCACGCCGAAGCCCGCCGCCACCATGCCGATGATGGTGGACATCTGCCGCGACAAGGCCTCCACGCGCGGCTGGAAGCCGGCATTGCCGCAGATGGCGAGCGTGATGGCATAGAAACCGGTGCCGTGTTCGGTATGCGTGCAGATAAAGGTTTCGTCGCGCAGCAGGGCCACGTCGATACGCGTGCGATGCGCCAGCGCGTGCGTGGCGTGCATTGCGATCACGACCGGTTCGATGGCGATATCGAATAGAGCCAACCCTTCCGGCAAGGACCGCAGCGGCGGCCGGATAAAGCCGATATCCAGTTCCCCGCACGCCACGGCATCGAGTTGCAGCGGCATATCGGACTCCCGGACAGCGAGCCGGACCGCCGGGTATGCCTGGCGAAAGCGATAGATCAGACCCGGCAGCAAACCCGAGAGCGCCGCGGACGCGACATATCCGATGGAGACGCTGCCGGCATCGCCCCGGCTCGCGCTGGCGGTCGCCAGTTCGGCGTGCTGCACCTGCCGCAGGATCCCCGCCGCCTCGTCATATAGAACGGTGCCCACCTCGGTCAGTGCCAGACGGCGTTTGCTGCGCGAGAGCAAGGGCGCACCCGCCTCCTGCTCTATCCACCGGAACTGCTGGCTGAGCGCGGGCTGCGAGATGCCAAGGCGTTCCGCTGCGCGCCCAAAGTGCAGTTCCTCGGCCAGCGCCATGAAATATCGGTAATGCCGGAGTTCCAGGTTCATCGGATGGCCTGTCGGATCCTTGATAAATAAGCGTAGCTTATCAACAATTAATCCCTGGATACTTGAACCTATCGACCTGGCCGATGCATGATGCGTGGCTTGGCGGCGGCAACGCCGCAGCACGGATCGGGAGCAAGTCGGGCATGGCATTGACAAACAAAGAAGTAGCCGGTTGCAGCGAGGCGATTGCCGGCCTGCATGACGGGGCGATCCTGATGGTGGGCGGCTTCGGCAGCGCGGGGCTGCCGCGCGGCTTGATCGGCGCGGTGCTGGCGCATGGCGCGCGCGATCTCACGGTGATCTCCAACAACGCCGGCTATGACGGCGAAGGCGTGGCCAGCCTGATCGAAGCCGGGCGCGTGCGCAAGCTGGTCTGCTCGTATCCGCTGACAGCCGGCGCCACGGCCTTCCGCGATGCCTACCGGCGCGGCGAAGTCGAGCTGGAGCTGGTGGCGCAGGGCACCCTGGTGGAGCGCATCCGCTGCGCCGGCGCGGGGCTGGGCGGTTTCTATTGCCCCATCACTGCCGGCACGGTCCTCGCCGAGGGCAAGGACACGCGGGAGATCAATGGCGTGCAGCACGTGCTGGAATTGCCACTGCACGCGGATTTCGCGCTGATCCGCGGCAGGCATGCCGACCGCCTTGGCAATCTCGACTATCACCTGGCCGGACGCAACTTCAATCCGGTCATGGCCACGGCGGCGCGCATGGTGGTAGCGGAGGTCGATGCCATGGTCGAGGCCGGGGCCATGCACCCCGAGCATATCGTGACGCCCGGCATCTTTGTCCACCGGGTCGTCCGCGCGGTTGCAGCCGACCGGGCGGGGAGCGCCAAATGAAACGATGGAACCGGGAACAGATCGCCCGGCGCGCGGCGCAGGACATCCGGCCAGGCGCTTACGTCAATCTCGGCATCGGCCTGCCGACCCAGGTGGGCGACATGATCCCGCCCGAGCGCGAGGTCTTCCTGCACAGCGAGAACGGCATCCTCCATCTCGGACCGCGTCCGCCGGCCGGGCAGGAGAATCCCGAACTGATCAATGCCAGCAAGCAGCCGGTGACGCTGCGCCCCGGCGCGGCGATCTTCGATTCCGCGCTGAGCTTCGCGATGATGCGCGGCGGCCATCTGGACCTGGCCATCCTGGGCGCCTACGAAGTGGCGGAGAACGGCGACCTCGCCAACTGGAGCCGGGGCGACCCGGCTACGCCGCCCGCGGTGGGCGGCGCCATGGAACTCGCTTTCGGCGCCCGCGAGGTGTGGGTGCTGATGGAGCACACCACGCGCGACGGCCGCCCGCGCCTGCTGCACCGCTGCTGCCTGCCGCTGACCGCGCGCGGCGTGGTCCGCCGCATCTATACCGACCTGGCGGTGATGAGCGTGACGCCGGACGGCTTGCGGGTGGAGGCCATGGCCGAGGGCCTGACGCTGGCCGGCTTGCAGGCCCTGACCGGGGCGCGCCTGGTGAGCTGAGGCGCCCGTGGGTGTCAGCGGCTGGACACCACCCGCTCGATCCACGCGCACAGGACGGCCATCACCTCCGCGCGATTGGTTTCGTTCAGCGTTTCGTGGCGTGCCCCGCCGAACACGTGGGACGTGACGTCCGTCTGGCCCGCCGCGCGGTAGCGCGCGCACAGCGGCTCGAACCAGGCCAGCCGATTGTTGACCGGATCGTGGTCGCCGGTGAACAGGTAGATGGGCAGCGCCGGGCGGATGCGCGTGAGCGTCTCCGGCTGGGCCAGCCGCGCGCATTCGGTGAAGATCGAGACGCGCGACTCCGGCATGACCGTGAACCCGCACAGCGGATCGGCGATATACGCATCGACCTGCGCCGGGTCGCGGCTGAGCCAGTCGAATGGCGTGCGGCTGTCGGGCAGCGTCGCGTTCAGGTCTTCGAGCTTGAAGCCCGCCTGCGCGGCCGCAGCGAGCAAATCCACCGCCGTCGTGCCCGACAGCGACACCCCGGCCAGCAAGCCGCTATGTTCGACCAGATAGCACTGGGCCGCGAACGATCCCATGCTGTGGCCGAACAGGATCAGCGGCAAGCCGTCATGCTGCTCCAGCACGTACCGGCTCAGCACGGCCATATCGTCCACCAGCGCGGCAAAGCCGCGCGGCCCGAAATCGCCCAGCGTGCCGCTGGCCGCGGCATCCGCGCCGTGTCCGCGGTGCTCGTTGGCGTAGACCACGTAGCCGGCGGCAACCAGTACCTCGGCCAGCGCGCGATAGCGTAGCGAGTGCTCGCCCATGCCATGGGCGATCTGCACCACGGCGCGGGGCGGGGCGCCGCCTTGCCAGCGGTGCGCCTCTATCCGGTGGCCATCCTGCGTGTCGAGATGGAAATGCGTTTCTTTAGCTTGGCTGGTTTGACTGGTTTGCATGCCATGGCCTCTGGTTTGAGCCGGACGGGTCGGGAGTGACCTGGCCGGCCTGGCCATGGTACGAAACAATATGCGCGGCGGCTATCCGGGTTGCTCCGCACCGGCAGCGCAGCGTGCCTGCGCCGTTTGCTGCGAGTGCGTGGCTGCTCAGGAGCAAAAGGGGTCCCGCACCGTCCATCGACGCTTATCCGGGCCGCTTTGGCACTGCCTCGGAGAACTGCAGCGTGGTGGGCCGGCATGGGCTTTCTCTCACAAGCATGGATTGCGCGCCATGCATTTGTACGCCGGATTATTTTTAATTTTTTGTTGTTATTGATTTATTGTTTCATGGCCTAAAATCTGAGTAGTGACGGGCTCTTTTGGCGCATTAATGTATTTTGTTTTCAGTAGTATATTTTGTCTTTTTTAGGACCTGATGATGGTCTGCAGGGCCTAAAGGCGGAGTGGCGGCGGGCTCTTGGGCACATGGAGGTGTCACTTTTCTTTACTCGTAAAGAAAAGTAACCAAAAGAAAGCGACCCCTTGCAGGGGGGCTGGCTTATCGGGATTGGTGACGTTGCGGATTCGTGGTGGGCGCGGCAGTCCTGCATGACTGCTGGCGCTACCGGCGCGAATGGCATTGCCAATGCGGATGCCACTGGTTTCAGTATAGCGCCCCTGATGGCACTGGCCCGTGGTGACTCACGCATCTGCCGTTACCGGCGCGAATGGCCACTGCCTCCCGATCCTTGCTGGTTTCGTCGTGGACGCGGTGGCCCCGGCTTGAGGCGAATACCCAAAATCTGGGGCCACCGCGCCCACGACGAAACCAGTGCCGTTCGTGTTCGAGTGGCCATATAAACTGGTAACGGCAGATGCCTGAATGGGCAAGCGAGATCGTCATTCAGGGGTCATACAATGAAAACACCGTCATTCGCAATGACAATGCCGTTCGCGCCGGTAGCGCCAGCAGTTTATTAGAACCGCCGCGCCCACCACGAATCCGCAAACCCACCAAGCCCGACACGCCAGCCTCCTGCAAGGATCGCTTTCTTTTGGTTACTTTTCTTTACGAGTAAAGAAAAGTGACACCTCCATGTGCCCAAGAGCCTGACACCACTCCGCCTTTAGGCCCTGCAGACCATCATCAGGTCCCTACAAAATCTCGAAATAACAAAAGCAACCACATCGCTTCATTATAAAAAAACCATTAAACCCGAACGCTTGAATGAAGTGACAGCCGTTATCATTGCCGATGGCTTTGGCGCATCCCGTCACCCCAGCCCCAGCCCCATGCCTCTACTCTTCCGGGCAGTCAGTAAGTCTCCAAATGCAACCGCCCATCCTTCTTGAGCGCTGCCCCCAGCGTCTCCCAGGACAAGCCAGCCTGTTGCGCCACGTCGCGCAAGGCCAGCACCACGCCCTCTTCCATGCTTTTCAGCCCGCAGACATAGAAGTAGGTGCTCGGGTCGGCAAGCAAGGGCGCCAGGTCAGCGGCGCGATCGCGCATCACGTCCTGCACGTAGCGCTTGGGCTGGCCGGGCGTACGCGAGAAAGCAAAGTGGATGTCGATGAAATCCTTGGGCAGGTTTTGCAGCGGCCCAAAGTAGGGCAGTTCCTCCTTGGTGCGCGCGCCGAAGAAGAGTATCAGCTTGCCGCCTTCGAACTTGCCGGACTTGCGCTGCCGGCGGCGCCACTCGGTCATGGCACGCATCGGCGCGCTGCCCGTGCCGGTGCAGATCATGACGATGTTGGAGCGCGGATGGTTGGGCATCAGGAAGCTCGCGCCGAAGGGCCCGATCACTTCTACCTTGTCCCCCACCTGCAGGTCGCACATATAGTTCGACGCCACACCGCGCACCGGATTGCCCTGATGGTCTTCCAGCACGCGCTTGATGGTGAGCGAGATATTGTTGTAGCCGGGGCGTTCGCCGTTACGCGCGCTGGCCAGCGAATACTGGCGCGCGTGGTGCGGGCGGCCGGCGGCATCCACCCCGGGCGGCACGATGCCGATGGACTGGCCCTCCAGCACCGGGAAGGGCGACGCGCCGAAGTCCAGCACGATGTGGTGGGTATCGTAGTCGCGGCCAACCTCGGTAACGCGCACATTGCCGGTCACCGTGGCGGTGATCGTCTTGCCGGCGCCCTTGGCACCATACAGGTTGGTATAGGCATGCGCTGCGGACCACGGCGGCACGGTGGCGCCATACTGCGCGCTGTTGAATGCCGCTTCGCCGCTGACGGCGCCGGGCAGGGAAACCACGGCTTCGGGCATGGGCTCGGCGCCCACCGCCACGCCTTGCTCCGCAAGCTGCTCCGGCGACAGCTCGGCCGGCAGTTCGTCCCAGCCGAGTTGCTCGGCGGTGCTGTAGGCCTTGGGGCGTGGCACGGTGCGCCAGTTGTCGATCGATCCGGTCGGGCAAGGCGAGATGCAGGCCATGCAGGCATTGCACTTGTCCGCATCGACCACGTAGTTGCGCGAATCGTGGGTGATGGCTGCGACCGGGCAGGTTGCCTCGCAGGTATTGCAGCGGATGCAGATCTCGGGGTCGATCAGGTGCTGCCTGATGACCTGGATGTCGGACAAGTCCATGGCGATCTCCGGGGGTGAAGCGACCCCTGTGACCGGGGCCTTCGGGCGCGGGGCCTGCGGGCCCCGCGCCTGTCTCTGTCTATCTCTTGCGTGTGTCTTCCGCGTGCTTTCGCATGCCGCTCAGTTGAAGCGCACGTATTCGAAATCCACCGGCTGGCGGTTGATGCCCATCACCGGCGGCGCGATCCAGTTGGCGAACTTGCCGGGCTCGACCACGCGGCCCATCAGGCTGGCCACAAAGGCGCGGTCGCTTTCGCTCGGCAGCCACTGGTCCACGTTCGCCTTCCATTCCGCCTCGGAAACCACGCGGCCGTCCGGGGAAACCTTCACCCCCGACAGTGCGCCGATATTGCGGTGGAATGCCTTGTGCGGCACCTTCAGGCGAACCGGAATGCCGGCCTTCTCGATGACCTTGTTCCAGCGCTCCACGCCGGAAACGCTATCCTTGATGTAGTCGTCGCGCAATACTTCGTTGAGCGCGTTGAGCATGGGCACTTCCTTCTCGGTGAGATGCCCGCCGGACGCCTGCAGGACCTTGTACGTCTGGCCCTTGAGCACGTGGTCGTCGGTGCGCTTGCCCTCCTCGTAGCGGCCCTTGAGGCCGGTGCTGTAGAAGGTGGCCGCATTGCTCGACTCGTCCGCGCCGAACAGGTCGATGGTGACGCTGTAGTGGAAGTTCAGGTAACGCTGGATGGTCGGCAGGTCGATCACGCCGGCAGCGCGCAGCCTGGCGGGATCGTCGGTCTTCAGTTCGTTCATGACCTGGCAGGTGCGCTGGATCACGCGCGACACGCCGCTCTCGCCGACGAACATGTGGTGCGCTTCCTCGGTCAGCATGAACTTGGTGGTGCGGGCCAGCGGATCGAACGAGCTTTCCGCCAGCGCGCATAGCTGGAACTTTCCGTCGCGGTCGGTGAAGTAGGTGAACATGAAGAACGACAGCCAGTCCGGGGTCTCTTCGTTGAACGCCTGCAGGATGCGCGGGTTGTCCTGCTGCCCGCTGCGGCGCTCCAGCAGCGCTTCGCCTTCCTCGCGGCCGTCGCGGCCGAAATACTTGTGCAGCAGGTAGACCATGGCCCACAGATGGCGCCCTTCTTCCACGTTGACCTGGAACAGGTTGCGCAGGTCGTACATGCTCGGCGCGGTCAGGCCGAGGTGGCGCTGCTGCTCCACCGAGGCCGGCTCGGTATCGCCCTGGGTCACGATGATGCGGCGCAGGTTGGCGCGGTATTCACCAGGGATATCCTGCCAGGCATCCTCGCCCTTGTGGTCGCCGAAATGGATCTTGCGGTTGGCTTCCGCGGGGTTCAGGAAAATGCCCCAGCGGTAGTCCGGCATCTTCACATGGCCGAAGTGCGCCCAGCCCTGCGGGTCGACGCTGATGGCGGTGCGCAGATAGATGTCGAAATTCTGCGAGCCGTCCGGGCCCATGTCGTTCCACCAGCTCAGGTAGTTGGGCTGCCATTGCTCGAGCGCGCGCTGCAGGGTGCGGTCTTCGCTGAGGTTGACGTTGTTGGGGATCTTGTCGCTGTAGTTGATGCCGGACATCATGGTCTCCGTATCTGGCTATGCATTGGCATTGGTGGAGAGAGTGCGGTTTCGGTTGCGGCGCTCCACCTGGACAGGCGCCGCACAACGATGCTCGAGCTGCTCGATGGCGATGAAGCGGGACGCCGGATCAGACCCGGTTCCAGTCGAACGCGGCCTTGTCGCCTTTGCCATAGACCTTGAGCGCACCCTTCTCGCCCACCGCGTTGGGGCGCTGGAAGATCCAGTTCTGCCAGGCGGTGAGGCGCCCGAAGATGCGGGTGAACATGTTCTCCGGCCCGTTGAAGCGCAGGTTGGCCTCCATGCCGGTCAGGGCGTCCGGCGACATGGCCGCGCGCTCTTCGAGGGCAATGCGCACCTCGTCGGTCCAGTCGATGTCGTCCGGGTTGGCGGTGACCAGGCCCACGGCGAAGGCCGCATCGGCGTCGAGCGGCTGGCCGGCCCTGGCGCGCACCGCGTCCAGCGCCGCTTGCTCGTCGTAGAAGCGGCGGCCCAGGCGGCTTTGTCCGGTCACCATCGGGTACAGCCCGAAGTTGGTCTCGGCGACCGTGATCTTCGGGGCGCGCGCTTCGTCGTCCGGCAGCGCCAGGTGGTAGCTGCGATCGCAGGCCAGCGCCAGTTCGAGGAAGGTGCCGGCAAAGCAGGAGCCCGGCTCGATCAGCGCGAACAGGCTGCGCGAGGACACATCCAGCCGCGAGAAGGTGCGGCGCAGCAGGCCGATGGTCTCGCGCACCAGCCAGTGCTCCTTGTTGGCGAGCAGCGTGGCATCCATGGCCAGCACGCCGGCGGCGTCGCCTTCGGTCTTGATCAGCCAGGTGCCGATGTCCAGTTCATTGGTGCGCATCGACAGGATGGCGTCTTCCAGTTCGCGCGCCAGTTGCAGCGGATACCAGGCGGCGCCGGCTTCGGCGATGGCGCCGGGGCTCTGCGGCTGCGGGCCCGACGGCGCCTTGACGGTGAAAGTGGCCTTGCGCCCCGCGCGGTCGATCTCGACGGTGACATGGGCATAGCGCAAGGCATCGGCTTCAAGCGTGCGCGCGAGCGGGGTCAGCGGCACCCCCTTGCCGTCGGCCGGACGGTCGCTCTGCGCGGCCAGGGCCAGCGCGCGATCCCGGACCGTCTGCGCGAACACGGCGGGCTTGGCGATCTCGTCCACCAGGCGCCAGTCCTTGGCGCGCTGCCCGCGCACGCCTTCGGTGGTGGTGCAGAAGATATCGGCGAGGTCGTGGCGCACATGGCGCTTGTCGGTCACGCGGGTCAGCCCGCCCGTGCCGGGCAACACGCCCAGCAGCGGCACTTCGGGCAGGCTCACGGCGGAAGAACGGTCGTCGACCAGGATGATCTCGTCGCAGGCCAGGGCCAGCTCGTAGCCGCCGCCGGCGCAGGCGCCGTTGACCGCGGCGAGGAACTTCAGGCCGCTGTGCTGCGACGAATCCTCCAGCCCGTTGCGCGTCTCGTTGGTGAACTTGCAGAAGTTGACCTTCCAGGCATGGCTGCTGACGCCGAGCATGAAGATGTTGGCGCCGGAGCAGAACACCTTGTCCTTGCCGCTGGTGACCACCACGGTGCGCACTTCGGGATGCTCGAAACGGATGCGGTTGACCGCATCGTTCAGCTCGATGTCGACGCCGAGGTCATAGCTGTTCAGCTTGAGCTTGTAGCCGGGACGCAGGCCGGCGTTCTCGTCGATGTCCACCGCCAGCGTGGCAACAGGACCGTCGAACGTCAGCTTCAGGTGCTTGTATTGGGACGGGTCGGTCTGGTAGTCGACGCGGGGGGCGGTAGTCATGGCTGTGTCTCCTCAGCGATGAAGCACAATAGTGCAGTGATTTTGGGTGTTGATGAAAGAACTATAGTGCATTCACAAAACCATCGTCAAGCATTATTGTGCATCTTTCATGTTGAGTGGCGCCTGAGCATCCGCCCACCCGGACCGGGTGGCTAAAGCGGCAGCTGCAAGGCGCGGCGCACCACATCCCGGAGCGCCTGGAAGGTGGGCTCCAGCGGCTCGGCACTGGTATCGACGCTGAACTCCGCTTTCGAGTAGAACGCCGCCCGGCCCGCCAGGATATGCCGCAGATCCTCCATCGCCTCCTTGCTGGCGGCCATGGGGCGCAGATCGCCCTGGGCGCGCACGCGGCTCATATGATCCTCGGGCTCCGCCTGCAGCCACACCGTAGTGCAGTGGGCCAGCAGCAGATTGAAGGTGGCCGGGTCGGAGACCAGGCCGCCCGGCGTGGCGATCACGGCTTCCGGATAGATCTGGATGGCCTCTTCCAGCGCGCGCCGCTCATAGCGGCGGTAGGCGTTCATGCCATACAGCCCCTGGATTTCCGAGATGCTGCAGCCGGCGAACTGCTCGATCTCGCGGCTGAGTTCGACAAAGGGAAAGCCGAGATCGTCGGCCAGCATCGCGCCCAGGGTCGACTTGCCGGCGCCGCGCAGGCCGATCAGCGCCACGCGCGGGCTGCGCGCGGCGTTGCCGCCGCCGGTGCCCAGCATCTCGCCGA
The DNA here is from genome assembly GCF_057798855.1 of Cupriavidus sp. 96C5-1. NCBI lineage: Bacteria > Pseudomonadati > Pseudomonadota > Betaproteobacteria > Burkholderiales > Burkholderiaceae > Cupriavidus > Cupriavidus sp. 96C5-1. Next base: position 186,884 of record NZ_JBYOJU010000002.1, on the reverse strand, counting down.
TGGCGACGCGCACGCGCCGCAGGGTGGCTTCGTCGCGGTGTTCCAGCAGTTCCCGGATCAGCAGCCACTCCGGGGAGGAGGTGGAGACATCGCCCAGCAGCTCGGCCAGCGAGCAATGCAACGCCGCCGCGATCTGCAGCAGCACCAGGATGGACGCGTTGCCGCTGCCGTACTCCAGGTTCGCGAGATGCCGCTCGGACACATCGGCCGCCTGCGCCGTGGCCTTGCGGGTCAGGCCGCGCCGCGCGCGAAGCTCGCGTACGCGCTCGCCCAGCGAGACCAGGAAGGCATTTTTCTCCCCGTGACCGGCCGCTGCGCCGGTGCCGTCGCGCCGCATGGCGTCCGCATCGCGCTCATCCGGGGAGGCCCGCGTTAACCCGGGAACATGCAATATAGTGCTTGACATGATTTGATGACGGCTCTATGTTTCACTCATGCACAATAATGCATGAAACGCGGGTATGCAACCCACCCAAGTCTAATGGAGTCCCCCAGATGTCCCCTACCGAATTCCGCGGGCAGATCGCGCGGCTCACGGCGCATATTGCCGGCCGGCCGCTGGATGCCGCCCTCGATGCCTGGCTGAACGCCGAGCACGGCGCCGGCAGCGCCACGTATCGCGAATTGAAGGCCGCCTGCGAGGCAGGCGTTGCCGAGGGCTGGCTGTGCGACCGCGAAGGCGGCGGCATCCGCTATGGCCGCATCTTCAAGCCGGCCGCCGATCTGCACGGCTTCTCGGTCGACGTGGTCGACATGCAGGACATCGCCGGACCGCATCACACCCATCCCAACGGCGAGATCGACCTGATCATGCCCGTCGAGGGCGAGGCGCGGTTCGATGGCCGGCCGGCGGGCTGGCTGGTCTGCCCGCCGGGCAGTGCGCACCGGCCCACCGTCACGCAGGGCCGCGCGCTGGTCCTTTACCTGCTGCCCGAAGGGCGCATCGATTTCACCCGCTGAGGACGGCGCCATGACGGCATTGCTTTCCAACTATTTCGGCGGCCGCTGGCAGGCCGGCACCCGCAGCGGCGCGGCGCTGTTCGACCCCATACTTGGCGATGAACTCGCGCGGGTCGATGCCACCGGGCTAGACCTTGCGGCGGGCTTCGATTACGCCCGCGCGCAAGGCGGCGCGGCCTTGCGCGCGCTGACCTACCGCGAGCGCGCCGCCATGCTGGCTGCCATCGTCAAGGTCCTGCAGGCCAACCGCGACGCCTATTACGACATCGCCACCGCCAACAGCGGCACCGTGAAGAACGACTCAGCGGTCGACATCGATGGCGGCATCTTCACGCTCGCCACGTATGCGAAGCTCGGCGAATCGCTGGGCGAGCGGCGCTACCTGCTGGATGGCGAGGCCGCGCGGCTCGGCAAGGAGCCGCTGTTCCAGTCGCAGCATGTGTTGGTGCCCACGCGCGGCGTGGCGCTGTTGATCAACGCCTTCAACTTCCCGGGCTGGGGCTTGTGGGAGAAAGCCGCACCGGCCCTGCTGTCCGGCGTGCCAGTGATCGTCAAGCCCGCCACGGCCACCGCCTGGCTGGCCCAGCGCATGGCCAGGGACGTGATCGAGGCTGGCATCCTGCCGCCGGGCAGCCTGTCGGTGGTATGCGGCAGCGCGGCCGGGCTGCTCGACCAGTTGCAGCCGTTCGACGTGGTGTCGTTCACCGGCTCGGCCGAGACCGCCGCGCTGGTCCGCTCGCATGCGGCAGTGACGCAGCGCTCGGTGCGCGTCAATATCGAGGCCGACAGCGTGAACTCCGCCCTGCTGCTGCCCGGTGAAGCGGCCGGCAGCGAGGCCTTCGACCTGCTGGCGAAGGAAGCCGCGCGTGAAATGACGGTCAAGTCGGGGCAGAAATGCACCGCCATCCGCCGCATCTTCGTGCCCCAAGCACAGTATGGCGAAGCCGCCGAAGCCATCGCCGCACGTTTGCGCAAGGTCACCGTGGGCAACCCGCGCAACGAGTCGGTACGCATGGGCGCGCTGGTCAGCCGCGCGCAGCTGCAGGCCGTGCGCGCAGGCCTGCAACACCTGCGGGCGCAAACCGAAGTGCTGCACGACGGCGCCACGCACGCGCTGGTCGATGCCGACGCGGCCGTGGCCTGCTGCGCCGGTCCCACGCTGCTGGGCACGCGCGACGCGGATGCCGCCGATCGCGTCCACGACACCGAGGTCTTCGGCCCCGTAGCCACGCTGGTGCCCTATCGCGACGCCGGCCATGCGCTGGCGCTGGTGCGGCGCGGGCAGGGCTCGCTGGTGGCGTCCCTGTACGGCAGCGATGCCGCCGCGCTTGCCGCCACCGCCATCGAGCTGGCAGACAGCCACGGGCGCGTGCATGTGGTTTCCCCCGACGTGGGCGCCTTGCACACCGGCCACGGCAACGTCATGCCGCAGTCGCTGCACGGCGGCCCCGGCCGCGCTGGCGGCGGCGAGGAACTGGGGGGCTTGCGGGCGCTGACCTTCTACCACCGGCGCAGCGCCGTGCAAGCCAGCACCGATGTGCTGGCGCATCTATACCGATAAGCCTCGCCGCCGATCCATGCCGCCAGATCGGCGCGCGGCCGCAAACCCACCGAGACATCGATCCATCGATACGGGGAGACAAGCATGACAGCCGAACCACAGGTCCAGCCGCCGGGGACACCATTCAATTTCGCCCAGCACCTCATTGCGCGCAATGTCGGCAGGCCGGCCAAGACCGCCTATATCGACGACCACGGCAGCCTGAGCTACGGCGAGCTGGCCGAGCGCATCCGCCGCATGGCCGCCGCGCTGCAGGCCAGCGGCATTCACCGCGAAGAGCGCGTGCTGCTGCTGATGCACGACTGCAACGACTGGCCGGTATCCTTTCTCGGCGCCATCTACGCCGGCATCGTGCCGGTGGCGGTCAATACCCTGCTCACGGCCGACGACTATGCCTATATGCTGCAGCACAGCCGCGCGCAGGCCGTGCTGGTATCGGGCGCGCTGCTGCCGGTGCTGCGGCAAGCCTTCGCCCAGGGCGATCATGAAGTGAAGACGGTGATCGTCTCGCATCCCGCCGGGCCGCTGGACCAGGGGATGACCGCGCTCGACGCGCTGGTCGAACGCCACGCGCCGCTGGCCGCGCCCGCCGGCACCGGCCCGGACGACCCGGGCTTCTGGCTATATTCGTCGGGCTCCACCGGCCGCCCCAAGGGCGTGCTGCACAGCCAGGCCAATCCCTACTGGACCGCCGAGCTCTACGCCCGGCCCATCCTCGGCCTGGGCGAACAGGACATCTGCTTCTCGGCGGCCAAGCTGTACTTCGCCTATGGCCTGGGCAACGCGCTGAGCTTCCCGCTCAGCGTCGGCGCCACCGTGGTGCTGATGGCCGAGCGGCCGACGCCGGAGGCCACGTTCAGGCGCTGGCTGGCAAACCGGCCCACGGTGTTCTTCGGCGCGCCGACCGGCTACGCCGGCATGCTCGCCGCCCCCGGACTGCCTGCGCGCGCGCAGGTCGCGCTGCGCTTGTGCTCCTCCGCTGGCGAAGCCTTGCCGGCGGACCTGGGCGAACGGTTCACCGCCCACTTCGGCTGCGAGATCATCGACGGCATCGGCTCCACCGAGATGCTGCATATTTTCCTGTCCAACCGCCCTGGGCAAGTGCGCTACGGCACCACGGGCTGGCCGGTGCCGGGCTACGCGGTCGAGTTGCGCGACGAGGACGGCCGCCCGGTACCCGACGGCGAGGTGGGCGACCTCTTTATCCAGGGCCCGAGCGCGGCGCTGATGTACTGGGGCGACCGCGAGAAATCGCGCGAAACCTTTCGCGGCGGGTGGACCAAGAGCGGCGACAAGTATGTGCGCAATACCGATGGCAGCTACTGCTACGCCGGGCGCAGCGACGACATGCTCAAGGTCAGCGGCATCTACGTCTCACCGTTCGAGGTGGAAGCCACGCTGATGGAGCATCCATCGGTGCTGGAAGCCGCCGTCATCGGCGTGCCCGATCGGGAAGGCCTCATCAAGACCAAGGCATTCGTGGTGCGCAAACCCGGCGCGCAGGTCAGCGACGCGGACCTGAAGGCCTTCGTCAAGGAACGCCTGGCGCCCTACAAGTATCCGCGTGCGATCGAGTTCGTGGACGCGCTGCCGAAGACGGCGAGCGGCAAGATCCAGCGCTTCAGGCTGCGCGAGCTGGAGGGCGCGCCGGCCTGAGCTCGCCGATCCCCGAGGCGCCGGGCGAAACTGACAGGATGCGCCAGCGCCGTCTGGAATGACGACGGCGATTACGCCCTCTCCCATCAGGGGGGGCGAGGAGAAGGGTGGCTTGACCGGAGCCACTGGAAGCGAAGCCAATGGTTTTATCCAGCGTGCCGCACCGCTTGAAGCGCCCGCCTTCTCCCGGGCCCCTCTCCCACAAGTGGGAGAGGGATTGCTTGCAATGCCCCCTCGCAGAAGCCCCTCAAGAAAATCCAAAGAGCCAAGAAAAGGAGACAACCCATGCGTCAAATCGATGTCCACAAGCTGGCCGACGAGGCCCGCTTCAACCGCTTCCACGGGCTGGTGCTGTTCTGGTGCGCGCTGATCATCATCTTCGACGGCTACGATCTCGCCGTGGTCGGCATCGCGCTGCCCTCCATCATGAAGAGCATGGGGGTGGACGCCACCAGCGCCGGCTTCATGGTCAGCTCCGCGCTGTTTGGCATGATGTTTGGCGCCATCTTCATGGGCACCGTGGCCGACCGCATCGGCCGGCGCCGGGCCATCGCCATCTGTATCCTGCTGTTCAGTGCCTTCACCGCCGCCGCCGGATTCACCAGCGACCCCATCGCGTTCAGCGTCACCCGCTTCCTGGCCGGCCTGGGCATCGGCGGGGTCATGCCCAATGTGGTGGCGCAGATGACCGAATACTCGCCGCGCAGGATCCGCGGCACCATGGTCACGCTGATGTTCAGCGGCTACTCCGTGGGCGGCATGCTGGCCGCCCTGCTCGGCAAGGGCCTGATCGAGAGCTACGGCTGGCAGTCGGTGTTTATCGCCGCGGGCCTGCCGGCGCTGCTGATCCCCGCCGTGCTGAAATGGCTGCCGGAATCGATGCCGTTCCTGATCAAGTCGGGCCGCATCGATACGCTGAAGGGCGTTGTCTCCAGGATGGAGCCGGGCTACCGGCCGCAACCGGGCGACAGCTTCGCCCTGCCGGCCGAAGACAAGGCCGCCGATGCGCCCATCGGCAAACTGTTCCAGGACGGCCGCGGCTTCAGCACCGTGATGTTCTGGGTTGCGTTCTTCATGTGCCTGTTCATGGTCTACGCGCTCAGTTCCTGGCTGGCCAAGATGATGGCCGGCGCCGGCTACAGCCTGGGCTCGGCGCTGACCTTCGTGCTGGTGCTGAATTTCGGCGCCATGATCGGCGCCATCGGCGGCGGGTGGCTGGCCGACCGCTTCAATATCAAACATGTGCTGGTGGGGATGTACGGGCTGGCAGCGGTATCGATCACGCTGCTGGGCTACCAGGTGCCGACCGGGGTACTCTTCGTGCTGGTGGCGCTGGCCGGCGCCTCGACCATCGGTACGCAGATCGTCACCTACGCCTATGCTGGCCAGTTCTACCCGATGGCCGTGCGCGGCACCGGGATCGGCTGGGCGTCAGGCGTCGGTCGCAGCGGGGCCATCCTGGCGCCGATCGTGATCGGTGCGCTGGTGGGCATGGCGCTGCCGCTGCAGCAGAACTTCATCGCCATCGCCGTGCCGGCGGTGATCGCCATGGTGGCGGTGCTGCTGATCGATCACGGCCGCTCGGCATCGGCGCAGCATCCGGCCGGCAAGACCCGGCATCATGGCCCCGCTGCCCTGTCCGCCGCGCCGCATGGGGCAAGCGAAGCACGGCGCTCCGCCTGAGTTCCAAGGCGCCGCCATTGCGGCCGGATCGGCTCCGGCAATGAAGGAAACCCGGCCCTGTCCGTCCGCGCACAGGGCCGGCACACATTGCACGCCAGGCAACAGCGGTCCTTCGCGCGCCATCCCCGGGCCGCTCTCCCGCATTCCCCGCCAGGCCTTCGTTGATCGGCCCCGCCGCCTCGGCGCGGGCCCGCTAGCGCACTCTTCCGGCGAACGCAAGCGCGGAACCGAGTAAGCATCTACGCAAAAATTCGTGGGAAGGCAGCAGGGCTCCATGCTGCAATGCGTGAATGATTGACTTAGCGCATCCGCCCACCCGGCAGGGCAGCCATGCTGTCCCATCGCCCCCCGCAGCCAGGCACGCCGGCAATCTCTCGCGGAAGCGGAAGCGCTATCGCCCCTGCTCGACCTCCGCGGCCTCCTTGCGCTCCCACTCGTCCCACGCAGCCGATTGCCGGCCCCCGCGGGCGCCGGGCCAGCCCTGACTTCATACACGACTGCCATGACCACCAGACTATCCGACCTTCCGGCACCCCCCATCCCCGCCCCGCCGGCGCGCCTGCCGGACCCCGCGCGCGTGCACCGCATCGCCGGCGATGACGAAGCGCTGCGGGCAGCGCACGCGCTCGCGGCCGTGTTCGCCTACGGCGCATCCGAACGGGACCGCGAACGCCGCCTGCCGTGGGAGGAACTGGACCGCTGGTCCGAGAGCGGCCTGGGCGGCATCACCGTGCCGCGCGAATACGGCGGCGCCGGGGTGTCCTACGCCACGCTGGCCGAAGTCTTCGCCATCCTGTGCGCCGCCGACCCCGCGCTCGGCCAGATTCCGCAAAACCATTTCGGCCTGCTGGGTGTATTGCGCGAGATCGGCAGCGAATCGCAGAAGCGCCGCTTCTATGGCGAGATACTGAGCGGCGCGCGCCTGGGCAACGCCGGCCCGGAACGCCGCTCAGGGAACAGCCAGACCATCCTGCAAGGCACCACGCGCCTCACCGAAACCGCGCAGGGCCTGCGGCTGAGCGGACAGCGCTTCTACTCCACCGGCGCGCTGTTCGCGCACCGCGTGCCGGCACGCGCGCTCGACGGGCAGGGCCGCAGCGTGCAGGTGTGGACGCCGCGCGAGGTGCGGGGCCTGAGCATCGTCGACGACTGGTCCTCCTTCGGCCAGCGCACCACCGCCAGCGGCAGCGTGGTGTTCGACAACGTGCCGGTCAACCCGGAGGATGTGCTGCCGATCTGGCAGCTGGCCGACCGGCCCGGCCTGTACGGGCCGACCTCGCAGCTGATCCAGGCCGCCATCGACCAGGGTATCGCCGAAGCCGCGCTGGCCGATGCCATCGCCTTCGTGCGCCAGCATGCCCGGCCCTGGATCGACGCCGGCATCGATCATGCCACGCAGGACCCCTACATCATCCAGGACGTCGGCCGCCTGCAGATCGACGTGCACGCCGCGCGCGAAGTGCTGCTCGAAGCCGGCCGCACGCTCGATGCCATCGCCGCCCGGCCGCTGGATGCCGAAGCCAGCGCCCGGGCCTCGGTGGCCGTGGCCGAGGCCAAGGTACTGACCACCGAAATCGCGCTGGAAGCCAGCCAGAAGCTGTTCGAGCTGGCCGGCTCGTCCGCCACGCGGGCGAAGCACAACCTCGACCGCCACTGGCGCAACGCGCGCACCCACACCCTGCACGACCCGGTGCGCTGGAAAACGCACCTGATCGGCAACTACCACCTTAACCACGTGCTGCCCGCGCGGCACTCCTGGAACTGATATGTCCGTGCTCCTGTCCCCGGTTCCCACCGATAGCCGCCCCGCCCCAGCCGCCCCGCCCGCGCAGCCGCCCCAGTCGATCCGCGACGATGCAGATGCCATCCTGGCCGCGCGCCGGCTGGCGGCGCAGTTCGCGCCCGGGGCAGCGCTGCGCGACCGCGAGCGCCACCTGCCCTGGGCCGAACTGGACGCCTTCAGCGCCAGCGGCCTGTGGGGCATCACGGTGCCGCGCGAGTACGGCGGCGCCGGCGTGTCCAACGTGACGCTGGCCGAGGTCATCGCCATCATCGCCGCCGCCGATGGCTCGCTCGGCCAGATCCCGCAGAACCATTTCTACGCGCTGGAAGTCTTGCGCGTGGGTGGCAGCGACGCGCAGAAGCGGTTCTTCTACGAGCGCGCGCTGGCCGGGGAGCGCTTCGGCAACGCCCTTGCCGAAATCGGCCACAAGGACTTCAAGCGCCGCACCCGCCTCACGCCCGACGGCGACGGCTGGCGCGTGGACGGCAGGAAGTTCTACTGCACCGGCGCACTCTACGCGCACTGGATCCCGACGCTGGTCGTCGCCGAAGAGCACGGGCGCGAGGTCACCTACCTTGCCTTCGTGCCGCGCCGCGCGCAGGGCGTGTCCATCGTCGACGACTGGGACGGCTTCGGCCAGCGCGTCACCGGCAGCGGCTCGGTCTCGTTCGATCACGTGCGCGTGCAGGCGGACTGGGTGGTGCCCTTCCTGGCTTCCTTCGCGACACCAACCACGATCGGCCCGGTCGCGCAGATCCTGCACGCCGCCATCGACCTCGGCATCGGGCGCGGGGCATTCGAGGCGACCCTGCCCTTCGTGCGCGAGCGCGCCCGGCCCTGGGTGGATGCTGGCGTGGACCGCGCGGCGCAAGACCCGCTCACCATTCACCAGGTGGGCGACGTCTCGGTACGCCTGCGTGCCGCCGAGGCGCTGGTGCGCCGCGCCGGGCGCATCGTCGATGCCGCCCAGCTTGCTCCCACCGAGCGCAGCGTGGCCGAGGCCTCCATCGCCGTCGCCGAGGCGCGCGTGCTGACCACCACCGCCTCGCTGCTGGCGGGCAGCAAGCTGTTCGAGCTGGGCGGCACCGCCGCCACGCTCGATCACCTGGGCCTGGACCGCTTCTGGCGCAATGCGCGCACCCACACCCTGCACGACCCGGTGCGCTGGAAGTATCACGCCGTGGGCAACTTCTATCTCAACGACCGGCTTCCCAGCCGGCACGGAGCGCTGTAATGGCACGCAAGGAAATTCTGCTCAACGCCTTCAACATGAACTGCGTGGGGCATATCAATCACGGCCTGTGGACGCACCCGCGCGACCGCTCGACCGGCTACAACACGCTGGAATACTGGACCGGGCAGGCACGCACGCTGGAGCGCGGCCTGTTCGACGGGCTGTTTATCGCCGATATCGTCGGCGTCTACGACGTCTACCAGAACAATGTGGACGCGACGCTGCGCGAGTCGATCCAGCTGCCGGTCAACGATCCGCTGCTGCTGGTGCCGGCCATGGCCGCGGTCACGCAGCACCTCGGTTTCGGTGTCACCGTGAACCTGACCTACGAGCAGCCCTACCTGCTGGCGCGCCGCTTCTCCACGCTGGACCACCTGACGCGCGGCCGGGTCGGCTGGAATATCGTCACCGGCTACCTGGACAGCGCCGCGCGCGCCATGGGCCTCGCCGGGCAGATCGCGCACGACGAGCGCTACGACCGCGCGGACGAATACCTGGAAGTCCTCTACCAGCTCTGGGAAGGCAGCTGGGAAGACGGCGCGGTGCGGCGCGACAAGGCCGCGCGCGTGTTCGCCGACCCCGGCAAGGTGCACAAGGTGCGGCACGCCGGCAAGTACTACAACGTCGAAGGCTATCACCTGGCCGAACCCTCCCCGCAGCGCACGCCGGTGCTGTTCCAGGCCGGCAGCTCCGGGCGCGGCCAGCAGTTTGCCGCGCGCCATGCCGAGTGCGTGTTCATCTCGCCGCCGAGCAAGGAGGCCGCGCGCAGCACCGTCAAGGCGCTGCGCGAGCAACTGGTGCTGGCCGGGCGCCGCCCGGACGACATCAGGATCTTTGCCGGCACCGCCGTGGTGCCCGGCCGCACCGCCGCCGAAGCCCGCCAGAAATACGCCGAGTACAAGGACTACGCGAGCCGCGAAGCCGGCCTTGCGCATTTTGCCGCGAGCACCGGCGTGGATTTCGGCAAATACGATCTCGACGCGCCGGTGGATTACGGCGGCGGCAATGCCATCGAGTCCGCCACGCGCACCGCGCAGCAGCATGGCTGGACGCGCCGCAAGCTGCTCGAACTGTTCGAGCTCGGCGGCCGCTATCCCGCCATCGTGGGCGATGCGCGGCAGGTCGCCGACGAGCTGCAATCGTGGGTGGAGGAGACCGGCATCGACGGCTTCAACCTCAGCCGCACCGTAGTGCCGGAAAGCTACGAGGACTTCGTGGACCTGGTGGTACCGGAATTGCAGAACCGCGGCCTGTACAAGACCGCCTATGCCGAAGGCAGCCTGCGCCGGAAACTGTTTGCCGGGGACGACACCCTGCCGGCGCGGCATGCGGCGGCAGGGTTCCGCCGTGGCCGGGACTGAGCGCCGCTCGCCATACTGAATGCAATGAAACCACTGAAGACACCGAAAGCACAAGAGGCATTGAAGATCATGAAACTGAAACGACTACTCGCTGTTGCCGCCGCCACCTTCGCCATGGCGGCCGCAGCGCATGCGGCGCCGCTGCGGATCGGCGTCACGCCCGGCTCGCTGGCCGACTCCGTCGAAGTCGCCGCCGCCGAAGCGCGCAAAGAGGGGCTGGACGTGAAGGTGGTGGAACTCACCGACTGGACCACGCCAAACGTGGCCCTGGCCGCCGGCGATCTCGACCTCAATTACTTCCAGCACCAGGCCTTCCTCGACAACGCCGTCAGGGAGCGCGGCTATGCGTTCAGGAGCGTCGCCGTCGGCGTGCTGCCCAATATCGGCCTGTACTCCAGCCGCATCAAGCGCTTCGACGAACTCAAGGAAGGCGCGCGCGTCGGCGTGGCCAACGACCCGGTCAACCAGGGCCGTGGCCTGCTGCTGCTGCAGAAGGCCGGACTGATCAAGCTGCGCGACGGGGTGGGCGCGCGCGGCGGACTCGACGATATCGTCGCCAACCCGAAGAAGCTCAGGTTCGTCGAGATCGAAGGCCCGCAACTGGTGCGCGCGCTTGACGACGTAGACCTGGCGCAAGGCTACCCGGCGCACTTCGTCAATGCCGGCAAACCGCAGATCGCCGGTGCCGGCCTGCTCTACTCTGGCGTGGACGATCTCTACTTCGCCATCCGCTTCGTCAGCCGGCAGGACAACGCCGGCGACCCGCGCATCGCCCGCTTCGTGAGGATCTACCAGACGTCGCCCGCGGTACGGCAGCAACTGGGCAAGTCCTTCGCCAACAACGGCAAACTCTACAGCCTGCCGTGGCTGAAACCGTGACACCATGAACTCGCCAAGCTCCCTCCATCGGCGCGAGCGCGCCGCGCCGGCGCCTTTCGCCGGCGACCGTGCCACCGGGCACGCGGTAGCGCAAGCCGCGCAGCGGCCCGGTCCGTCCGGCGCCGGGTCGGTTTCCTTCGAGCACCTGGGCAAGGTCTTCCACTCGCCGGCGGGCGACGTGCATGCGCTGCGGGATATCGGCGTGGAGATTCCGGCCGGGCGCATCTTCGGCATCATCGGGCGCAGCGGCGCCGGCAAGTCCAGCCTGCTGCGGACCATCAACCGGCTGGAGCGGCCCACCACCGGCCGCGTGCTGGTGGACGGCAACGACATCGGTGCGCTCGACGAACGCGGCCTGGTCAGCCTGCGGCGGCGCATCGGCATGATCTTCCAGCATTTCAACCTGCTGTCCGCCAAGACGGTCTGGGACAACGTGGCCCTGCCGCTGAAGGTGGCGGGCGTGCCGCGCGCGGAAATCGCCCAACGGGTGGAAGCGCTGCTGGCGCTGGTCGGGCTGGAAGCCAAGCACCGCGCCTATCCCGGCCGGCTCTCCGGCGGCCAGAAGCAGCGCGTTGGCATCGCCCGCGCGCTGGTGCACCGGCCGGAGATCCTGCTGTGCGACGAAGCCACCTCGGCGCTCGACCCGGAAACCACGCAGTCCATCCTGGCGCTGCTGCGCGACATCAACCACCGCTTCGGGCTGACCATCGTACTGATCACGCACGAGATGCGGGTGATCCGCGAGATCTGCGACAACGTGCTGGTGCTGGAAGGGGGCCGGGTGGCCGAGCATGGCCCGGTGTGGCAGGTATTCGGCAATCCCCGCCATGACGCCACGCGCGCGCTGCTGCAGCCGCTCCAGGCCGGCTTGCCCGATGACCTGGCACGCCTGCTGCAGCCCACGCCGCCCGCGCATGGCGCGTTCGAGCAACTGATCGAACTGCACTACACGGGCAGCGGCGACGCGGCGCCCGAGCTGGCCCGCATCGCCACGGCGCTCGGCGGCCAGGCGCGGCTGCTGCATGCCGGCCTGGATCGCATCCAGGGCCACACGCAGGGCCGCCTGCTGCTGGCCGCTGCCGGCGCCGGCCTGTCGGCCGAGACGCTGGCCTCGCATCGACTATCCCAACACGCCAAGGTCCTCGGTTATGTCCCCGCTCACGATTGAACGTATCTGGCAAGGCTTGTTCGACACCCTCACCATGGTGGGAGCGTCCGCGCTGATCGCGGTGGCGGTCGGCATCCCGCTGGCGTTGGTGCTGGTGTTGTCGGCGCCGGGCGGCGTGCTGGCATCGCCGCGCATCCATCGCGTGCTGGGCAGCATCGTCAATGGCTTTCGCGCCACGCCATTTATCGTGCTGCTGGTGGCGCTGCTGCCGTTCACGCGGCTGGTGGTGGGCGCCACCATCGGCGTGTGGGCTGCGGTGGTGCCGCTCGCGATCAGCGCCACGCCGTTCTTTGCCCGCATTGCCGAGATCAGCCTGCGCGAAGTGGATCGGGGCCTGGTGGAGGCGGCGCAGGCCATGGGGTGCCGGCGCTGGCACATCGTCTGGCATGTGCTGTTGCCGGAAGCGCTGCCGGGCATTGTCGGCGGCTTTACCATTACCGTGGTCTCGCTGATCGGCGCATCGGCGATGGCCGGGGCGGTTGGGGCTGGGGGGCTTGGGGATATTGCTATCCGGTATGGGTATCAGCGGTTTGATACTACGGTGATGGTGGTGGTGATTGTGTTGTTGATTGGGTTGGTTAGTTTGATTCAGTGGGTGGGGGATTGGGTTGTCAGCGGGCTTGGGGGGAGGTGAGGGTTCCGGTTTTTTTATAGATTTGATTTAGGGTTGCAGGGCCTAAAGGCGGTGTGGTGTCGGGCTCTTGGGCACATGGAGGTGTCACTTTTCTTTACTCGTAAAGAAAAGTAACCAAAAGAAAGCGATCCTTGCAGGAGGCTGGCTTGTCGGGCTTGGTTGCTTTGCGGATTCGTGGTGGGCGCGTCAGTCCTGCCTGACTGCTGGCGCTACCGGCGCGAACGGCATTGCCAATGCGAATGGCACTGGTTTCCGTATAGCGCCCCTGATGGCAATGGCCCGTGGTCGCTCACGCATCTGCCGTTACCGGCGCGAATGGCCACTGCCTCCCGATCTTTACTGGTTTCGTCGTGGGCGCGGTGGCCCCAGATTTGGGGCGCTCAGCCTCAAGCCGGGGCGGTTCGCAGCCCCTCCCCAAAAGCGGCGGCCTTGCCGGACACGATCGCCAATCACGCCGCCTTCGCCCCTACCGACCAGTAGTAGGTCGGCGCCGTGCCGTTGATGATGTGATCGCCGACCGCCCTGCCCTTGTAGATCGTCGGATTATGCGAAGCCAGCGTCCGCGCATTGCGCCAGTGGCGGTCCAGCCGGCGGTCTTCTGCCAGCGCGGAAGCACCCCCGATGTCGAACAGCCGCGTGGCTGCCGCCAGCACCTGGTCCGCAATGCCGACCTGCGCCTTCGCGGCGCGCAGTTCCACATCGTCCAGCAAGCCGACCGGCACGGCTTCGCCCCGCTGCCGAAGGCGATCGATCTCGCCCAGCCCTTGTGCGACCGCGGCCACTGCCGAGGCTGCAACAAACGCCGTCCCGGCCAGTTGACCCACCACCTGCTGCACCAGCGGATCCTCGGCTGGCGTGCGTCCGCTGCCATGGCTGTACACGCGCTTGCGCGCGCGCACAAAGGCCGCGGCGTCGCGTTCGATGGCCCGTGCGATGCCGGCCAGCGTCGCCAGGTGCACCAGCTGGAAACAGGCGGTCATGGTCGTCGGCACGTTGCGCGGGAAGCTCAGCACCTGTTCACCCGACACCGCCACCTGACGAAACCGCGTTGTACCGGAGCCCGTCAGGCGCTGGCCAAAGCCGCGCCAGTCGTCGATGCGTTCGATGCCCGGCGCATTGGCCGGCACCAGTACGTGGACGGGAAACGCGTCGCCCTCCCGGCTGGCGCTGACGGCGATCCAGTCCGCGTACAGGGCGCCGGTGCTGTAGAACTTCTCCCCATCGAGCCGCCAGCCTTCGCCGTCGCGTGACAAGGCGGTCCGGTGCTTGCCCAGCGCGCCGTCGCCCAGCTCCGTGGTGGCATTGCCGAAGATCGCGCCCTGCGCCACCAGGCGCAGCCAGCGTTCGCGCAACGCCGGCTCCACCTCCGCGTAGAGCCGTTCCACAAAACCAAAATGCGCGCGCAGGATCTGCGGCAGGTTGGAATCCGCTGCGCCCAGCTCGGTCAGCAGTTCGAACAATTGCTCGACCGAGGCACCAAGCCCCCCCAGCGCCACGGGCACGCGCAAGGCGCCGAATCCGGCATCGCGCAGCAAGGCCACGGCATCGAAGGCAAGCTCGCGCTTGTGCTCGCGTTCGGCCGCGCGCACGGCGATCTCGGCAAAGATGGGGCGGAAGCGGGTGGCTAGTTCGGGATAGCTAGGGTTGCGTTCTGGCATGGGATGGTCTGTCCGGGTCGCCCGGGGTTGTCGGGTTCAAATTGCGATAGCAAACATGCGCGGCTCGCCCGTGGCCGTATCGGCTTCGTCCGGCTCGCCGGCCTTGCGCCGGTTCACCCGCAGTTCGCCGATCTGGATCAGGCGCGCGCGCGTGATGTTACGGCTCAGGCCCAGCAGGCTGGCGGTGTGCACCTGGTTGTAGCGGCAATGGCGGTAGGCCGCGCGCAGCAGGGCGTTCTCCACTATCTCGTGCACGCCTTCGTGCTCCTGCTCGAAGAGCCGGAGCACGGCACGCTCCAGCAGCGCTTGCGCGGGCTCGTCGTCGACCTGCGCGGCGGCCAGCTTCGGGGGTAGCGCCGGCTCCGGCGCCGCCCGGTCCGGCGGCGCGGATACGTGCAGGTCGTCCGCCCCGATCAGGCTGTCCTGGCAAGTCAGCAACGCGTGATGCAGCACGTTCTCCAGTTCGCGGATATTGCCCGGCCATGGGTAGGAGACCAGCTTGCGTTCCGCGTCGCCGGTCATGCCCACCTCGCCATAGCCCAGCCGCTCGCCGTACTTGCACAGGAAATGCTGCGCCAGCGGCAGGATGTCGCCGGGGCGCTCATGCAGCGGCCGGATCTCCAGCGCGACCACATTCAGGCGATAGAAGAGATCCTTGCGGAAGGTCCCGTCCCTGATCGCGGCTTCCAGCGGCCGATTGGTGGCGGCCAGCACGCGCACGTCGATGGGGACCGGCTTGCGCGATCCCAGCCGCACCACCTCGCGCTCCTGCAGCACGCGCAAGAGCTTGACCTGCAGCGACATCGGCAGGTCGCCGATCTCGTCGAGGAACAGTGTGCCGCCGTCGGCTTCCTCGAACCATCCTGCCTTGGCGCCGAGCGCGCCGGTGAAGGCGCCCTTCTCGTGGCCGAACAGTTCGGCATCGACCAGCGACTCGGAGAACGCGCCGCAATTGACGGCGACGAAGCGCCGGTTGCGGCGCGCGCTGAGATTGTGGACATGGCGCGCCACCATCTCCTTGCCGGTGCCGGTCTCGCCCACGATCAGGATGCCGGCCTCGCTCGGCGCCACCTTTTCCACGTGGCTCAGCAGGGCGAGCGATTTGGGATCCGCGAAGACGTGCGGCAGCGGGCGCGGCGCAGGCAAGGGCCAGGACAGTAGCTGCATGGGATTACGAGTAGAAGGTCGGGCCCGGCAAGGCGCCGTTGAGCGCCCAGTCCCCGAGTTCGTGAAGCTTGTAGTCGAGCGGATCGTGCAGCGACTGCGTGCGCAGGTTGCGCCAGTGGCGGTCCAGCCGCAGCGCCCCGTGCGTGGCGCGCGCGCCGGTCACCTCGAAGATCCGGCTGCTCAGGTCCAGCCCTGCACGCGTGGCCGCGACCTTGGCCGTGGCAATGTCCACGGCCACTTCGCCGCGGTCTTCGGCAGTGAGGTCTGCGCCGGTGCGCCACGCGGCGTCGAACCTGGATGCCGCGCGCTCCACCAGCAGCCGCACGCCTTCCAGCCCGACCCAGAACTCGCCATAGCGGGCAAGCACGTAGGGGTCTTCGGTCACGCGCGCGGCCCCCGACTTGAACCAGGGCCGCGCCTCGCTGAGCGTATAGCCGCGGGCTTCGTCGAACGCGCCCTCGGCGATGCCGAGGAAGGTATGGCAGAAGATCAGCTGCGCCAGCAGCGGACGCAGGCAGGCAAAGGGCGTGCTCAGCGGGCCGGGGTTGAGCAGCAGTTCATGCGTCTCCACCCGGACCCGCTCGAAGGACACGCTGCCGCTGTCAGTCTGGCGCTGGCCGATGCTGTCCCAGTCGTTGTGCAGCGTGATGCCGCTGCGGCTGGTCGGCAGCGCGCCGATCAGCAACCGGCCACTGGCTTCGTCCAGCGCCGAGGCAACCAGCATCTCGGAATCGATGGCCCCGGAGCAGAAGCTCTTCTTGCCCGAGAACACGTGGCAGCCGCCGCCGCGGGTGGCGACGGTGCGCGTATCCAGCGGATTGAGCGCATTGCCCCAGAACCAGTTGCGGCTGGCAGTCTGCTCCCACCATGGCTGCCACTGGCTGGCCTCGCCGAACAGCCGCAGCGTGGCCAGCGTCAGGTGGTGAAAGCCATAGACGTGCGCGATCGACGCGTCCGCGCGGGCCAGGATGCGCACCACCGCAAGCATGTCCGACCAGCTGCCGCCCAGTCCGCCGAGTTCAACGGGAATGGCGAGGGCCAGCAGCCGGCTTTGCCGCAGCGCGTCGCGCTCGGCCTTGGGCGTGCCGCCCTCGGCATCGCGCGCGACCGCGGTCTGCGCAAAGCCGCGCGCAAGCGCCTGCGCGGTGCGCAGCGGGTCCAGCGGCACTACCCTGGCGCTCAGGCTCATGCCGCTGCCTTGCTGCCGGGCAGCACGTCGTTGGCAATCATTTCGCCGAACGGCCCGGTCAGGTTGGTGGCGCCGCCGCGTCCCAGGCTTGCATAGGGCTCGGGCAGCAGTGGGAATACCAGTTCGGCGAAGCGGTACGCCTCCTCCAGGTGCGGGTAGCCCGAGAAGATAAAGCTCTCGATGCCGAGATCCGCGTATTCCTTGATCCGCGCGGCGACTTCCTGCGGGTTGCCCACCAGCGCCGTGCCGGCGCCGCCGCGCACCAGGCCGACGCCGGCCCAGAGGTTGGGGTAGATCTCCAACTGGTCGCGCCGCCCACCGTGCAGGGCGGCCATGCGGCGCTGGCCCACGGAGTCGAAGCGGGAAAAAGACTTCTGCGCGGCAGCGATGGTCTCGTCCGAGATCGGCGCGATCAGTGCATCCGCAGCCCGCCATGCCTCCTCGCTGGTGCGGCGCACGATCACATGCAGACGCACGCCAAAGCGCACCGTTCGCCCGAGACGCGCGGCGCGCGCACGCACGTCGGCGATCTTCCTGGCGACCGCCTCGGGCGGCTCGCCCCACGTCAGGTACACGTCGACCTGTTCTGCCGCCAGGTCGTGCGCCGCCTCCGAGGAGCCACCGAAATAGAGCGGCGGATAGGGCCGCTGCACCGGCGGATAGAGCGCCTTGGCGTTCTCCACCTTGATGTGCTCGCCCTCGAAGTGCACCGCCTCGCCCTCCAGCACGCGGCGCCAGACGCGCAGGAACTCGGCCGATGCGGCGTAGCGCTGACTGTGGTCCAGGTACAGGCCGTCGCCGCGGTTCTCGTCCGGGTCGCCGCCGGTGACCACATTGATCAGCAGCCGGCCATTGGAGATGCGGTCCAGCGTGGCGGCCATGCGGGCCGACACCGTGGGCGAAATGATGCCCGGGCGGATCGCCACCAGGTAGCGCAGGCGTTCCGTCCAGGGCGCCACCGCGGAGGCGATCACCCAGGAATCCTCGCAGGAGCGCCCGGTGGGGATCAGCACCCCGTAGTAGCCCAGGTTGTCGGCCGCCTGCGCGATCTGCTTCAGGTAGCCCAGCGAGACGGGACGCGCCCCTTCCGTGGTGCCGAGATAGTGGCCATCGCCATGGGTGGGAAGAAACCAGAATACGTTCATTGCCGCAGCGCTCCCCTCAGGCTGCGCGCTGCAGCGGCAGCCTGCGGCTGCCGTCGAACAGCGGCGCCGCGCGGTCGGCGGCGAGGCGAATGCGTTCGGCCAGCGCGGCGCTGCTGACCTGGTAGTTCTGGAAGTCTCCCGGGCTGCCATACACACCGATGGGCAACGTCAGCGCCTGCAGGAAGCCGAACAATGGCCGCAGTTGATGCTCCAGCACCAGCGCATGGCGGTCGCTGCCGCCCGTGGCCGCCAGCAGCACCGGCTTGTCGACCAGCGCCTCCTGGCCCACCAGGTCGAACAGGTGCTTGAAATGGCCGGGATAGGAACCGCGATACACCGGCGCGGCCACCACCAGCAGATCGGCGGACTCGATGGCCAGCAGCTCGCTCTCGATCTCCGCCGGCAGTTCCGCGCGCGACAGCGCGGCGCCGAGCGGGCGCGCGATGTCGCCCAGGTTGACGATATGGCTCTGCAGCAGCAGCCTGTCTTCGAGTTCCGTGAGCAGCGCCTGCACCAGCGCGAGCGTGCGCGAGGGCAGCTGCGCGCTGCCGTTGACGGCGACCACTTTCAGCGGTGTAGCCATGGGGAGAACCTCCTGTCGATATCGATGGATCGTGAATTCACGCATTGCGTGTGAGGCACTGCCTCAGGCAAGAAGCAAGCCTGCGCGAATCGCCGTGTATTGCGCCGCCGCACCATGCTTTGCCTGGCTTCGGCGCGGCCCTGGAAAACCAGTTGCTGATCTGCTGTTGCGCACGCAACAGCGCCGATGACGTTGCGGCGGCCCGCGCCGGGACGCCGGCCGGTCCATCGTCCGGTGGAAACACCGCCGTCAATACCGGCGGCTCGCGGGAAATAGGGGCATGCATGAGAATCGCCGTAAGGTTGGGCACCTGGCTGGGCATCTGGAAAACAGCGGCGGCCGTTTTTAGGTAGCCGCTTACAAGACTCTCACGATAGCGCAGCGGATTGAGCCGCCGAAGGACGGATTTCGTCTATGCATAGATAGGCGGTGCGCATATGGGCATGCGAATTGCGCTTCGGCATCGCGGGCGCCCAAGGCGCACGGCAAGCGGCTGAAGAATGCCGGCTTTCGGTGCCGGCTGAGGACGGACGGCATGGGTGCCGCCGGTTCATGGCTGCAATCAGGGGAAAGGGGCGCAAACGGTTGCTGCGCATGCGGCCACGCGAGGTGGTGCGGGTCGGGCGCGGTGGCGTCGTCCCGATGAGAATGGGCGGCCCCGGCGACGTGGGGGATCCCCGCCGTCGCCTGCGCCGCGTGGCAGGCCGCACGCGCGGCCTGCGAGCGCTCGGCGCCTTACAACGCTGCCTTGGCCGCCTCGTACGCCGCGAACAGCTTCTTGAACACCGGACCCGGCACACCCGCGCCGACGGTCCTGCCGTCGATGCTCACCACCGGCAGGATCTCCTTGCTGGCCGACGTCAGCAATACCTCGTCGGCGTCCAGCACTTCATCCTTCGCGATACGGCGCGCTTCCAGCGAGATATCCAGCGCGGCGCACAGTTCCTCCATCCAGCCGTAGCGGATACCTTCCAGGATCAGGTTGTCCTTCGGCGGCGCCGAGACACGGCCCTTGCTGACAATCCATACGTTGGACGCGGAGGCTTCGGTCAGGAAGCCGTCGCGGAACTGGATGGTCTCGGTGGCGCCGTGCTCCACCGCGTTCTGCGCCGCCAGCACATTGCCCAGCAGCGAGGTCGACTTGACCTGGCAGTGCAGCCAGCGCTTGTCTTCCGCCGTGACACAGGCCACGCCTTTCTCGCGCGTCTCCGCCGACGGCGGCACCATCGGATTGGTCATGATCAGCACGGTGGGCGTCACCGCCTTTGGGAAGGCATGCGTGCGCCGCGCCACGCCACGCGTGACCTGGATATACACCATCTGGTCGCTCAGGCCGTTCGCCTTCACCACCCGGCCGATCAGCGCCATCCATTCCGCATCGGTATGGGGGTTGGGAATGCCGATGGTTTCCTGGCTGCGGGCCAGCCGCGCCAGGTGCTGCTGCAGGCGGAAAGGCTTGCCGCCATAGATGGGGACGACTTCATACACGCCATCGCCAAAGATGAAACCGCGATCGAGCACGGGAATGCGGGCTTCGGACAGGGGCGTGAGCTCGCCGTTCAGGTAGACGATTTCGTCGTTCATGGTGGGTAAGGGTGCGGCAGGGGCCAGGGCCGGGTTGCGGGAAGGGGCGAGAAAGCGGAAATCCATCGATTGCCGCATTCTTTCACAAGTGCCGGCGGGAGCTTATGCAAAATCGGCATGACCCGCCCGGAGGCGCCGCTGCAGGCGGCGCCGTGATGTCCACGGCACTGCGCTGACCTGTGCCGCTGGTCCGCTACTCCGCCTGCCCGCCATTCTCGACGCCTTCACCGATGCGCCAAGGCAGGAGTCCTCGCGGCACTGAACGCGCTCGAAGGAAGATGCCCGGTGCGCAGTCAGGCGACAGGCATCCCGCTCTCGATCCACTCTGTCGCCGACGCATGCCGGGGACGCCAGCCGAGCTCGGCCCGGGCTCGCCGGGCGCGCACCCGGCTGTTGGAGCCGAAGGAATAGCGCGCGTGGCCTTCGCCCCAGAACGGCGTGGCCTCCTCGACGGACCAGGACTGCACGGGACCCAGGCCAAGCCGCCGCGCGATGGCGGCGCCGATCTCGGCATACGAAGCCTCGCCGTTCTCCACGAAGTAGAAGGCGCCAGCGGGCGCGCTTTCGAGCGCACGCGCATAGAGGTCCGCCACGTCGGCGATATGGACATTCGACCAGCGGTTGACCCCGCTGCCGACAATGCGCACCACACCGCTTTGCCGGGCCTGCGCCACCAGCGGCGGAATCTGCACGCTGTCGGCGTGCAGGCCGGCGCCCACGCCGTAGATCATGCTGTTGCAAAGCACGACGCCGCGCACGCCATCGGCGGCGGCGGCCAGCACCAGTTGGTCGATGGCGTGGCGGGCCTGCTTGCCGGCTTCCACCACGAAGGGCGTCTCTTCATCGAAGATGCGTGACGACAGCGCATTGCCACCGACATCGTCGCCGATCACGCTGGAACCGCTGGTATGGAGAAATGGCTTGCCCGAGCCGCGCAGGCCGGCCAACAGGGCTTCCACCGCGGCGCGATGGTCACTGCTGGCGGCATTGACCACGCCGCCGGCCTGCGCGGCTTCACGCGTCAGCAGCACGTGGTCGTCCAGCGTGCCCAATACCGGCTCGATGCCCCGCAGGGCCAGTTGCCCGGCCTGCGCCTCGGTGCGGACCAGGCCCCGGACCGTATGGCCGGCAGCAATCAGGTGCGCGGCGACAGAGCCGCCGATAAAACCGGTCGAGCCGGTGATGAAGATTTGCATGGGAAACGCCTCGCGTCAATCTTGGCCGGCGCGCAATGGGCCGGCAACCTGGACGGAGTATCGGCGCCCCGGGCCCGGAAAAAAACCGTGCCGCGAGCAGAAGAGTTTTGATTCCGGCGCAAGAGTGCGCCCTGCGGGACGAGCGTGAGGCGCATCAATCCCGCTCGCTCCCCGGCCCTCGCCCATCGGCAGGCAGCGCCCCGGGGAAGGCCCGGATCAAGCGTGGTGTCGGCCTACCTCACGCGAAGCCCCCCGGTCCGCCCAACACCAGCAGCAGCGCGCTCAGCGTGAAAAACGAGGCGACGGTGGTCGCCAGCAGGGTGACCGCGCCGAAATCCTCCTGTCCGTACACCTGCCCCAGCGTTGCATAGATACTCATCATGGGCATTGCCGCCATCAGCACGGCTGCCGTGCGCAGCGATGGCTCGACCTCGCCAAGGCCAAGCACCGGCAACGCGGCCATCGCCAGGAAGACCATCAGGGGATGCAGCACCAGCTTGCCGGCAAGGATCGGCGCCATGCGCGAACCGTGTGCGCGCATGGGAAGCCCGACCAGCGTCCCGCCGATCACGAAAAGAGAGAGCGCGCTGGAGGATGCCGCCAGCATATCGACCGTGCGCGTGACCGGCGCAGGCAATGTCAGGCCTGTGCCGGACACCGCTACCCCGCAGAGCAGGCCAATGATCATGGGGTTGCAGAGCAACCGCGCCAGCGATCGGCCCAGCACGCCCCATCGACCGGTTCCGCCGTGCCTGTGCTCGGCCAGGAACAGCAGGAAGGGAATGACGAACAGGTTCTCCACCGTCATGTTGAGCGCGAGCGACACGCCCGCCACTGGCGCGGCGGTGAGCAGCAGGATGGGATAGCCGACGAATCCGCTGTTCGAACACGCCATGCCCATGGTGTGGAAGGCGCTGATGGTCGGATTCAGGCCAGAAATGCGCCGGCACCAGAAATAGCCCAGGCCGATCACGGCGCATGACCCGGCAAAGTAGGCCAGCAGGTAGCCGACATTGAGAACATCGCCAAGCTGGCGTTGGGACAGCGCCCTGAACAGCAGGACCGGCAACGCCAGGTTGATGACAAACTTGCCGAAAACGCGCATGTCCGCCTTGGCGAACAGCCCGGAGCGGGTCATCGCAAACCCGATCAGGATGACAATGTAGATCGGGGCGACGATGGCCAGAATGGCGAGCATGATGAAGCTGCTGAAAGAAGCGATTGGTTAGGGATACCGCGGGCACCGCGCCCGCGAGCCCCGCTTGGAACCGAGCCGCCCAACGCGCGGGCGCGGGCCGCCGGGGATACCGGCGGCCCGCGCCCTGGTGCCGCTCGGGGTGGCTGCCTCAGGCCGATGCCTCTGCCACGCGCGTGCCGCCCATGGCCTCGGCCCGCAAGCGGTCGTAGTCTCCCTTATCCATGGGAACGGCGCCGGGCTCGCCGAGTTCGCTCAGGCGGATACGATGGGTCTCCCGGGCACTCCAGGCCGCCACCGCCGCAATGATCGTCACCCCGAACGTGATGGCCCCGATCGTGAGCGGAATATTGGCGGACCCCGGCGGCGCCACCGTGGCGAACAGCGCCGGCAACAGGGCGGTGAAGGCCGTGCCGACATTCTGCGCAATCGCCATTGCCGAGACGCGGGAGCGCGTCGGAAACATCTCGGGGTAGAAGCTCGGGAACACCGCGTTATAACCCTGGTAGACGATGCCCCACATCAGCAGCGACGACACGATCGCGAGCGGCACGTTGTGGATGCTGATGGCGTAGAGGTAGGCAAACGAAAGCAGGCCCGAGCCGAGCGCGCCGACAATGATCGGCGGCTTGCGGCCGATCTTGTCCGACAGGTTGCCGACGATCGGAATGACCAGCACCGCGATGATGTTGCCCGCGACCGGAATCCACAGATAGATGCTCTTGTCGAAGCCGATGCCGTAGGCCGGCTGCACCGCATATGCTGCGCCAAAGATCGTGGCGACCACCGGGATGACATTCATCAGGGCGACGCAGACGACGCGGATCATGTCTTTCCAGCTGTATTTGAAGGCCTCGACGATCGGCGAGCGCGGCACGTCGCCTGCCTTTGCCTCCTTGGCGAACACGGGCGGCTCCGACACTTCGCGGCGGATGACAAAGCCGGCGACCAGCACGATGGCGCTCAGCAGGAAGGGAATACGCCAGCCCCAGGCATTGAATGCGTCCGACGGCATGTAATAGGCGAGCGGCAGGAACACCGCTGCGGCCAGGATCTGCCCTGCCTGCACGCCCTGGAGCGTAAAGCTGGCGTAGTAGCCGCGCCGGCCGAATGGCGCATGCTCGAGAATCATCGAACTGGCGCCGGAGATCTCGCCGGCCACCGCGAAGCCCTGGATGAGGCGAAGCACGACCAGCAGCACGGGGGCGAGCACGCCGACCTGATGGTAGGTCGGCAGGAGACCGACCGCCATGGTCGAGAAACCCATCAGGAACATGCACAGGACCAGCACTGTCTTGCGCCCATGGGTGTCGCCCCAGTGGCCCAGGAAGAAGGCGCCGATAGGCCGGGCCACGTAACCGACGCCATAGGTCGCAAGCGAGGCGACGATGGCCACCTTGGGGTCCGTCGAGGGGAAGAAAATCTGCGGGAAGATCAGCGACGCCGCAGTCGCGTAGATGAAGAAGTCGTAGTACTCGAGCGCAGATCCGATCCACCCGCTTGCGGTCGCCTTCTTGGTCTGGCGGTTGCCGTGTGCATCACGGTCATTGATGGTAGCCATATTGTCTCCAGGATTCAGTGCCTGAAAAATATGCTATTGCCTGGGCTCCTAACAAGCGCATTTCAGTCAATTTGCGCGCTATTCGCGCATTTTGCGCGAATAGCGCGCATAAGCCGGGTTTTTACTAGGACGGCGAGCCGGAGGCAAGGACGGGAATTCGTCGACGGCCCATGGCCAGGAACGGTACATCACGGCTGCTGACCCGGGCCTCCCCGCCGCCTTAGCGCAACTCGGACTCCGACGGTTCCAGCACGCTGCGCAATTTCCCGAGAATCCAGTTGAACAACGGGTTGGTATGCTGGTAGTAGTTCCACGTGGGGTCCTGGCGAGCGCCCAGGATGCGCTTGAACTCGTAGGCCGTGGCGCCCAGTTCGATTTCCGCAAAGCCCTCGCGGATGCCGAAATCCACCGCGCGGATAAACATGGCGAAGTACAGGCCGTAGTCGTTGCTCTTTGCATAATCCAGGCCGACATAGCGGTTGACCAACTGGGGTCCCTTCCCGATCAATTGGGTGAACCCGATCAACTCGTCTTCCAGGAAGAACAGCAGGTAGTGGCTAAGCGCGCTGGTATTGACAAAATACTCCCGCGTCAGCTTCTCGAACTTCAGCTCGGCCTTGTGATAGGTGTTCAGGTACAGTTCATGCACCCTGGCGACCAGGTGCTCCGGCAGGCCGGCGCACTCCTCGTAGCGCAGTGCGGCTGCCTTCTTCAGCTTGCGCTTCAGCAGGTTCCTGCGGTCGCTCTTCATCGCCTGGTAGTAGTCCGGACCGAGCGCCAGCACAGGTACGGGCAGGCCCATCGCCGGCGCGAAACCCGGCAGCGGCAAGTCTTTGCCGAATCCCTTGTAGGCGAGCAGGCTACCCTTCTTCGTCAGTTCCACGTTGATGGCCGCGAGGATCTCGGCGGAAACTTCCCCTTGGATGCGGCCAAAATCCGCGGTCGGATTCCCGATGCAGGCCAGCTTGAAGCGGATCCAGCTCAGGCTCCGCTTCAGCCAGCCATTGGGCAGCAGGGTATTGAGCCTGAAATCCATTACAAAGTAAGGCGCCACCGTAACGAGCCGGTCTGCCCGGTAAACGGCAAAATAGCCGAACCGGAAACCATCGATGCCAGACGCCTGGAGCGCCTGGTAAAAATCCCCTCCCTCCGGCTCGTCCTGTAGAAACCCCTCTGGCGGAACCGCCAGATCCTTGATGCGCAGCATGGATACCCGTCCTTTTTTGATTGTTTGCTGGCCAGGGTGCCGCCCGCCAACTTTCCTATAACGGAGATCCGGATATCGGGTTGACGTTACCCCGCGTTGCGCGACGGGAACCCGGCAGCCGTTTCGGCATTGCCGCTTTCAGCGCACATATGGCTCCTGTTGCCGGATAACTTGTCAAATGGATAATCTGACGAAAACCATGTTCCGGAATCGCCCAAGCCACGGTACCGCGACACGCAAAGGGCAGCACCATGACAAACCTTGTTCTGATCTGTGGTCCCTCTGCGGTTGGCAAATCCACCGTCGGTCTCGAGCTTGCCCGCCTGACCGGTTATCCGCTGCTGCAGCACCACGAAACCGCAATCCCGGTCGCCAAGGTTCACGGCTCGGACGGCGCCAGATTTGAAGCAACGGTGGCCCGCGTGCGCACGGAGATACTTCGCGCTGCAGTCAGCGCGGGCCTCCCGGGCGTGATAACCACCTTCAGATGGCGGTTCGGCTCGGCGGCGGACCTTGCGTTTGTCGGGGGATTGCGAGCGCTCTGCGACGCTTCCCGCAGCCGGCTGGCTTTCGTCGAACTGGCGGCGTCGTTCCGCGTCCGGAGTGCAAGAGAGGGCAGCGAGCCGCGCGTGTGGATGAAACCATGGCTGGCGGACGTGATCGCGGCCAGGGGAGCCCTGGCGGCCTTGCTGCACCAGCCCTATGCCTACAACTCGAACGGCGGGTTTCCATACCCGAATGACTGGCTGCTGTCGAATACGGAAGAAATGACGCCAGCCGAAGTCGCGCAGCGCATCATCGAGAGATTCGCGCTTCCCCGCCGTACCGCGGACTGAAGCCGCCGGGCATAAGCCCCAGGCCAACGCAAGACGACGTACGGCCCCGTATCCGGCCCGAACACCACTAAGTGCCGCCCTCCCCGGACTCACCGCCAGCTTGCCGGACCAAACGTCGAAGACGCACGGTCATTTCCTTCTCAGCTTGTTTGTCACCCCGGTCCCTTGCGACCTCGATGCCATTCTGAAATGCGAGACGGGCCTTCACATTCTCGCCGAGTTCCACATAGAGAACACCGAGCGCGCGCCAAGCGCCCGAATAGTGCGGGTCGAGCTCGGTAGCCTTGACCAGATGGGGAACGGCAGCGGCCAGGTCTCCCTGTTGCTGGTACGCCAATGCAAGCGTGACTCTGAGCATGGCGGAATCCTGACCCGCTGCGAGTCTTCGCTCCAGTGGCTCTATCGAGAACTTCTGCGTGGTCATGGCCTTCCTGTGTCTACGCCCGTCAACCAGAGCTTGAGTGTACAACGGACCTGGACATCGGTCAGATATGACATTGCGCTCGAGCCGATGACCGAAGGTCATAAGCCATATGAAAAAACTGTAGCCCTTATGGTCAATTCACTGTCACGCACTGACCTATATTCGAGGGAACTTCTTGGGATGGAGAAGGAGAATCCACCACAAACAGGAGGTGGAACATGATAAGGAAAAAGGTCTTGCTACTTGCGATGGCAGTTGCCGCACTTGGGGCTGGGGCGTCCTACGCCGGCAACGGCACGCGGGATGTCTACACGGATGGCGCCGGGACTTTGGGACCACGCGACCCTTATACCGATGGCGGGAAAGCCGCAAGGTTTGACATTTACACCGATGGCGCGAACGTCACGTACAAGCGCGATGTCGCTCCCGAGGTGCTGGCAACATCCCGGCCGAACGACTGTGCCCCGAATTGCGGTGGCGAGCGGCAAGCCGGGGGCGCCGAAGTCACCTGAGAACGGACGGTCCCCGGCTGCGCGCCAAGGGACGCGCACTGCGCGAATGGCGAGCCGGGAAGCTCACAAGGCTTCCTGGCTCACAGAATTCATGCCGCAGGCCCCGGCCCGCTGTCCGGCTGCGCGCAGCGCTATCACCGTTGATCTTCTGGCGTGCTGGATGGGAGCGCGGACCTCGGGATCATCTCCGGACCCTTGACATCCTCCGCCGCCTGAAGGGCGAGGTTTGCCGCGCATTCCGATCAACCAGCCGACGCAGCCGACGGGAAGCCAATGCAAGGCACTTGGTAGATTTGTGCTGCACTGCACGCACTGAAGGCATGTTGCCGCTGTGTCAGACTGCCGCGCTGGCGGCCCGGTTGCCGGGCCCATCCGGCGATGGCAAGCCAGCCGAGCCGGTCGATGAACCTCGTTGTAGGTTCATTCATACCTGCACCGGTAGCAGCCGCAGGGCACGCCGAGGCGTGCTCACGCCGACCAGCGCCTGCTGGCCGGTGTTCTCGGCGCAGTAATCCAATGCCTGCCGCAGCGCGGTGTCCACGCCGCGCAGCGACAAGGCGAAGCGGCTGGCGGCCTCCTGGCGAGTCATCTCGTCGATGCGCAGGGCGATCAGGACTGCGCGATGGCGGCGCGGCAGGCGCTGAAGGGCCCGCTCCAACGCCGCCAGCTCGGAGCGGGTTTCGGCGACCAGGTCCGGACCGGGCGATGGGTCCACCAAGTGTTCCAGCTCAATGTCAGCATCTCCCGCGTACTGCCAGGACCGATTGCCGCGCATGCGGTCAATGGCGACATTGCAGGCTGCGCGGTAGACGTAAGCCTCGGGGTTCGGCACAGCCGATCGCACCTCCATATCGCCCAGGCGTAGCCAAGCGTCGTGCAGGCATTCGGTGGCCATGTCGGGACAACCCAGATGGCGCACCAGCCTGCGCCGCAAGTGCGCGTAGTTCGCGGTGAGGAAGCCCTGCAGTCCGATGCGGCGCTGCGCCTCGTCCAGCGGCTCGTTCGCCGCGTCGTCGTCCACAGGCGCTTCCAGGTCATACAGGATATTCATGGCCATGACGGATCTACCTCTGTATTCGTTGGCGAAAGCCCCTCTGCCGTTTGGCCAAGCCCGAACGCGCTCGCCACAGCGCAGGCGACAGGGGCGCGCGGGCTTGGGCAGACGCAAGGCTGAACAGCGCCATGCCCGGCTGCCGGGCAAAGGGGCTCCCGCCATGCGCGGAATCAGGTCAGGAATATCGCGTTGAATCGGCTTAGCGGTCCTGCCGCAACTGCCGGCGCTCGTCGTCCGTCAACCGCGCCCAGCCCCCGGCATCGAAGTGCTGGCCATTGCCGACGAGCTGCACCGGGTTCGCCATGTCATATCGGGTGGCCCCGGACCGGCCACCGGCCGCAGGCGCTGACGGCATCGCGCCATCGTCCTGCGCCGGCTCATTGCCGAACCCGATCACCCGCACCGTGAAGATCGAAGGCAATGCCTGGCGAGCCGTTGCGCGCTCGCGCTGGAGCGCGTCCTGCGCGGCCGCGCTGGCTTGCGACGCGGCCGCGCTGGCATTGGCCAACGCCGACACGTTTACCGCCGCCACGACGGGGATGCCGGTGGCCTGGCCCTGGACCGCGATATTGGCTGCGTTCACCACCTGCAAGGCCGCCAGGCTGACGTTGCCGGAGACCCGGATTCCCGCTTCCCCGGCGTCGATCGTGCCCAGCGGGGCGATCAGGTCGACGTCGCCGGCCGGGACCTCCGGAATCGGGTTGAGCGTGGCAATGCCTGCACCGGTGCTCGGCACACCCGACGACAGCGTCACGTTGCCCCACTGATCGTAGACGCGCTTGGGCGGCGTGTAGACCACGGTGGTCTTGGCGCCGCGGCCTGCGTTGATGTCGCCCTCGGCCGACCAGCCCATGATGTGGCCGCCAAAGGTCGTCATGATCCGGCTCTGGCCCAGCAGGATGTGGTCCTGCGCGTACAGGTGGATGTTGCCCGCGCCCTGGGTGATGACGCCCGGGATGACACCCGCCACCGGTTGCGGGGCCGCGCCCTCGATGCCGAACACCTGGTGGCCGCCCGGGGTCAGCATCGTGATATCTCCGCCGAACAGGGTGTTGACCCCGGCAGCGCCGTACATCGTGATGTCGCCCTGGTACGCGATGGGCTTGCCCTGCGCGTCGGTGCCCGGGAACAGCGCCGCGATGGCATTGCGCCCGCGCAGGTAGCTGCCGTAGCGCGCGCCGCCGGCGTCGTTATGCTCGCGGCCGCCGGCCCGCAACTCGGCGGCGTACACGCCGCGGATATAGATGCGCTGCTGCTCGGGCGGCAAGCGGTTGAAGAACGCGAGGGCGTCTTCCGAACCGTCGAACCCGTAGCGGGTTTCCAGCCAGTTCACCAGATGCAACTGAGCGGCCTGCTGGTAGTCGTTGACCAGCAGGCGCCTAGGTTGCGCGGGATCGGCATCGCGCTTGGCCTGGAGCGCGGCGAGGAAGGCTTGCGCATCCTTGTCTTCGCCCTGGTAGCCGTGTTCGGCGCGCAGCCAGTCGGCCAGCGCGAGCCTGCGGTTGTAGCCATGGGCAACCTTGCCGGGCTGGGCGGCCAGGGGCTTGCCGGCTTCGGCCTGGTTGGCCGGGTCGAGGTAGCGCTTCACGAAGCCGGCGTAGTCAGCGCCGCGGGCGCCCAGGCCGGCCTGCATCACGATGCCGGCACCTGGCCGCGCATCGCCCGGCAACACCGCGCCGAGGCTGGTGACCGCGGCCTTGTCTTCCATCAGGATGTTGCGCCCGGCGCTGATTTCCAGGGTGCCGGGGCCGGCTACGCTGAACGCGCTGCGCAGGATATCCCGGCCGGCCGAGACCACCGAGACGTCGTTCGGGCTGTTGTGCACGAACAGGTTGCCAGCGCTGGTGCCACCGCCCTGAGACTGGGCCAGCGTATTGGCGATCTCTTGCGGCATCAATACCGGCTGCCCCAATGGCGTGCCGGCGTTGACGATGTCGCGTCCGGCCATCATCCAGACCGGGCCGGCAGACTCATACCAGGTCTGTCCCGTGCGCTGGCCACTTTTGAAGGCGAGAATCTCTCCGGTGCGCAGGCCAACGATGTCGCCTTGCGCGGCGTAGAAGCGCGCCGGATCGCGATCGCCGGCGGCTCGCGCCGCTGCCGTGTTGGCGCCGAAGGCGAACAGCGGGAACTGTATGAGGGTCGGCCTGATCGCGTCGCTGGCCACGTTGCTGGTGACATGGGGGATCGCACCCGTCGCTTGCGAGTAGTAGTCGAAGCCGATGAACGCCGGTTTGAACGGCGTCGGGAGTGCGGAGAGACTGGCTCCGGACTGGGTGACGGCGTATCCGCTGGCATAGATGGAATCGCCCGCCAGCAACTGCAGGCTGCCAGTAGCCGCGGGGGCGAGCGACAGCGAGTACGCGGTGTCGTAGCTGTCCTGCCCGCCCAGCGCCGATTTGCCGAGGAAGATGCTGCCATTGGCGGCCACGCTGCTCAACTGCGAGGGAAAGAGGAAGCGTCCATCGGTGGCGCTGGCGTTGCCCGACACCTGCGACCTAACGGTTCCCAACTGCACGCTCGGCGTCAGGTTTCCGCCGGCGGAGAAGAGATGGATCGCCGTGCGGTCCGTCCACAGCGAAAACCAGCCGTAGCCGCCATCGGCGTAGGGCTTGCCGTCGAACGTAAAGCTCGACGAACTCCGGGTCGAGATCCGCCCGGGATCGCCGGTACCCGACAGCACCAGGTCGCCCCGCGTGGAAAGGTTCGCCGCAGCGTCGCCCAGCATCAGCACCACACCGCCAGTCGCTGTACCCAGGGTAGCGTTGAAGGGGTTGTAGGCGCGCCCCTCCTTGAGGTCGTTGGTCTGTGGGATGCCGCCATAGTTCATGGCGATGCCGCCCAGGCTGCCGGTCTGCAGATCCAGGCCGCCGCGCAGGTTGGTCAGCACGCCGTTCAGATTCAGGTTCTGGTTGAAGAAGTCGGTCGAAGCGGTAGTGGACGTGCCCGGGCTGATCGCCGCCCGCGCGCGCAAGCCGGGGTTGAGGTCACCGCCGATACGGACATCCATGTCGCCACCCCCGGTCAGCAGCAACTGACCACCCGGCGCGGCGCGGCCGGTGCTTGCCACCGCGAGCACCAGGCCTTCGCTGCGCGGCGAGGAAACGCCGTCACTGGAGCCGCGCCGATCCAGCATGCCGGCATTGCCGCCCACGTCGACCGTCAGGTTGCCGCCGCCCAGCGTGCCGACGCCGGTGAAGCCCACCAGCATCGGCAACGTGTTGATGATGTCGCGATCGGGATGGCCGGTGTTGGCGCCGCCGGCCTCCTTGACGTAGGTGCCGAAATTGATCCACCAGCTGGCGGCAATCGGATCGACGCCAGCCGTGTCTCCCGTGCCCTGGCGCCAGAGCCAGTTGCCCAGGTTACCGGCGACACTTTGCGCACGTGCGTCTTCCGTGCGCGGCAGGCTGAACTGGCTGACGATATCGCCAGTCAAGCTGCCGCCCGCGCGCACCAGCACATTGCCACCATGGTCGGGGTACCACGCGGCATACGGACTGCCGGCACTGTCATTGACCAGAGGCTCGTAGGCCGACCCGCCACTGCCGAGCACCGTCGTGCCATCGCGCGACCGGCTGCGTGCCTGGTCGAACGCGACAGCATCCGCCAGCGATGCCGTGGACACGCCAGCCGTGTACACGCCGTAGGCCGAACGCATGGCCACGTTGCCTGCCGCGATCAGGTCCAGATTGCCGGTGCCGGTGCGCAGCACGCTGAAATGCTGGCTGATCGGCGAGACCTGCTTGACCGGGCCGACGATGACCCGGTCAGGTACGGCGGGTATGGGCTCGCCCAGCGACGTGCACACGCCTTCGCTGCAAAACGACTCATAGATGGCTTCAACCGGCTTGCCCGCGGTAAAGGCGGGATCGATCAACACACCCAGTTCGTTCCATACGTAGTTGTACCGGATACACGCGTCCACGGCGCACCAGCTCTCTTCACTGGCGGGGACCGGCGTGCCCGGCTCGAACCCCAGTTCCGCACCCAGCGCGTTCCAGTACCAGGCGCCGCCCGGCCGCGCTGGCGTGCCGGGGATCACGATCTTGTCGTGGGTTTCGTACAGCGCATAGTGCGTATCGGCCAGGACCAGATCACCGGCGAAGGCCGGCTTGATAGCACGCGTATCGGCTGCCTGGATATCGGCACCGGACACCAGGCGCATGGACCAGGACAGCGAACCCTCGGGCAGCATCGCGGCGACCGCCCAGTTGCTGCCCTGGCTGGCGCCGGTGACGGTACGCAATGGCACCGACAAGGCATCGCCCGGCAGCTTGACGTTGGTGTCCGAGGGAATCAACGCGCCCACCTTGAGCGGCAGCGCACCCGCCAACAGCACGCCGTCCGGGTTGGTGTTGAAGCTCGCCCGTCCGGGTAGCGGCACCCCCGCAGGCCAAGTCATGGCCGCCAGCGACGCGGCGTTGGGCAGCAGCGTGCCGGCGTCCAGCTTCATGCCTGCGGCAAGCGTGACAGGCTCGGCCACCAGCGTGCCGGCGGCATAGACGACGTTGCCCGCGCTATCGCGCACGGCGGCCCTGAGCACGGTGTTGGCAGGCAACTCCAGCGGCGCACCGAGCGTGCCTTCGACAGGCAGAATCGTCCCCGACGCCATCATGGTGGCCTGGATCGGCAACGCATAGTTCAGCGTCTTGCCTGCCGGGAACAAGGTGCCTTCGGCCAGCACCACGCCGGCGCCAGGCACCACGACGTCGCCGCCATAGGCCTGGCGGCCAGGCGTCAGGACCCAACCGTTGTCGTCCGGGGTGGCGGGCGGGGGTGCAAAGCCATCGTTGATGCTGCCGTAGATTTCCAGGTTGCCGCCGGCGCGGATCACCAGGGAGCCGGGTTCGCCCGAGCCGTAGACGGCGGTCTTCCGGTTGTGCGGATTGACGCCTGCATAACGGTAGCCGGAGAGATCCAGGTCGCCGCTGACGATCAGGTCGCCATCCGGCGTCTTGCTGACGATCTCCACGCCCGGGCGCAGGTGGAAGGCATCGGCATAGCTGGCGTTATTCAGCCCGGCCAGCTTGCCGTTCAGCAACGCGCCGTTGCCCAGCGCGGCATCGATGAACGCCGTGCTGTCCGCGTGCTTGCCATCGAGGTAGGCCTGGTCGATCACCTGGTACGGGCGGCCGCTGGCGGCGGGCGAGGTACCAGGCGGCGCATCGGTGTAGCGGGCCGTTGCGTTCACCACGATGGCGCGCGCCCCCCGGATGCTCAGGCTGCCACTGGCATCGATGGCGATGTCGCCATAGGTCGGGGCATTGGCGTCGTCGACCTTGCCGCCGCTGCCGATCCGCGGCGCGTTGAGCTCCAGCGTGCCACGCGCCACCCCGTCGTTCTGGCCCTTGCCCGTGCCGGTCGCCACATCGGTGCCGTGGCGCAGGTCCAGGCGCGCTCCGCTGGCCAGGGTCAGCGGGCCGTTGCCCGAATTGAGTTCAATCAACGCACGATTGGGCGCGTCGATGATCTTGCCGTAGCTGTCCACCCGCAGCGCGCTGCCATGCGTATCCAGCAAGGCCGTGCCGGCGATGGTCAGGCCGTTCTTGCCGGCCAGGCGGATGCTGCCGACCCGCTCTCCGCTGGCATCGATGGTGCCGGCCACCGTCAGGCTGCCGTCATCGACAGAGACGTTGACCATGCCGGCCTTGATCTCGTCGCCGATGGTGAGATCGCCCCGCTTCAGCTGGAAGCTGCGCGCGCCGAAAACCTCGCCGTCATTCAAGCGCCGGTTCAGGGCGGCGAAGTCGCCGATGCCCTGGGCGCGAATATCGACGCCGCCGGCCCTGTACGGCATGACCGTGCCGCCCGCGTCGTAACGGCCGCTGCTGCCGCCCAGGACCTTGCCTTGCAGATCCACCAATCCGGCCGATGCCGCCACGGCCACCGCCTTCAGGGTACCCGCCTGGTTATGCTGTGCCGACAGATCGATGACCGACCCTTCGGCCTGGCGAATATTGCCTGCGCGGCTTTCGAGGATGACATCGCCGCCCCAACTGTACTTGTCGACGTCCATGAAGGTCGCCTTGCGGCCGGCCACGTCGATGCGGGCGGCATTGGCGAGGCTCAGGTCGTTGTCGGCGCTCAGCGTCAGCTTGCCGCTCGGGAGCACCACGGTGGTGTCCAGAACGATGCGCTTGCCGGAGAGGGCCAGTTCGGCGCCCAAGGCGTCGATGGCCGGCATCGCCGATGCGGCCCCGCTGCCGGCCGGCGCCGACACGTTGATGGCGCCGCCCGCGGTGATGCGGTTGACCGAACCGGCTTCGCCGGTTATCAGCGGGGTCGCGATATTGAGGTTGCCGCCGCTGTATGCAAAGCCCTTGCCTGTTTCGTATGCGCCCTGTGCCTGGTACACCGCCAGGCTGCCTTTGTGATTCGCGGTGACGCGCTCGCTGGCGTTGAGGTTGACGTTGGCAAACCCCAGCACCAGGCGCGCGGCGTCCGCCACGGTATCGGGCTGCGTGTCCGGGCCATAGCCGAATTCGATGCGCCGCGCCTGGATGTCGAGGGTGCCGGCGCCGGTGCCGGCACCCTCGGCCACCACCGCGCCCGGCAATGCCGTGGTGCCGTTCCAGACCAGCGTGCCGGTGCGGATGCGCGCGACGTCGCCGGCATCGCCATGGCCGTAGATAGCCGGCGTGGTCAGCGCAAGATTGTCGAGCAGCGATTTGCCGCTGGCGTCCAGCGTGCTCAGCGTGGTGTCGCCGTAGAAGTTGAACGACTGGGCAGCCGTCAGGGACAGCGTTTGCAAGGCCGGCGCGCCAGTACTGGTATCGCCGCGCAACAGGCGATCCATCACGTCCTGGTTGAGGGTCAGCCCCGAGGGCAGAGCCCGGCGCGCCGCCGCCGCGGCCAGCGCCGCGGCGCTGCCCACGTTGATGCCGCCAACCGCTAGCGCCAGGTGGCGGGTGCCGTAGCGCACCGCATCGCCCAGCTCGAACTCGTTGCTGGTGGCGAAGGCAATGGTGCCTTCCGAATACAAGGAAGTCGTGCCGGCGCAGACCAGCCGCGCGCAGCCGCCGACCAGGATGCTGCCCGGCGAACCGCTCGTCATGCTCTGCGGTGCCAGCATCTGCAAACGGCCGTTCGACACCGCCAGCACGCCGCGGTTGCCAGGCTGGTAGACAAAGCCGTCGCCCGAATCGTAGGCCGCCTTGCCGCGCCCCAGGGTGTTGATGGAGGCGCCCTGTTCGACCCGGATGCCACCCGCTTGCGAGGTCGCTTGCACTGTGGAGATCAGGAACACCTCGGCCGCCGACAAGCTGGCGCCCTGGCGCAGGTTGACTGCGTTTGCCGACCCCACCGCATCGAACTGCACGAGGTTTCCGCCCTGGCCGTACTTCACCCACGGCAGACCGCCGATGACCATGCGCGCCGCGCCAACGGCATTGAGGTCCGCGGCATGGAGAGAGACCGTGTTGCTGCCGGCGCCAGGCTGTACGCCGGCGGCCAGTACCTCGATATCCGAAGAAGGACTCGTGACAGCCAAGGTGCCGCCGAATCCGTTCGCGGCCGGCTGGAACCGCGCCAGGCCATTGAAATTGAAATCGTCCGCGGCGCCATTGCCCGCCACCAAGTGCAGCCTCAGCGTCTTGGCATCCGCCTCGAGTGCCGCCCTCGGGACGCCCACGCGCGCCGCATCGGCGCGGACAAAGTCGGCGAAGCTGGTTTCGCTGTACTGCGAGTAGGTGCGCAGCACGTCGGCCGGCGTCACCACAAGCCGGCGGGACAGCGCGTCCCGGATACCCGTGCCGGCAATCGAGAACTGGCCCGGGGTGGACCAGGAGCCGTTGCGCATGGCCACGGCGCTGGCTGCGCTTGCCGCGGCACCGGCCTGGCCGTTGATCTCGACGCGGAAAGCACCCGGCAACAGCGCATAGGTGGAAGGCAGCAGCGTGTAGGTACCTGCCGGCAAGCCGGGCACTCCCGCGGCAATCGTGACCTGCTGGCCTGGCGGGGGAACGCCAGCGCCGCCCTCGCCGCCGGCAGGCGCCACGGCGGGCTGCATGCCGGGCACGATGGCATAGACCGGATTGGTCGCCAGCCCCGGCAAGGTGAAGCTGCCACCGGCGCTGGTCTGCATCAGCGGATGGTAGCGCGCATCTGTGGAGCCGCCACGCCCGGAGACGAAGGCTGCGCCCAACAGCCTGCCACCGCCGGACAGGTCCAGCACCGCGTCCCTTTGCACGTCGATCGCGCGGCCCAGCAATGTCACGCTCACGCGAGGCACGCCGGTAAAGGACGTACCGCCAGCACCTAGCAGGCCCACCTGCTCGCCGTCGTATTGCCAGGTCACGCCATCCACGGTGCCACCATACGGCAGCACCAGGCCATCGGCGCTCACGGACGTCAGGCTGCCGGGCAACAGATGTACCGATTGGGTGGCGGCGCGGCTGGCACTCGTCTCCATGCCGATCGTGATCCCGCCTAGCGGCGCGCGCAGCACGCCACCCTGCTCGATGACGGCGGCGCCCAGGTTGAGGGTGCCGAAGGCGGAATAGGGCACGGCCGGCACGCCGTCCGCCGTACGGCCGATCACCAGCTTGCGGTTCTGGTCGAAGTCGGAGTTGGTCCCCAGGTAGCCCGCCCGCACGGTGGCGGTGGCGCCCATCGCCGGATAGATCTGTGCGGCGGCCAGATAGAGATCGGCCGGCGTGCTCAAGGTCGTGTTCTGCCCCGTGACCGTGCCGCCCAGCAAGCGCAGATCGCCGTGGCTGACCAGCTCCAGCCGGTCGAAGGCGCGGCGATCGACGACAGCGGGCAGCCCCTCGGTCGCTGCCACGCCGCCACGCGCGCCGACGCTCAGGTTGTCGCGCAGATCCAGCACGCCGCCGGCTTCGATCCGCAGTTGCCCTGCGGACGCCTGGCCCGATATGCCGCCGCGCACGGTGGGACGGATCTTGCCGTCGGCGGCGGCGATGGCGCCCACGCCGGCGAGCCGCATATAGGGAGCGGCCAGATGAATCCGCGAAGCATCCGCCGCGCCATCGGCCAGCGCCAGCGAGCCGGTATAGAGATTCAGGCTCTGGCCGAGCGACAACGACACCTTGCCGTCGAAGCTGACGATGCCGTTGCTGAGGATGGAGAGGTTGTCGAAGCCGCCGGCCGTAACCTGTCCCGCGCCCAGCTGTGCGTGGCCGTAGGCAAGGCCGCTGGCCGCATCGCCGGCGCCGCCGGGCAATTGCCCGGCGGGCTGGTCCTGGGTCAGAATGAACTCACGCGCCTGGCGCACGCGCGCGGCAGCATCCGTGCGATACAGCGGCGCATCCAGCGCTACCGCGAGCGTGCCGCCCGCGGCACCCGCACCGCCTGCCGCGGCCTTCAGGGTGCCATCCAGGTACAGGCCATTGTTCGATGCCAGCGAGATGCTGCCGCCATGGCTGGCGACGGTTGCCGCGCCCTGCCCCGCGATATCGAGGCGCGCCTGCGTACCCGAGGCATCCAGCAACGCCCCCTCGCGCACGACCACGAACAAATTGCCGGCCGAAGCGGTGCCCGTGGCGGGATCGATCTCGCCGCCGATCACGATACTGCCTCCGCCGCGCACCAGCCCATAGCGTTGCCCGCGCGCATCCGTTGCGCTGACCGCGCGGGCCGCCGCATCCAGCACCGCATGCTCGCCGATCCGGATGGAGCGGCCGTGGCCCGCTGCCTCCGCCGATTCGGCCTCAGGCGAAAGGACGGTCACACCGGTCAGGGCGATCTTGCCGCCCCAGGCATTCAATGTGCCATCGACCGTCAGCTGTCCGATGCTGGCGACCTTGAGCGCCTGGCCCGGATCCA
The DNA here is from genome assembly GCF_057798855.1 of Cupriavidus sp. 96C5-1. Lineage (NCBI taxonomy): Bacteria > Pseudomonadati > Pseudomonadota > Betaproteobacteria > Burkholderiales > Burkholderiaceae > Cupriavidus > Cupriavidus sp. 96C5-1. Next base: position 148,868 of record NZ_JBYOJU010000002.1, on the reverse strand, counting down.
CGTTGATCACCGCGCCACGGCCAATGACGGCCTGCACGGTTGCCATGTCCGCGGCAGCGGACCGCGCGGCACCTGCCTGCAAGCTCAGGCTCGCGCCCTTGCGCTGCGCCATGACGCCCCTGGATGGGTCCTCCTGGTACAACGCGGGCGTCCACAGCGCGAGCGCACCGCCCGCCTTGCTGTCGCTGCGTTGCGCATCCGCGCCGAAGCGGTACACCGGCATCGTCACATCGACCCGGGCCCCATCGGCCACGGTCAAGCCGGCCTTGCCGGCGATGTCGTAAGCCGAAAAGCCTTTGTCGAAGAAGCCGCCGCCGAGCACCAGCATGCCGGGCTCGGTTCCCTTGTCGTGCGGCGCGTCGCCGATCCAGACCTTCCCCGCACGCACGCGCAGCGTGCCGCCGCCGTCCACGCCATGGCCGCGCAGCGCCCCATCGAGCGTCAGCGCGCCCGTGTGGGCAGGGCTGTTTGCATTGGCTTCCAGTGTCGCATCGCCGCCCTTGCCGCCCTGCGTCTTGCCGTTGGCCAGCACGGCCGCCCCCGAACTCACGTCGATCACGCTTGCCGTCGGAAGCACCACGCCACCGCTGCTGCGCACGACCACGCTGCCGCCGTTGCGGTAGGGCAAGCCGCTGCCATCACCCGGATTCAGCAGCAGGTTGCGCCACAAGCCGCTGGCGTCCAGCGTCATGCCCTCGCGCACCGTGACGCCAGCGGGGATGCCAGCGGACGCCGGGAGGGACGTGTCCTCCATGCTGCCATTGCTGGCCATCTGGCTCAGCACGTTGCCTAGCTGGATGGTGCCGGCATGCGCGGTGATGCCGGCGTTTACCGCCACGTCGTTGCCGTAAAGCGTGACCTTGCCGCCCGCGGCCACCTTCAGGTCCGCATCGACCAGGATCTTGTGCCTGGCCGCAATCTTGATCGCACCCAGCTCGAAGCCATTGAGCTGGCTGGCGTCCAGCATCAGCTTGCCCTGACGATCCGCCGGCAATGCCGTGCCCAGGCCCAGGCCTGCCGCAACGCGATCCTGTGTGTCCTTGAACTCGACCTGGCCCATGACCGCGCCCAGGATGTGGTGCTGCAAACCGGTGCGCTTGTCGTACATGGGCAGGTACTGCCCGACGATGAGCTCGCCCCTTGCGGCCGCTGCGTTGTGCGACTGGCTGTAGCCGTCCAGCGCCGCCTGCGGGGCCTGGGTCTGGCGCGCGCCCTGGAACGCTTCGCCGATGATGTCGCCTTCGAGCACCGCGGCGCTGGTCGCGATGACCAGCTTGCCGGCGTCGCGGCCGACCGTGTAGCCGTTCTCCAGCCGCCGCTGCGCGCCGATCAGGGGGCTGTAGAAATACCCGGTGGCCTTCTCTCCCCATCGTTTGTGTTCATCCTCGAAGCCTTTGTAGAGTCCCGTGTAGAGCTGGTCGCCCGGTGCCCTGGAAACTTCATGGAGCCCCCCATCGGCACCCTTGAGCCAGGTCTGACGGATGAAGCCGGTCTGGACGTTGAGCGTGCCGCCGGAGAGGTTGATGTTGGAGCCCGCCTGGGTGACGACGTCGTTGCCGCCAAAGCTGACGGTGCCGCCCTGGGCCATCCACTCGCCCACCTTGTGGCCCTGCGTGCCCAGGTAGCCGCCGACTTCCAGCAAGCCACCGGCGGTGTACCAGCGGTCGCTGTCGTAGCCGTTGGTGCCCTTGGGCACGAAGACCAGGCTGCGGCGGTCGATCCACACGTCATTGCTGTTGAGCAGCTTGCCGTCCCGATTGCCGGGCGCATCGCGCTGCTCGTTGCCCTGGACGTTGACCTTGATGTTGTTGCTCTCCATGGCCAGGTTCACGCCCACGGCGCCGGCGACGTCGATCCTGGCCCGCTCGCGCACCAGGCTGCGCTGGGCGGCGTTGACCACGATCTGGCCGCCGGTGGCCAGCGTCAGGGAGTCCTGCTGGAAGTCGGCTGTGCCGCCGCTGGCGATCTCGATGCGCGACTGGTCGCGGCGGTCGGTGACGAGCACGATGTTCTCGGTACTGGCCACGGCCGGACCGCGCAGGCCATCGCGCTGGCTGTCCAGGGCCGTGGTCTTCCCGTCATCTCCGATGACTACGGCGGTGGTGGCCCCTGGCCCGAGCACGACGCTGCCGGTACTGCCGACGGCATTGAGGTGCACGGTGCCGCGGGTATTCACGGTGATGGTGGCCAGCGCCACGCCGCTCTGCCGCACGTCGCGCCCGGCGAGCGTGATGTCGCCTTCGCCGGCCACGATCAATCCCGTGTTGGTGACCTTGCCGGCGAGGCTGCCGGTATCGAACTGCGGGGTGACCTCGTTGCCGCGCGTGGTCGAGCCCTGGTTGCCGTCGGTCCCGACGCCCTTCTTGATGACAAAGCTGTCGCCCGCGGCCAGGGCGGCCTGGCCCTTCGGGGTGGCAATGTCGCCCGCGTTGTGGACTTCCTTGCCCAGCAGCAGCACATAGCCGCCGCCCTCGGTGGACTTGGCGGACGCCGGCGTGGCGATCCGCGCGCCGGCCTGGACTTCGACCTTGCCCTGCGCGTTGGTGAAGCTGGCGGCCGTACCTGGGCTGAAGATGCCATTGCTCCTGAACTGCTCGTCGTCGATGCGGGCTGCGGCCGCCACCAGGTTGCGCGTATCGATCTGGCTGCTGCCATTGAACACGATGCCGTTGCGGTTGACGATCATCACCGTGCCGTCGCCCTTGATCTGCCCCTGGATCTGCGAGGGACGCGCGTTGGGATCGTTGACGCGGTTGAGCACGGCCCAGTCCTTCTGCTGCTGGAAGGCTACCGTGGTGTTCTTGCCGACGTTGAAAGTTTCCCAATTCAGGATGGCGCGGTCGGCGCTCTGATCGATGGCGACCGTAGTCTTGCCATCGGCCACCGTCTGCTTCGGGGCATTGGCGTTGTGCCAGCCGGCGGTCAAGGCATTGGTGTCGACTTTCAGGCCGCCTTCGGCCAGCCCCTCGGGAATCGCCGCGCCATCCTTCAGGGCAGCCTCGCGCGCGGCAGCCTGTGCCGCCTGCTGCGCGGCAATGCCGCGCGCAGCCAGGTTCAGGTTGTCGATGGAGCGCTGCAATTGGGCATTGGCCCTTTGCTGCTGCTCCTGCGGACTGGCCAACTGCGACACCGGCATGCCGTTGGGCAGTTTGCCGGTGGCTGCCGCCGCATTCTGCGCAGCCCCCTTGGCCGCGAACCAGTCCGGGCTGAACGCCCGCTGTGCCTGCGCGTCGCCGATCGCGCCGCCGGCAGCCAGCGTCAAGGCAATGGCACGCGCCATCGGCACCAGCCGCAACGCCTGCCCCCCTTGCGCCCGGCTTCCTGCTCTCGTTGCTGCGCCGGTGTGTCCGCGTGTGCTCATGTGAAATTGCCGCCCGATGGTTGGAATCAAAGTCGATGGGCTGTCCCGCCTGGTAACGGACAACCATGTCCTTGGAATTTCGAGAAGCACAACGCGATGATCGCCAGCGCCCCGAAATATCCCGATACGCTAGAACGAACGGCAACCTCGACAACCTCCAACTATTTTTTTGACCCAGGCTGGTGTGGGTCCCCAGCCCACCTCACCGCAATCGAGCAAACACGACGAAGCAGACGACGCGCACGGCGCGTCATCCCCTTGTCGCGTCCGGGCCGGGAAGTCAGGTCAGGATAAGCAAGCCGCCTGGCAGCAAGCGAGCGTGCAGATCGAACATCTGCTGCAACTGCGCGAGTACCGAATCCAGGGATGCAATATGGAAACGACCGCTGACCGGGCCGTTGCGCACGGCGGCATTCATCAACACAACACGGCCCGACCGGTAGCGATTGATCTCCGCAAGTACATCGACCAGCCGGGACTCGTTGAATACCAGTTCCCCACGGCGCCAGGCCGACACGGCCGCCGGCTCGATGCTGGCCACGCTGCTGAGCGCGTCGGCATCGTAGACTGTCTGCTGGCAGGCATTCAATGCCCTGACCCCGGCGGGATGCTCCACCCGCACGACGCCGTCGAGACAACTCACGCACACCTTGCCGTCCAGGTACCGGACTTCGAAGCGTCCCGACTGCGCCAGGCTGCGGCCGGCACCGGCCGCGACGGCGAAAGGCGGGCCTCCGGCCGGGAGGTCGACGGCCGCTTCCCCCACGAGCAGGTCGATGCCCGTGGTCCCGGCCCCGGCAGCGCGGCGCCGGATGCTGGTCTGGGTGTTCAGGGTGACATGCGCCCGGCCGGCCAGGGCAAGCGTGCGCTGCTCGCCGGTGGCGGTGCGGTCGTCCGCCCCCCATTCGGCCGGGGCGGGCCAGAGCCTGGCAGGCGGATAGGCAATCGCTACGCCAGCCACGGCCGCCGCGCTGACCGCAGCGCCGAGGAATGCCCGGCGGCCATGGTGCGTTCCGCGCAGGGCGAGGACATGTGCCTCAGCCGCTTTGGGGTGCTTGAGCAAGAATACCCTGGATGCCGGCTCCAGCGCGTCCCAGCGCCGCTTGGCCTCGCTGAAGGCCGCCTGGTGCGCCGGGCTGCTGCGCAGCCAACGCTGGAAGCCCTCGGTGTCGTACGCCTTGACTTCGGTCGACGTGAGCAGGCGCAGCCAGACCCGTGCCTGGCTGCGCAGATCGTCGGCCGAGCCGGCGTGGTCGTCGACGGGCGTCTTCATCGTGTCACGCCGAGCGCCCATGCCGGTCCGCAAGCGCAGGCATTCTCGCAAGCGCGTGCAGGTACGGGAGATGGGCAGTTGAAGTCCGCATAAGCAAGGACGAACGGTGGCACCCAAAACCTCCAACTATTTTTTGTCATTGTTCATGTGCACGTCCAGAAAGTCATGGGCGCGTCTTAACTCGTGCTCAACGATGCTCTTCGAGATCCCCAGGCGCTCGGCCACTTCCTTCTGCTGCAGATGCTCCAGGCGAACCAGCATGAGGATCTTGCGGCGGCGCTCGGGCAGCCGTTCCATCAGCTTGAGCAGGGTTTCCAGATCGGAGCGGATCTCGACCGCCTGGGCCGGGTTGGGAGCCGGATCGGCCTGCTCCATCAGGGCACTGACCTCGTCGAACGGCACGGACCGGCTTTGACGGCGTTGGATGTCCACCGCGATGTTGACGGCCATGCGCACCACATAGCCCGCTGGACTTCGAATCGAATCTTTGTCTTCCTGCCCTTGCAGACGCAGCCACGTGTCCTGGAGCGCATCGCCGGCCAGGTCGCCATTGCCCAGCAGCCGCGTCAGGCGCCGCCTGAGATTGGCGTAGTGCTTGGTCAAATAGTCTGTCAGGGCAACGCGCGCGTCTTCGGTCATGTCAGGACGCCCCCCTGGCACCGGCATCGATGCTGGCGTTATCGCAACGTCGGCCGCCACTTTGAGCGAACGGCAAAACAAGCATGGTCAGCGGCTGCGCCATCTCGGGCGGCGGTGATCGGCCCACACGCACACGCTGCAAGGCCTCCAGCACCGCGGCGTCGCGACGCGCACCGCCGGTCGAACTGAGCATGCGTGCGCCATGAATGTGTCCGCCGGCATCCACCCGAAACCTCAGCAGGGAACGCCATGTTCCCGGTGTGGTGTGCGAATCGGCGCAAAGGGCTTCCCAGATACGGGCCTGGACCCAGCCGCCATAGTCGAAATCCACCGCCTTGGCGCCCGAGCCCGAACCGGCCGACTGCGAACCGACCTCCTTCAGAATGTAAGCATCGGCGGGACCAGCGGCAACCTGCTCCGGGATCAGACCGGTGCCGTCGAGCAGGCGACGCAGCGCGATCTCCGGCAGATAGCGGCCTTGCACGGGCGACGAGGTGCGCCCGACCACCATCGTGCCGCGAAACAGGATCGGCCAGCCGGAGAGAGACGCGTAGCGGTTGAGGGCCGCGGCCAACGGCTGTGCCGGAATGTCGAAGTCGAGGAACTGGCCAGGTGGATGCACTACAGCCGGCTGCGCGCCGGCCGAACGCTGCGCAAGAGCACTGTCAGTGCCCCATGCCGACGCCGATGCAGCGAGTCCGCACAGCATCCAGAACGCCGCGCCGCGGCAGCTCAATCCAGTCGCGTACGGGCGCACACTGTCCGATCCCCGTGCCCCGCATTGCCGCGCACGTCGTCAAGCCCGCAGCGGCGCTGCAGGGTACATGACAGGGGGACGAATCGTGTCGGCAAGGTATGCGCACCATCTTGGATGGCTTATATGGTGACACCCAAATGTGACGGACTTGTTACATCCATGCGTACCCAATCCTTGGTGGCGCGGGCGAAGAGGTCAGATGGTCCCACCATATCGGCATGCCTTCTGTCAGTTGAGCGAACCAGGATGGGGCTCGCTGGGGACCCCGCATCCGCCGAGCGGATTGCTGAACTACTGTTAGCGTGGCGAGCAAAGAATTCCGACGCTTCAACTTTGTGACAATGCGTGTGCCGTCTGGATTGGCCGCGGAAGGGATCCCTGATCGCGCACTTCGATGCGGTAATGCAAGGGTGAAGACCTTGCCCTGACAGGCTGGGCCATCGAATGGCGCCGCCGCCCGCCAACTCATGCAACATCGCTGCGCATGACCTTGCCGTCCACCAGTTTGACCGCCACCGCGTCCAGGCAGGCGCCCGCGCAAGGCCCATCAATGCACAGGCCGTCCTCGAAGCGGAACAGCGCCGAATGGTGAGCGCACATGATCACCTGGGCCTCATAGGTAATGACCAGGCCGGGATCGAAATCGAGCGGCACCGAGAAATGCGGGCAGCGGTTGCGGTAGGCCCAGACGCGCTCACCGCGCCGCACCACGACCACGCCGGCCTCCGTGCCGGACTGTCCGACGGCAAGGGCGCCGCCGTCTGGCACGTCCTCGATGCGGCACAGGCAGTGCGCGTCCATCGTCACACCCTTTGGTCCGGATTGCCCAGCCCCCACTGCCACGGCCGGATCAACACTTGCTCGAACACGCCGTTGCGCACGTAGGGGTCGCCGTCGAGGAAGCGCTCCACCTCGGCCTGCGATTCGGCCTCCACCACCAGCAGCGTGCCGATCATCCGCATGCCGTCCGGCGACAGCGTGGGGCCGCCAAGGCGCACCACCACCGGCTTGTCCGGCGCGCGGAGATAGGCACGGTGCGCCTGCCGCACGCGCTCGCGCGTGGCTGCCATGTCAGGCTTGTCGGTGGCGAACACGGCAAAGTAGCGCCCCGTCATGCGCCCTCCGCCAGCACGAAGTCATAGCGCGCCTCGTGGTACGGCCCTTCGATGCCGAAGCGCCGGCCGAGCGGGTCGCCGCCCTCACGGCGCACGTAGTCGATCACCAGCGAAGGCTTGACGCCGAAGACCGCATCCGAGGCGAGATACGCGTCCCCGGCATTGAACAGGTGCGTGACCACTGTGCGAAAGCCGGGCGCGTCGACCATGAAATGCAGGTGGGCGGGACGGTACACGTGGCGGCCCGTGGCGGCCATCATCTGCCCGACCGGGCCGTCGCTGGGGATCGGATACGACACCGGCAGGATAGTGCGGATGGCGAAATAGCCCTCGGCGTCCGTGCGGTACCGTCCGCGCAGGTTGCCGTGCGGCTGCGCCGGGTCCTGGCCCGAGTACATGCCGTTGGCGGCGGTCTGCCAGATGTCGAGCACGGCGCCCGCCACCGGCCGGCCGTCCAAGGTGCGCGCGTGGCCATGTACCAGCGCGCACTCGCCTGGCGTATGCGCCATGTCCTCGCCGGGCGCCCGTTCCGGCATGCCGGCCATGTAGAACGGGCCCAACACGGTGGTCTCGGTGGCACCCTGCGGCTTGCGGTGATTGATGGCATCCACCAGCATCGACACGCCGAGCGTGTCGGACAGCAGGATGAACTCCTGCCGCACCACGTCGTCGCACATCTGTCCGGTGCGGGTCAGGAAACGGATCGCCTGCATCCATTCGGCCTCGGTCGGCTCGGTCTCGCGCACGAAGGCGTGCAGGTGGCGCACCAGCGCCTGCATCATCTGGCGCAGACGCGGATCGGGCGCCTGGCCGAAGCTGTCGACGACCTGCGCGGTCAGCCGGTCTGCCTCGGCATGGGGAAGGCTGGCGACGGGGGATTCACTCATGGCTGGCTCCATGTACGAGTCGGGCTGCGGCCGTGGCGGACGCCGCTGGCGTGCCGTTGCGCACGCGCCGCTGCACCGGGAAAAGTTGAAGGTCGAAGCGTGCGGCGAGTGCGCCCCACAGGCCCTGGCGCATGAACAGCATCACGGCAATGGCGAGCGCACCGAACAGGATCAGGTAGAGACTGCCGTAGTCTGCCAGCGTATCGCGGAGCAGGAAGTAGATCAGGGTGCCGAGGATCGGGCCCTCGATGGTGCCCAGGCCGCCGATCACGACGATGAAGACGATGGTGACGGTCCAGTTGATCGAAAAGGCCGCATCGGGCGAGATGCGCAGCTTGGTCAGGAAAATCAGCCCGCCCACCAGCCCAAAGCCGGCAGCGGCCAGCACATACACCCACAGCTTCAGCCGGGGCACGCCGACGCCAAGGCTCTCCGAGGCGGCCTCGCTGTCGCGCAGCGCGGTCAGGCCCAGCCCGAGGCGCGAGCGCAGCAGCGCGAATACGCCGACGATGGCGCCGATGCCGAGCAGCACGGCCAGCCACAGCGTCAGCGCGTCGCGCCACCAGCCATCCATCTCCTGCACGGCGGAGGTCAACGACATGCCCGAGCCACCGCCCAGCCAACTGGTGTTGGCCAGCAGCAGGCGGAACACCTCGGCCACCACCCAGGTGCCGACCGCAAAGTACGCGCCCTGCAGCCGGAACATAAGCCGCGACACCGGCACGGCGATCAGCCCGCACAGCACGCCGCCGAGCAGGATGGCGAGGAACGGCGGCATGCCCAGCATCACCGAGCCGGCGACCAGCGCGTAGCCGCCGAGCCCGATGAAGGCCTGCTGGCCGAAGGAGCCGAGGCCGCCATAGCCGGCGAGCACATTCCACAGTTGCGCCAGCGCGAGAAAATACAGCACTTCGGTAGCCGTACGCAGCGTGCCGCCATCGGCCCAGAAGGGCAGCGACACCAGCAGCAGCGTGATCGCCACCAGCAGCGTCATGGCGTAGCGGCTGGCGCGCGTGGCGCGCACGACCTGGAGTTGGGATGACATGTTGCGCTCCTTAACGGTCACGGGTCTTGGGGAAAAGCCCTGCTGGCCGGAACAGCAGCACCAGCAGGAAGGCCGCATGGCCGCACAGCACGCCCCAGCCGGGGTCGAAGCGCAAGCCCACCGCCTGCGCCAGGCCCAGCAGCAGCGCGCCGGCCAGCGTGCCGCGGAACGAACCCATGCCGCCGATGATGACCGCTTCGAAGGCATAGATCAGGTGCGCCGGGCCGATCGCCGGGTCGAAGGTCGTGCTCATGCCGAACAGCACGCCGGCCAGCCCGACCGCCGCCGAGGCCAGCGCCATCGCCAGCGCGAATACATGGCGCGGCTCCACGCCCATCAACTGCACGATCTCGGCGTCGTCCGAGGTGGCACGGAAGGCACGGCCCAGCGCTGTGCGCGCGAACAGCCACTGCAGGCCGCCGACCACGCCCAGCGCGCAGGCGAAGGTGATCAGCGGAAACACGCCGACCGAGATCTCCGGGGTCAGCGCGATGCCCGCCGACACCACGTTGCCCGCCTGCAGGCGCTGCGAATCGGCCGAGAACACCTCCAGCAGCGCGTTCTGCACGATCAGCGAGAAGCCGAAGGTCACCAGCAGCGGCGGCAGGATGTCGCGGCCGAGGGTGCGGTTGAGGATGAAGCGCTGGCCGACGTAGCCCGCCACCGCCATGACCGGCAGCACGATGCATAGCGCCGGCAGCGGCGACGCACCCAGCGTCTGCATGACCGCCAGCGCGAAGTAGGCGGCCAGCACCATGAAGTCGCCGTGCGCGACGTTGACCAGTCGCATCACGCCGAAGGCCAGCGACAGGCCCGAGGCCGTCAGCGTGTAGAGGCCGCCAAGCAACAGGCCCTGCACGAGGGTGTCGAAGAGCGCGATCATGCCGTGACCTCCGCATGATGAGTGCCAAAGTAGGCGGCGCTGATGGCTTCGCGGGTCAGCTCACCCGCCTTGCCCTCCAGCGGGACCTTGCCTTCCTGGAAGCAGTACACGCGGTCGGCCGCACGCAGCGCCTGGCCGATGTCCTGCTCGACGATGACCAGCGCGGTGCCCGACGCGCGGATGCGCGGCAGCTGCGCGTAGATGTCGCGGATCACCGCCGGCGCCAGCCCGAGCGAGAGCTCGTCGCACAGCAGCACGCGCGGGTTGCTCATTAGCGCGCGGCCGATGGCGACCATCTGCTGCTGCCCGCCGGACAGCGCCGTGCCGGGATGCTGGCGCCGCTCGCGCAGCACCGGGAACACCTCGTAGACCGCCTCGAGCTGCCAGGGGCCCGCCCTGCCCGGCTGGCCGCCGATGATGAGATTCTCCTCCACGGACAGGCTGGGGAACAGCCGCCGCCCCTCAGGGACCAGCGTGATGCCGCGCTTCACGCGCTCCGGCGCCGGCACGTGGCCGACCGGCTCGCCGTCCAGGCGCACCGCGTCGGGCGATGCCGGCAACAGGCCGACCAGCGTCTTCAGGAAAGTCGACTTGCCTGCGCCGTTGGCGCCGATGATGGCGACGACTTCTCCCTCCGCCAGCGTGAAGTCGATGCCGAACAGGGCCTGGAAGTCGCCGTAGCGGGCGGTCAGGCCGTGGGTGGATAGCAAGGTCATGCGGTGGCCTCCTCCAGTTCACTCTCGATGCCCATGTAGACCTTGCGCACCTCGCGGCTCGCCATCACGGCGGCGGGGTCGCCCTCGGTCAGCAGTGCGCCGTAGTGGATCACCATCAGGCGGTCCACCACCTTCAGGAGGGCATGCACCACGTGCTCGATCCAGATGATCGATACCCCCTCGGCACGGATCGCGCGGATGGTGTCGACCAGCGCCATCGCTTCGTCGTCGGTCAGGCCGCCGGCGATCTCGTCGAGCAGCAGCAGGTCAGGCCGGGTGCCGAGCGCGCGCGCCAGTTCCAGCCGCTTGCGGTCGAGCAGCGTCAGCGTGCCGGCCAGCCGGTTTGCCTTGGCGGCGAGCCCGGTGCGCTCCAGCACCTGCCAGGCGTGCGCGTCGGCTTCGTGCTCGCGCATGCCGCCGCCGAACATCGCGCCGACCAGCACGTTCTCGAACACCGTCATGCCGGTGAAGGGATGCGGCACCTGGTAGGAGCGGCCGATGCCGCGATGGCAGCGTGCCGACGGCGTCAGCGCGGTGATGTCCGTGCCGCGCCATCGCACTTGGCCGGCGTCGGGCCGCACGTCGCCGGTGATCAGGTTGAACAGGGTGGACTTGCCCGCGCCGTTCGGCCCGAGCACCCCCAGGGCCTCGCCGGGGGCGAGGGAGAAGCTGAGGTTGTCGGTCACCGTCAGCGAGCCGTAGCGCTTGCTGACGGCGACGACTTCCAGCAGGGGAGAGGTAGCTGCGGTATTCATGATGCGATCACGCTAGCGGCTTCAGCTTGTCCTGCACCGGCACCATTGGCGCGCGGCTGTTGTCGACGATCACGAGGTCGTACTTGTGCTTGCCGCCACCGGTGCGTCGCCACTGGCCGCCGACCAGCGGGGTCTTGGCGACGTTCTTCACCGGACCGCCGGCAAACTTCACCGGGCCCACGATGGTGTTGAGATTGGTGGCCGCCAGCGCGTCGCGGATGGCCGCCGGCTTGCCGGGATCGGAGGTGCGGCGCAGCACGTCCGCGGCGATCTCGAACAGCGCATGCGCAAAGCCGATCGGCTGGGTCCACTGCTTGCCGGTCTGCGCCTCGAAAGCGAGCGCCAGGTCGCGCGACGATTGCCCGGTCAGCGACGACTTGAACGGGTGGTTCGGCGTCCACCACACCTCCGACGACAGGCCGTCGCCCTTGTCGCCCAGCGCCTCCAGCGACGACGGGAACAGCAGCGCCTTGCCGATGGTAGCCACCTTGGGGCGGAAGCCCTTCTGCTGCGACTGGTTCCAGAAGGTGGCGAAGTCCGGCGGGATCATCACGCCGGTGACGATCTCCACCTGGCCAGCCTTGAAGCGCTGGATCTGCGCCGAGAAATCGCTCGACAGGTTCTGGTAGCGGCCGGGATCGGTCAGCGCGAAGTGGTCCTTCGACAGCGCCGGCGGGAAGCCGCGCTGCCTGTCGCCCCATGCATTGCCGTCGCCGTCGTTGGGGAACATGCCGCCGACTCGCTTGTTGGTGGCGATGCTGCTCCACATGCTGGCGAACACGCCGACCACGTCCTCCAGGCCCCAGAAGAAGTGGTAGGTCCAGTCGAAGCCCTTGTCCGGCTTGCCGCCGCGCGTGAAGAACCACGGCTGCCATGGCGCGACGGTGGAGATGCACGGCGTACGGTTCAACTCGCACTGGTCCGAGACCGGGTTGGTGGTCTCGGGCGTGGACGACACCAGCATCAGGTTGACCTTGTCGCGCAGGATCAGGTCGGCCGCGACATCCGCCGCGCGGCTGGGGTTGGAGGTGGAATCCTTGACCAGGATCTCGACTGCGTACGTCTTGCCGCCGATCTCGAGGCCATTGGCGAAGCGGGCCTTCATCTGGCCGATCACGAAGGCGTCCGCCTCGGCGAACGGCGCGAGCGGGCCGGTGCGGGGCGTGACGAAGCCGATCTTGAGCTTGCCGGCGGTGTCGGCCCGCAACAGTGGCGACCATGCGCCCGCCAGGGCGGCCGCGCCGAGCGCGGCGCCGCCGCGGAGGATGGCGCGCCGGCCCGGGTGGATCAGGCCGTCGTCGGCCGAGTTGTCGTGTGCGTCCATGCTTGTCTCCTGATAGTTGTAGTTGTAGTTGTAGTTGTAGTTGTCGTCCTGCCGTGTCGTGCGCACGGGTGGGGGATGGTCAGCCAGGCGGATCGCCGCGCCATGCGCGCGTCAGCAAGTCGAGGATGGCGTCGTACGCCACCGGCCTCGGGTTGTAGTACGGGTTGTCGGCGGCGACGCGGGCGGCCCGCTCCAGTCCCGCCTCCGGCATGCCGATATCGCGCAGCGCCAGCGGCACGCCGAGCCTGCGGTTCAGCGCGTACAGCAGCGGCCCGGCTTCTTCCGGCGCGCTGCCGCCGAGCGCGCGCGCCACCGCGGCGAGCGCGCTCGGGGCCGCGGCGTGGTTGTAGTGCGCGGCGTAGGGCAGCACGATGGTGTGCGCCTGCGCGTGCGGCAGGTTGAAGCTGCCGCCGAGCGTGTGGCACAGCTTGTGGTGCAGGGCCATGCCAACCGACCCCAGGCAGGCGCCGGCCAGCCAGGCGCCGTACAGCGCGCCGGAGCGGGCGTCCAGGTCGGCCGGGTTGTCCATCACCGCCGGCAAGGCCACGGCGAGCGCACCGATCGACGCCTCGGCCATCAGGCTGATGATCGGATTGGCATCCTGCGCGTACAGCGCTTCCACCGCGTGCGCCATCGCGTTCATGCCCGAGCAGGCCGACAGTTGCGCCGGCAGCGTGAGCGTCAGCTCCGGGTCATAGATGACGGTACGCGGCAGCACGCGCAGGTCGCGCCCGGTCTTCTTCAGGCCGCCATCGGTCAGGCCGTAGATCGGCGTCATCTCCGAGCCGGCATAGGTCGTGGGCACCGCTACGATGGGCAGGTCGGAGGTCAGCGCGATGGCCTTGCCCAGCCCGATGGTGGAGCCGCCGCCAACCGCCACGCAACAGTCGGCGCCAAGCCGCGCGGCCTCGGCGCGCGCCGCCTCGGCGGTCTCCATCGGCACATGCATCTGCGCCTTGTCATGCACGCCGGCCGCGCGCGCCCCGAGCGCCTGCGCGACGCGCTCGCCCAGTGGCCGTTGCTCCGGCGTCGTCAGCACCAGCGCGCGGCGGGCGCCGAGCTTCTCCACCTCTTCCGGCAGCCGTGCCAGGCCCCCGGCTTCGAACACCACGCGCGACGGCAGCGACTGATAGGCAAAGCGCAGCATGATCCCTCCTCAGCGCTTGAAGTGCGGCGGCACCTTGGCATCCACGTTGACCCAGACGGAGCGGGCCTCGGTGTAGTCGTGCATGGCTTCGAAGCCCATCTCGCGGCCGTAACCGGACTGGCCGACGCCGCCGAACGGGCTGCCGGGATTGACGCGCTTGTAGCAGTTGATCCAGCACATGCCAGCGTGGATGCCGCTGGCCAGCTTGTGTGCGCGCGACAGGTCGCGCGTCCACAGGCCGCTGCCGAGCCCGTAGGCGGTGCCGTTGGCGATGGCCAGCGCCTCCTCGTCGGTGCCAAAGCGCAACACCGTCACGAACGGGCCGAACACCTCCTCCTGCGCAACCCGGTCCTCCGGCTTCGCTTCGACGATGGTCGGCTGCACGTAGTAGCCCTGTGCCAGCGTGGCGGCATCCGGCGCCTTGCCGCCCGCCAATATGCGCGCGCCCTGCTCCTGGGCGACCGCCACATAGGACAGCACGCGGTCGCGGTGCTGGGCGGACGTCAGTGGGCCCATCTCGGTCTCGGGGTCGAGCGGATCGCCCAGCCGGATCGACGCTGCCAGCGCACTGAAGCGCTCCAGGAAGGCGTCGGCGACGCGCTCATGCAGCACCAGCCGCGAGCCAGCGATGCAGGCCTGCCCCTGGTTGTGGAAGATGGCCCAGGCCGCGCCGTTGACAGCGGCATCGAGGTCGGCATCGTCGAACACGATATTGGCGCCCTTGCCGCCCAGTTCGAGCTGGACGCGCTTCAGGTTGCCCTGCGACGCCTCGACGATGCGGCGACCGGTCGCGGTAGAGCCGGTGAAGGCGATCTTGCCCACGCCGGGATGCTCGGCCAGCCGCTGCCCGGCGGTGTGGCCGTAGCCGGGCACGATATTGACCACGCCGGGCGGGAAGCCGACCTCGGCCATCAGCTCGGCGATGCGCAGCGTTGACAGCGGCGTCAGCTCCGACGGCTTGAGCACCACCGTATTGCCGGCCGCCAGCGCGGGGCCCATCTTCCAGCTGGTGAACATCAGCGGGAAGTTCCACGGCACGATCTGCCCGACCACGCCGATCGGGGCGCGCTGCACGTAGTTGAGGAAACCCGTTTCCACCGGGATGACCGAGCCCTGCAACTTGTCGGCCATGCCGCCGAAATAACGGAAGCACGCCGCGGTGCGCGGCACGTCGAGGCCACGCGAATCGCGGATCGGGTGGCCGGTGTCGAGCGATTCGAGGTGCGCCAGCTCGTCGCCGTACTGCTCGATCTTGTCGGCGAGCTTCAAAAGCAGGCGGCCGCGCTCGGCGGCGGCCATGCGCGACCAGGCCGGGAAGGCGCGCGTGGCGGCGGCCACGGCAAGGTCGACGTCGGCCGGCTCGGCGGCGGCGATGGACGTGATGACGCTGCCGTCGTGCGGGTTGTACACGTCGATGGTGCCGCCCGCGAGCGCGTCGACGAAGCGTCCGTCGATGAAGAGTTTGGTCAGGATAGGCAAAATCGTCTCCTCGCGGCACGGGAAGTGCCGTGCCGCGCGATGGGTCGATGGGATTCGATGGGGAGCACGGGCTGGCCGCGCCGGGAAGTACCGGGGCTGCCGGACTTCAGAAATCGACCGGATAGGGCTTCAGCTCGCCGCTCTCGTAGCGCTGGGGCAGGCCGGGGGTGGCGTTCTCCCACACCAACAGCATCGAGCGCTTGGTGGAATAGCCCTGGTGGCGGATGTCGGCCGGCATGGCACAGATGTCGCCCGCGCGCATGGTCACGCGTGCACGCGGCGCGCCGGTGTTCTTGTCGCCGATGTCCCAGACGATTTCGTCGGACAACTGCAGGAACCATTCGACGCGGTCATTGCCATGGAAGACCGGCAGGATGAACTCCTCCGTGGTCGGGCAGAACAGGCTCTGGCCGCATACCGAGGTCACCGACGGGTTCCACGTCACGTCCGAGCGCGACAGGTACTTGAACAGGTTGAATGCGTGCAACTGGCCTTCGAAGCCAGGTTCGACATGGACTTCCGGCTCGTCCTGCGCCACATCGGCAAAGGCACGGTTGACCGGCAGGTCGTCGCGCAGCGGCGAGTCATCCTTCAGGCCTGGCATGCGGCGCGTAGCGATGCGCGAGCGCTCGATGGCGGCGCCGTTCTCGCCGTGCTTGCGGCCGAACGCGGTGCCGGTTTCCGCGGGCGCGGCGAACGGGTCGAAGCCCTCGTTGGTCCAGTCGTGCAGCATGGCCTTGAAGGTGGCCATGATCACGGGCGTCTCGAAGGTCTCGGTGTAGTCCACTCCGGCGTCCTTCATCACGCCGTTGAACGAGCCGGCGTAGACGTCCACCTTGCCATAGTGGTTGCGCGTGCCGAAAACATGGTCGAAGTTGACCCAGCCGTAGAAGAAGCCCCAGGCCACGTCGCGCATCAGTGCGCGCAGGAAGGCATCGGCCGGGATGGCGTGGGTGCGGGCCTGGCCGCCGGATGGCCAGTGGATCTTGGCAAAATATTCGTCGCGCGTGAACTCGAACCGGCCGAGGCGGAAGGTCTTGTAGCCGGTGACGGCATCGGGTCCTGTGGACACCACCTTGTCGGCGGCGAAGGTGGTGGGCTTGTCTGCAATGTCGAGCATGGCCATGGCTGGAATCTCCTTTCGGATCTTGTCTGTTCAGTGCAGGCAGATGTCCGCCCACTTCTCCACCGACAGCTCGCCGATGCGCGTCTGCACCAGCAGCACGCCGGCCCGGCTTGCCGTGAAGCGGTACGCGGCACCGGCCGGCAGCAGCGCCTGATGACCCTTGCGCAGAATCACATGACCCATGGCTTTGCCAGCCGGCGCGTCGCCGGCAAGCACGGTGCCCTGGCCGGCGGTCACCGGCTGCGGCGGGGCGATGAAGTCGATGCGCGCCTCGCCGTCGAGCAGGATGGCGAACTCATCGTGCGCACAGGTGAACCACGGCGACACGCCCTCGGCGCGCAGGGTCTCGATCACGTACTCGAGATTCTTGCCGACCACGACCTTCTCGTAAGGCGCGGATTGCGAGGCGACTTCGAACACATTGGAAAACACATAGTGTTGCGCGCTGCCCTGGGTCAGCTCGATGCCGCCCTTGCGATAGTGTTCGAGCGAACCGAACTCGGTCTTGAAGGTGGTACTGGTCACGTCTGTCTCCTGAGTGGTGCCAATCGTCTTGTTGCTGCTTTGTTGCTTCAAAGATAGGTTCTATCGCAGCGCAACAACAATTGGCCTGCCGGCGACTGCCGTGTTCGCGGATCGCGAATAGTGGGGGCCCGGAGGACGCCTCAGCGCACCCAGCCGCGTTCGAGCAGCGGCACGTCCCAGGCAGGTTCGCCCGCCAGCGCCGCCGACAGGTACTCCACCAGCACCCGCACCTTCACCGCCTGCCGCTGCGTGGCCGGATAGACCGCTGCGAAGGTGTAGGAGGCCAGCGTGTAGTCGGTCAGCACCGGCGCCAGGCTGCCGTCGAGCAGTGCTTCGCTCGCTACCAGCGTCGGCAGGCAGACCACACAGCTACCGCCGAGCGCGTAGTCGCGCAGCATGTGCACCGAATTCGAACGCACCTGGCCCGGCATTTCGATCTCGACGGTCGGCTCGTCGCCGCGCTGGAATGCCCAGCGGTTGCGCGACGGGTAGCCCGAGTAGAGCGCCACGGTGTGGCTCAGCAGTTCCACGGGCTTCTGTGGCGTGCCGTGGCGCTCCAGGTAGGCCGGTGCCGCGCAGAAGAGGCGGCGCACGGGAAAGAGCCGCTTCTCGATCAAGGACTCGGAAATCGGCGGAAAGATCTGGAAGGCCACGTCGAAGCCTTCCTCGATCGGATCGACCACGCGGTCGTTGACGATGATGTCGAGCTGGATGCTGGGGTAACGGTCGGTGAAGCCCGCCAGCAGGCGGGCCAGATGCCTGATCGCGAAGCCGGGCAGCACCTGGATGCGCAGCTTGCCGCTCGGCGTTGCGCGCACGTCGCACATCTGGTCGGTCAGGCTGTTCAGGCGCGCGACCGCATCCGCGCACTCCTTGTAGTAGGCCTCGCCCACCTCCGACAGCCTGACGTGGCGCGTGCTGCGGTGGAAAAGCGGCGCGTCGATGAATTTCTCGAGCTGCTGGATGCGGTTGGTCACCACCGAGTTGGTCACGCCGAGCTGGCGCGCCGCCTCGGCGAAACTGCTGGTCTCCGCTACCCGGACAAAAGCTTCAAGGCTGAGAAAGCGGTCCATGGCGTCTCCGTAATATCCGGCAGGTTCGATTTGCCTGCCTGCTGGCTTGCGTCATTGCCGCGAGGGGGATCGCCCCCCGCTGGCTCACCGAGAGCATAGCAAAGATCGCCGCCGCGCCCTGCGCACCCCGATCTGCGACGCCCCCCGGCGTTATTCGCGAATCCCGAATACGGCAGTCGCGGCCCGCCGCATTGTGATACCCCGGCCAATCGCCCTATCGTTCGCCCCTGGCTGCGCACAAAACATAACGGACATAACGACCGAGGAGACACGAAGATGCACTCAGACCACGCAACGCGCCATCGATGGATCCTGAAACTGGCGGCCTGTGCCGCGCTGGCGACACCGGCTGCGTCGCAGGCCACCGAGGGCGGTGGCTCGATCTATCCCGTCGGCGCCGAGAACTACGGCTGCTGCGCCCTGCCGCCGCCCGGCGTCTACGGCCAGGTCTTCGGCCAGCAATACAACGCCTCGACGCTGCGGGACAACCACGGGGATCGCATTCCCGTGCCGAATTTCCGGGTGGAAGCCACGGCCATCGTGCCGCGGCTGATCTGGGTGACGCCAACGCAGATCTTCGGCGGCTCGCTCGCCTTCCACGGCATCCTGCCACTGGTGACGCTCAAGGTTAACGCGGGCGCTGAAAGCCAGCGCAACACCGGCATCGGCGACATGACCTTCGGCACTGCGCTGGGCTGGCACTTGTCCCCGACCCTGCACCTGCTGGCCGGCGTCGATGTCTTCGCGCCGACCGGCGGCTATCGCCAGACCGACCTGGCGAACATTGGCCGTCACTACTGGGCAGTGCAGCCGCTGGTGGGCGTGACCCGCATGGACCCCGAGGGCGTGAACGCCGACCTGAAGCTTATGTACACCTTCAACGGCAGGAATGACGCCACGGATTATCGTTCGGGCCAGGAGTTGATCGCCGACTATTCGCTCGGCTACGGCATCCTCCGCAACTGGGTGGTGGGTGTCGGCGGCTACTACTACCTGCAGACCACCGACGACCGGCAGGCTGGCGCGACCGTGGCGAATAACCGGGGCCGCGCCTTCGCCATCGGCCCCTCGATCAAGTACGACAGCGGCAAGGGCTGGTTCGTCAGCCTGAAGTATCAGGCCGAGACCGGCGTGCGCAACCGTGCGGACGGTGGCGCGCTCTGGCTCAAGGCCACGTTCCCGCTGTACTGAGCGAAGGCCGGCGGCCTGAGCAACGCATCGCGTGATCGAAGCACGCGTGCGATGGCGGACTGTGCTTGCGCACTGAGGGGGTGCGCTCGCCACCTGCCCATGGTCGCCTTGGCCGCGCGACAAATTCGATCAATCGTTCTTGCGAGAAAATTGAGTTGACACATTGGCGGGTACTGGGAACTTGCCTTGGTGAGCGACACATCCGGTTCCTGCAACGAGAGCGTAATATTACGCGGTGTCCATTTAGGCCACTCGTCCGGGCAGTCAAAGAAGCATTGGGCCTTTGCGTAGCGCCACTACCGTGCTCCGATGTTGCAAACGCTGTGCCTAGACGAAACAACGCGGAGCTTGGAAGTCGATGACGCCACGGACAATCTCGCGCATCGCCAGGATCAACGGCCGGGTGTCATCGCGACGCCACTGCACTGCATAGTGAAGCGGCTCCAGAGCGTCGCTATCCGGCAAGAATCGGAGTGCTCCCCGTTCGACAAGTGCGTCAGCCCACAAGCTCGGAACGAATCCGAAACCCAGCCCTTCAACCAGCATTCCAACGACAGCGCCCCAGCTATTGCACATCAGGCGCCGGCCGACCATGAGCCCACGGCGAGCCAGCCACTGGTCGAGCACCCTGGTCCCCCCGGCACCAACGGGGAGCGTCAGCAACGTCTGCTCTCCCATGAGCATCCGTGGCTCGTCGGTGCCGGCCGTCTTGAGGAACGACTGGCTAGCGACCCACGCAAAGTCCACCTGGCCAATCCGCTCGGCTGCCAAGCTGCTGCGGGTGGACGGCCCAGCGAGAACGCCGATATCCAGCTCCCCGTCATGGAGACGCTGCTCAAGGACCTGCCCGATATCGAGATGGGGCTCCAGCAATAGGCCCGGGTGGCGTGACGACACTTCACGCACGAGCCTGGGCAACCAGGTAAGTCCGCTCAACTCGCCCAAGCCGATACGGCATCGTCCAATCAAGCCCTGACGCTGCCCCGCGGATTGCCGCAACTCTGCGGCGGCGTGCAGCATCGCGCGAATCTGCGGCAGCATCTGCTCGCCCTGCGCGGTCAGTTCGGCGCTTCGCCCGCTGCGGTCGAACAATTCCACGCCCAATGACGCCTCCAGTTCGGCAATCCGTTTTGAGAGGGACGAGACGGACAGGTGGACGCGCTCCGCCGCCACCGTGAAGTTGACACAGGTTGCCGCCCAGTAGAAAGCTTCGAGTTGCTTAAGAGTCATAGCGAGTCCCAACGACCGATGGTCGACTTTTTCCAAAAAGCGAAATTATATCTTCGGTATTTTTCACTTTTTTCGTTGCGTGCGGGTTGCTAGATTTGCTCCAACCCATAGCAATCGCTCCCATGTCGACCGCTCCCCTCTACGATGCCGCACAGACTTCTGCACTTCACCCCGGTGGCAAGGATACCGTTGAAGCAAGCGGGCGCGACATCGCCTGGCTGAAGCAGCAGGTGTTGTCGCTGAAGGACTTCGAGCCGTTGGCTCGCAAGCGGCTGCCCAAGCCGCTGTACGCCTACGTAAGCGGCGCGGTCGAGGACAACATCTCCCTGGGTCAAAATCGACGGTCGTTCGAGGAAATCGCACTGCGACCACGCGTGCTGGCGGGCGTCTCTACGCGAGACCTGAGCTTAACCCTGTTCGGCCAACGATATGCCGCGCCATTCGGTCTTGCACCCATGGGCATCTCCGCGCTTTTCGCGTACCGCGGGGACGTCATCATGGCACAGGCAGCTTGCCAGGCGTCCGTACCGGCCATCATGAGCGGTTCGTCCCTGATTCGGCTCGAAGAGGTCATGGAAGCCGCTCCAGGGACTTGGTTCCAGGCCTACCTGCCCGGTGACATGCGCCACATCGAAGGCCTGCTTGCGCGGGTTGAAGCGGCCCGGGTCGAGACCCTCGTCATCACAGTGGACACGCCCGTGGCGGGCAACCGCGAAAACAACGTGCGTGCGGGCTTTTCCACCCCGCTACGGCCTAGTGCGCCCCTCGCCTGGCAAGGCATCACCCATCCGCGCTGGCTGCTCGGCACCTTCGCCCGAACCCTGCTGCGCCACGGCGTGCCGCACTTCGAGAACGCCTACGCCCACCGCGGTGCACCCATCGTCTCGCGCGACGTGCAGCGGGACTTCTCGGACCGCGCCCATTTCACTTGGGACCACCTGGCGACCATCCGTCGCCGCTGGCGGGGGCAGCTCGTCGTCAAAGGCATCCTGACTGCAGAAGATGCGCGCCTCGCTCATCAGCACGGCGTCGACGGCATCATCGTGTCCAACCACGGTGGCAGGCAGCTTGATGGCGCCATCGCTTCAATGCGAGCCCTGCCTGAAATCGTCGAGGCCGTCCCGCAACTGCCTGTGATGCTCGACAGTGGCGTGCGTCGCGGCACCGATGTCATCAAGGCACTCGCCCTGGGCGCCCGATGCGTTTTCATTGGACGACCGTTCGCCTATGCCGCGACGGTCGGTTCCCGCCATGGCGTTGCACATGGCATCGACCTGATGCAAGCCGAGATTTCTCGCGACCTGGCCATGCTGGGCATCACGCGCGTGACAGATGTTGATGCACATTGCATCCAGCGCCCCCTTCCGAACTGAGTTGCAGCTTCCAAGTCAATCCAACAGGTCCTTCACGGCCGACACAGGAGACAGAACAATGACTTCGCCGCATGGTTTTCGCATCCATCCGCGCCCCGCACACCTTGTCAGTTCCTCGCTGATGGAACGGTACCGGCATTTCCCCGTCGCCAACGTCAGCGACGCGATGAGCCGCACGACCGGAACCAGTCAGCTGCGCCCGTTTCACCGCCGCGATGGCAACCTGGTCGGACGAGCGCTTACCGTTCGCACGCGTCCGGGCGACAACCTCATGGTTCACAAGGCAATTGACCTCTCTGGCCCTGGTGACG
Organism: Cupriavidus sp. 96C5-1; assembly: GCF_057798855.1. Taxonomy (NCBI): domain Bacteria; kingdom Pseudomonadati; phylum Pseudomonadota; class Betaproteobacteria; order Burkholderiales; family Burkholderiaceae; genus Cupriavidus; species Cupriavidus sp. 96C5-1. The sequence goes on along the minus strand of NZ_JBYOJU010000002.1, from coordinate 126,658 downwards.
TTATCGTAGTAGATGCGGGTGGCGTGGGACCCAATGCAATCATCGGCGAGATCATGCTTGCGCTCGCCATCTCGCGCGGAGCAGCCGGCTTTGTCATCGATGGCTTGATTCGCGACAGTGACGCGATTGGCAAGGAGCCACTGCCTGTCTACGCGCGCGGTGTCTCGCACCGTGGCCCCTATAAGGATGGTCCGGGTGAACTCCACGTACCGGTCTCCATCGACGGCATGGTGGTCCGACCTGGCGACCTGATTATTGGCGATGGTGATGGACTGCTGGTGGTTCCCGCCGAAGAAGCCGAAGCGATAGCGGTCCACGTGGAAGACGTACAGCGGACCGAAGCCGGCATTCTGGAATCGATCGCACAGGGTCGCGCGGACCGCGCCTGGGTGGACCGCTCGCTGGCTGACAAGGGGGTACTGTGAGCCAGTCCATCACAACCATTCAAGGGCAGCGTCAGGTAGTGCGCTTTGACTACTGGCTCGACCCCGCCTTTAACCGGATTGTGGGCGAGCGCCCCGGCATCAGTCTGCACACATGCCAACGCGAAGGCGCTGACGACGAGGCTTGGGCGCGCCTGTCTCAGGCACACGTGTACCAGATTACGGCCGCCAAGGACGAACTGCCCCGGCGCTGGTTCGTTACCGCGGAACTGCTTGCGCGTTGCCCGAATCTCATCGCGGTGTCATCAAGCGGGTCTGGCTGCGACACGATTGACATCGATGCCTGCACGGCAGCGGGCGTTGCCGTGATGAACCAGGCCGGCGGCAACGCCGATTCCGTAGCTGAAATGGCAGTGGGATTGATGTTGTCCGTCATGCGACGCATCCCCGAATCCGACCGTCGCATGAAAGCGCATGGCACCGGAAGCCGCGAAGACCTGATGGGCCACGAACTACGCGGGCGCACGCTGGGTCTGGTCGGGGTCGGACATGCCGGAAGTCGTGCTGCAGCACTTGGCCGTGCTTTCGGCATGCGCGTGATTGGCTATGACCCCCTTCTCAATAGTGCGGAGATGGCCAAGCGAGGCGCCGAGTTTGTCTCCTTCGGCGAGTTGCTGCGCACCGCTGACGTCGTTTCGCTGCATTGCCCCCGAAACGCCAGCACCCTGGGGATGATGAATGCAGACACCTTCGCGACAATGCGCCGCGGAAGCATATTCGTCAGTACGGCGCGTGGAGGCATCCACGACGAAGAGGCCCTATATGCCGCGTTGTCGTCCGGCCACCTTGCCGGAGCCGGTCTGGACGTCTGGGACCAGGAACCGCCACCGCCAAGCCATCCGCTCCTGACCCTTGAGAACGTCGTAGCCACCTTCCACACGGCCGGAGTAACGCATGACGCTCGTCGCAGGAACGCGACGTTGGCCGCCACGCAAATTGTGGAGCTGCTCGCAACAGGCGAGAAGCCCGAGCGCCTTGTGAATCCCGAAGTCTGGCCCAGGGCGAGGCAACGGATAGACGCCGCCTTGCTCGCTGCCGCCGACTGACCAAGCAATAGCCACAACAATACGCCGGCTTCATGAGGGCCGGCGAGGAGACAAAACCATGCATTCCACTCCCGACTTCCGTCGTCGGCGTCTATCCGTTCTCCTGGCTGCGTGCTCGCTCGCCGGCATGGTTGGCGCTTTGGCGCCAGTCGCAGCCAGGGCCGAAGCCGCACCATGGCCGAATCGCCCAATCGAGATGATTGTCGCGTACGCTCCTGGCGGCGGCACTGACCTGGTTGCCCGCTTGCTCGCACGACATCTCGAGAAGGAGCTAGGCGCAACCATTGTGGTCCAGAACAAGCCAGGCGCGGGTGGCGCCATTGGCTTTGCCGAGCTGGCACGCGCCGCACCGGACGGCTACACCGTCGGCTTCATCAACACGCCGAACCTGCTGACTATTCCGATTGAGCGCAAGACGACGTTCACCTGGAAGAGCTACGATCTCATCGGCAACCTGGTGGACGACCCGGGCGCATTCACCGTTAGCCAGTCCAGCAACATCGATTCCTTGGCCACGCTCGTGAAGTACGCCAAGGCGAACCCGGGCGCGGTCACTGTAGGCACCACGGGCGTGGGCTCAGACGACCATCTCGCCATGCTCTTGTTTGAAAAGGCCTCCGGCGTAAAGATGACGCACGTGGGCTACAAGGGCGCCGGCGAAGTCCGTGGCGCCCTGACCGGTCAACAGATTACGATTGGCGCCATCAATGTGGGCGAGGCATTGGCGTACCAGAAGGGTGGCACGCCACTCAAGTTCCTGGGACAGATGGGAGCTGCACGCGCGGTACTTGCGCCCAATGTGTCGACCTTCCGCGAGCAGGGCTACAACATCGAGCTGGCATCCTTGCGCGGGCTCGCCGCGCCCAAGGGCCTGCCGGAACCGGTAAGGAAGAAGCTGGTCGCCGCCCTGGCGAAGGTTGTCGCGGACCCGCAATTCAAGCAGCAAGCCGATGCCATGTTTGCGCCGCTGCGCTACCTTGATCCTGCCGCATATGCCGCTGAACTCGAGCGAGGTGAGGCGGGCTTCCGTCAACTGTGGAAGGAGATGCCATGGCAGGAAAAGTAAGCCGGCTTCTCCGGACTGCGGCTGGCTCCGCGACACTCGCCTGGTCCACGCTCCTGTTGGCGCAGCCGGCGTTGCTGCCCGGTCCGATTACCATGGTCGTCGGATGGCCTGCGGGCGGCCCCTCGGACGCCGTTGCCCGTCTGGTGTCTGCGCAAATGTCCAAGGCGCTGGGGCAATCCATCGTCATCGACAACCGCGCAGGGGCAGGCGGCAACATCGGCACGGATGTCGCCTCTCGCGCGAAACCGGATGGCAGCACCATCATGCTTGCCACGGTGGCCTCGCACGGCCTGAATTCCGCGCTTTACAGCCGGCTGAACCACGACCCGATCAAGGACTTTGCGCCAATTGGCCTGATTACGACCTCACCAGGCGTGATGCTCGTTCCCAAAGACTCTCCATATCGCTCTGTCCAGGACCTGATTAAAAAGGCGCGCGCTCAGCCTGGTCAGCTGAACTTCGGCTCAGGCGGTGTCGGCTCAAGCCAGCATCTCGCGGGCGCGGTGTTCAGGAAGCTGGCCAACGTGGACATAGCACACATCCCGTTCAAAGGCACCGCCCCTGCAATGACCGACCTGATGGCCGGCCGAGTCGACTTCGTCATCACGACGGGAGCGCTCCCCTTCATCCGTTCTGGCAAGGTTCGTCCGCTTGCTGTTGCCGCGCATCAGCGACTGCCAGCGCTTCCCGACGTGCCAACTTTCGACGAAGCCGGCGTGAAGGGGTTCTATACCGATTCTTGGTATGGGTTGGTGGCGCCAGCGAACACGCCAAGGCCAGCGCTGGAGAAGCTGAACGCCGCGCTGAACCAAGCATTGCGAGACCCTGAGCTTCATAGACAGTTCTCGGAGCAAGGCTCATTGCCTGTCAAGCCGATGGGTGTGGATGATTACTGGACCTTCGTCAAGAAGCAGATGCCCATCGCTGCAGAACAAGTTCGCATCTCCGGGGCAAAGGTGGACTAGAGAAGACTCGACAACGAGAATGGCTTGGGACGCTGTCCCCGGAATAACCCACGCGTACATGGCCACTACGCCTTCATCCAACCGTATTTTTTCGCCCCTGAACTGCTTCGCGGTGGGCAACCAGGGCAGAGAGCCCTGGTTGCCCACTGCTGCTGTATGATGCGACGGTTGGCTTTGAGAAGCCTGCTCTATCACGCAACGCCCCCGTGGAAAACGAAACCTACCTGCAGTTTGACACCCTGCAAGCTCTCGCCCGCCGTACTGATGCCGTAACTGTCGACTGTGCGTGTAGCGCCCCTGAACTTGATGGTTGGACTTCTTTGCCGGTCTCCTTCCCAGAGCAACAGCTTGGCGCCATTGGCACCTTGGTTCGCGATATCTACACCGAGGCGACCTTTGAGGAGTATCACCCTCAGGACACAACCCTCTGGTCGGCCGCAGCACCGATTGCCGCCCTCTACTATCCGTACAACCGCTGCACCGTCTCGGAGTGCAACGTATGCCAACGCGCGTATTTGCGCTACGTAGAGGGTGGAGGGTACTTTGTCGACCCGCGCATCCGTCGACTGAGGACCGGTGTTCTTGTGGACGCCCCACTCTCTGAATAGGCCGGAACCTCCGGTCCTGTCCAAGCTGCGCTACTCCGCGTAGACGCCTGCCGCCTTAATGACCGGGGTCCAACGTGCGATTTCTGCCTTGGTGCGTATCCCGAGCGTCGGCGCATCTTGCCGCGCTGCGGTCGGAACGGTGACCCCCATCTGGGCAAACCGCTGCAATACGGCCTGGTCAGCAAGCGCGAATCGCAAGGCTTGGTTCAATCTTTCGATGACTGCCGGCGGCGTACCCTTCGGCGCGTAGAGACCGTGCCAAACCTCGAGCTCGAAGTTTGACAAACCCGCCTCGGCGAACGTGGGGACATCTGGCAGGCTCGGTAGACGCGAGGCTGCCGCCAGGGCATAGGGCTTCAACATTCCGCTCTTGATGTAGGGGCCGGTCGCCACTGGTTGGTCACATAGCAGGTCGACTTGTCCAGCAAGCAGGTCCTGTAGCGCCGGTCCGGTACCGCGATACGGCACCATGGTCACCTCCGTGCCGAGCGTCTTGGCCAGCAGCATCGCGCAGAGATGCGATGTCGAGCCGTTACCCGCATGGCCGAAACGCACCGAGCCCTGTTTCTGCTTGATGAAGGCAATGACATCCTTCAGGTTCGAAGGCGCGAAGCCCTTTGTTCCTACGAAAATCATCGGCACGTCAGCCGCTTGGCCAATCGGCTCCAGGTCCTTGGTCGAGTCGAAGCTCAGCTTCTTGTACAACGCCGGCGCGGTGGCAATGCCCATGTTGTGGAAGAGCAGCGTGTAGCCGTTCGCCTGTGCGTTCACAACCCGCGCCGTCCCAATTGTCCCACCCGCGCCCCCGGAATTCTCAATGACGACCGGTTCCTTGAGGTTGCGAGCCATGGCTTCACCCAATGCCCGCCCAATCACGTCAGTAGACCCTCCCGGTGCATACGGGATGATGACCTGAATCGGCTTCGTTGGATACGACTGAGCAGTCGCGATTGCTGAAGTCAGCGCTATGGCAATACCTGTGGCTGCTGCGAAAATTCGTTTCATGATGTCTCCAGTCTGAACGGCGACTTCTGTCGATTCGCCTTGTTTTTTTGGCTTGTGGCCGTCGTAGGGACGAGCGTGACCCACCGCGCCTTTCGGCGCGGCAAATCCATACATCGAAGAATCCGGGAGCCTCCCAGCCTATCCGCTTCCGGTCGGAAGCCTTGTCGAAGCGGCTTGTTGGCCCGCGACTATGGGTGCTCGACGAAGCGGTACATTTCCGTGTGGTCCGCGCCCTTCCCTAGCTCTTTGGATGCTTGCGTGCATAGAGCGTTGACATGCACGCCTAGCGGCATGGCGGCGTCTACTGCCTCGGCAAGAACGGCCGCGATGCCGACATCCTTTGCCATCAGGGCGAGCGAGAACCCGGAATTGAACGCACCGGAAAGCATGAACTGCTTTGCCTTGTTTTCCGTCGTGTTGTTCTTCCCGGTGGAGCTGTTCAGGACGTCGACCATGACGTCGGGGTCGATGCCAAAGCGCTGGCCGGCAATCAACGCTTCCGCGGTCGCGATCAAACCAGCGGCCGACACGTAGTTGTTCAGCGCCTTCATTGCATGGCCTGCGCCAATGCCGCCCACATGGGTGAGCGTGGAACCCAAGTGTCCAAGGAGCGGCCGCACCCTGTCGACATCGGCGGCATTCCCACCGGCCATAATCGCCAGAGTCCCTGCGCGCGCCCGGCTTACCCCGCCAGAGACGGGAGCATCAATCATCGTCAAGCCTGCCGCCTTGACCGCTTCCAAAAGCGTTCGCGTGCGCACCGGGTCGGCGGAACTCATGTCGACCACGAGGGCTCCTCGCTGCAGAACCTTGGTCAACGTGAGGACGGCTTCGTCGACGATTTCAGAGTTGGGCAGCATTGTCACGACTACATCGCAGTCGCCGAACTCTTGCAGGTCCGCCGCTACACGGCCTGCCTTGTGCTCGGCAGCGAAACGCTCCCGCGTCTGCGCGGCCACGTCATAGGCCAGAACGTTCACCCCCGCTGCGACCAGGCGGCCGGCCATGGGGAAACCCATCATGCCAAGGCCGACGAATCCAATCTGCTTCATGGCCGACTCCTTAGATGTCCATTTCCTTGAACACTTCCCGGGCGATGCGGAACGAGTCAATCGCCGCCGGCACGCCGCAGTAGATGGCCACCTGCAGGAAGACCTCTTTGATTTCATCCTTGGTCAGCCCGTTGTTGATGGCGCCACGCACGTGCAGCTTCAGCTCGTGCGGCCGGTTGAGCGCGGCAATCATCGCCAGGTTCAGGAAACTGCGCGTGCGACGCTCCAGGCCTGGGCGATTCCAAACATCCCCCCAGCAGTACTGGGTCACCAGTTCCTGCATATCGCGATTGAAGTCGTCGGCATTCTTCAGCGATGCATCGACGTACTCGCTGCCCAGCACTTCACGACGGGTCTTGAGGCCTTTATCGAACAGGTCTTGATTCATGTGTCTCTCCTTTGGCTAACGGGTCCCATCGTAGAGCGCACCTTTTCGTAAGTCAATAAGATTGTCTTACAATCTGTTTGGTTGGAAATCTGGGATAATTCCTGGCAACCAGCGTGGCGACCTATGGAAACTGACCTTTACATCAAGCGAGACATGACAACCCTTCGTCAACAAGTGACGGATAGGTTGCGGCAAGCCATCCTTTCCGGCCGTTTCGTCCCGGGTGCGCGACTCGTCGAACGGGAGCTCTGCGAAAACCTGGGGGTGAGCCGACCGCTTCTACGCGAGGCGCTGCAGCAGTTGCAGGCAGAGGGGTTGATTCACCTGATTCCTCACAAGGGCCCGGTGGTAGCCACCATTTCCGAAGAAGAGTCGCGCCAAATCTATGCCGTGCGCGCCTATCTCGAGGCGTGTATCGGTGAAGGATTCGCGCGCAACGCAACGGACGTGCAGATTTCCCGCCTGAGGGAAGCACTGCAGTACCTGGCCACGCCCGAAGCTTCCGCAGACACAGATGCCTTGCTCCTGGGCAAGAACACCTTCTATGCAATCTTGATGGAGGGATGCGGGAACGAGATTGCCGGGCAGATGCTGACCCAGCTCAACAACCGCATTACCCTCTTGCGCCGTCTGTCGCTCGGCCGCACCGGACGGCTTGCCGAATCCATCAAGGAGCTCGATGCAGTTGTCTCGGCAATTGAGAAGCGGGATGCGGAGACCGCTCGTCGACTGTGCTTTGACCACGTTCGGAGCGCGGCGAAGGCTGCAGAGGACGCTCGCTCCCTCGCTCACGCTTGAAATTGACAGCTGGTTGCACCAGGCGTCCTCAACTTGCCACTCATGCCGCCGCCGGTCGTAACGCGCTGGCCCGCGAGCGCTCGTCAAGGCCATCCGCACCCTTTTTCGCAGAGCTCGACTTGTACCAGCCAGAAGATGGCCAGCAACCTATCGACGGCCGGACGTGCAAATTGATATGGCCCGTCGCACAAAGCGACGGGCCATTCCCTATTCAATCGTTCTGCGCTATCCGTTCACCACCGGACGCCGAGCTTGCCGAAGCGACAGTTCGCGTTCCTCCACCGCAGGCGCGGTCTCGCGCATTGTCAATGCGCAGAGCGTCGAGGTTACCCCGAGCAGCGAGAACAGTAACGCCGGACCGATCCAGCCGACAATGCCATACAAGCCAGTCGCGAGGAACGGCAGCGTGCCGGCCACCAGTGAAGCACCGTTGTATCCGAGCGAGATACCAGACGAACGCACATTGGGCGGGAACTGTTCAGCAAACCAGCTAGGTTCCACGGCAAATATCGGGTCATGACTCAGCAGCAAGGACAGCGAAATCGCGGTCACCACCATGACGCCCGCGCCCGTGTTGATCAGCATGAACATCGGGATGCCGAAGGCGATCGTAAACAGCGCTCCGATGAAGAAGACCGGGCGGCGGCCAATGCGGTCGCTCCACGCGCCGTAGATCAAATGGCTGACGAGACCGATTGCTGAACCGATCATCGTGCCCCAGAGCACGTTTTCCTTGGTCGAGACCTGGGCCAGCACCACATACGACAGCATGAAGCTCGTCGTAATGTAGTAGCCGCCAGTCTCGGCCAGTCGAACGCCAACGATGCGCAGCACCTTGCGCCAGTCATTGCGCAAGACGTCCATGGCCGGCTGCTTGACGATCGTGTTCTGTGCCTTCATCGCTTCAAAGTCCGGTGATTCCTTCACGCTCAGACGAATGAAGATGCCAATTACCACCATGACAATCGAAACCAGAAAAGGCATGCGCCATACCCAATCGCCCTCAAAGAGGGCGACGGATAGCAGGAAGGCGCCATTGGCCATCAGCAGCCCCATTGGAATGCCGATCTGCGGCACGGCTCCGAAGAAGCCGCGGCGACGCGGCGGCGCATGTTCACACGCCATCAGAACGGCGCCGCCCCATTCCGCACCAAAACCAATGCCTTGAATCATTCGCAGCAGGATCAGAAGGACGGGCGCGATGACGCCGGCCTGTTCATAGGTAGGCAAAACTCCGATCAATACGGTAGCACCACCCATGGCCAACAACGACCAAAAGAGCACGGACTTGCGCCCGATGCGGTCGCCATAGTGACCTGCGAGGTAACCTCCGAGCGGGCGCATAAAAAAACCGACCGCCAGTGTGGCGAAGGCGGCCAGGATGCCGACAATCGGCTCCGTGGTGTGGAAAAAGACCTTGCCGAACCAGCCGGCCGCGGCCGTGCCATAGATGAAGAAATCGTAGCTTTCCACCGCCGAGCCAATCATGGATGCGATGGATACCTTGACAGCACCGTCCCTCTTCGGCGCGCCTGTGGATGTCACTTGTGTCATGGGGTTGTCTCCAATGTCTTTATTGTTAGCGGCGAAGACTTCGCTGCTCCTGCCGCGAAACGTTGCTGCGTGGTCGTTGCGCGGCTATTGCCAGGTTTCAATTACCCGGCTGTCGTCACGAGCCCCTAGACCCGCGTCTGCCGCTTGGCAATAGCGTGCATGAGCGATGTCCAGGAGCGGCACTTGTGCGTCGCAGCCGCGAGCAGCATCCGCGACGAGGCCGCTATCCTTGACGAAGATGTTGATAGCGCTGGTCACCTCCACGTCCGTGCCGGCCAACATGCGCGGACCACGGTCCGATAGCATCCATGAACCGGCTGCGCCTTTCTCGATCAGTGGCAGTACTTGTGCGGGATCCAGGCCAAGCGAGCGCGCCAGACTAAGCGCCTCTGCGGCCGCCACGATGTGTACCGAGCACAAATGTTGGTTGACGACTTTGATAGCCTGGCCGTCGCCAAGCGTCGTGCCTGTGTTGCGCACAACGCCCATAGCGTCCAGCACCGGCCGCACCGCTTCGATGTCGTTGGTTTCCCCAGCGGCGAAAATCATGAGCTCGCCGGTGCGTGCGCGCGCCACCCCGCCGGTAACGGGCGCATCCACGACGCGTGCTCCCGCATTGCGCAGTTTTCCGCCTTGTTCGCGAACGCTGGCAGGTCCGACGGTCGACATAATGATCCAGTGCTGGCTGGCTAATTCACTTGGTGCCTTCTCGATAGCCTCGTCGACGAGCTTCGCGAGTTGGTCCGGCGTGGCGACCATAACAACCACAACATCGCCCGCAGGGAGATCCGTCACGCGATTGACGGCATTGATGCCTTGCGCTTCGGCCTTTTCGCAGGCGGCTGTCATGACGTCCATGCCCGCGACGGTGTGGCCGGCGCGATGGATTTGCAAGGCCATAGGCAGGCCGATCGCGCCTAGTCCGATGAAATTGACCTTCATGGATGCATCCTTTATTTCAGCCATTGCTTGATGTTCTCAACCATCATTGCGGTCGAGATGCCATAGCGGTCATGTAGTGTCGGCAAGGCGCCGGCGTCCAGGAACTGGTCCGGCAGAGCAACGACCTTGAATTCCGGTTGCAGGCGCGCTTGCATCAGCGTCATGGCGACGGCCTCGGACAGGCCGCCCACGCGGCTGTGGTTCTCCGCGACGATGACCAGCCGCCCGCTACGGCGGCACTGCTCGATAATGGTCTCTTCGTCAAGCGGTTTGATCGTCGGCACGTGCAGCACACCCACGTCAGCGGCGCCGCCCGACATGGCCTGGGCTACCTCGAGTGCACGCATGGTCATCAATCCGGTGGAGACGATCAGCACATCTTTGCCGTCGCGCAGCAGCTTGGCCTTCCCGAGTTCGAACTTGTAGTCGTATTCATCGAGGACCAGGGGTACCTTGCCGCGCAGCAAGCGCATGTAGACCGGGCCCTTGTGCTCGGCGATGGCTGATACTGCCTGCTCCGTATCCAATGCGTCGCAGGGGTCGACGATGGTCAGGCCCGGGATGCCTCGCATCAGCGCGATATCTTCGGTAGCCTGATGGCTCGGCCCGTAGCCTGTGGTCAGGCCGGGCAGCGCCGCGCAAATCTTGACGTTGAGGTTCTCCTCTGCGATGACCTGGTGGATGAAGTCATAGGCACGCCGTGTAGCGAACACCGCGTACGTAGTGGCGAACGGCATGAACCCTTCCTTCGCCATGCCGCCTGCTGCAGCCATCAACAACTGTTCCGCCATTCCCATCTGGAGGTGGCGCTCAGGGAACGCCTGACTGAAGATGTGCAAGTCGGTGTACTTCGAGAGGTCGGCCGTCATGCCGACAATTTCCGGGCGCTTCTCAGCTTCCGCCACCAATGCGTGGCCGAACGGCGCCGTGCGCGTGCGCTGCCCTTCGGCAGCAATCGAAGCAATCATGGCCGACGTCGTCAGGCGCGGCTTTGCGGTATTGGTGGCAGCGCTCATTGCTGGGTTTCCTTAGCGTAGTTGGCATCCAGATCGGCGATGGCCTTTTGCCATTCGTCGGCTTCTACGCGAATGAAATGGTTCTTCTCACGCGTTTCCAGGAAAGACACGCCCTTGCCCATCAGCGTGTCAAAGAGGATGACGCGTGGAACCGGGTCCTTCACGGCACGCGCCCGGTCAAACGCGTCGATCACGGCCGGCAGGTCATTGCCGTCGACGCGCTGGACATGCCAGCCAAAGGCGCGCCACTTGTCGTGGGCCGGCTCGAAGCCCAGCACCTCATGGGACACGCCGTCCGCCTGCTGTCGATTGATGTCAACCAGCGCAATAAGGTTGCCCAGCTTGTGGTGCGCGGCGGACAGTGCGGCCTCCCACGTCGCCCCTTCATCCAGTTCGCCGTCGGACATCGAGTTGTAGACGAAGGCCGAACTACCCTTCATGCGCAATCCCAGCGCCATGCCTACGCCGATGGCCAGTCCCTGGCCAAGGGATCCACCCGAGATTTCCATACCGGGCGTGTACGTGGCCATTCCCGACATCGGCAGGCGGCTGTCGTCGGAGCCGTAGGTATCCAGTTCGGCCTCGTCGATAATGCCGGCCTCGATGAGCGCCGCGTAGAGGGCGATAGCATAGTGGCCATGCGACAACAGGAAGCGATCGCGGCCCTCCCATTCAGGTTCCGCGGGACGCAGTTGCATCGCATGGCAGTACGCCGTTGCGAGGACATCTGCATAGCCCAGTGCCTGGCCGACATAACCTTGCCCCTGTACCTCGCCCATACGCAGCGCGAAGCGGCGGATACGCCATGCATGCCGTGCTACGGCGTCATGCGACGCGACGGTTGCCTGAGGTGACTGAATTGCTGTCATTGTCTCCGTTCCTATGTTGGTACACCTTTCTTCCCACCGGTCCGCGCCTAGGGTTAACGTGAACCTAATTCACTAATGGTGGGCTACAGAAAAGGTTGCGTGAAGGCTATCATCGAGTTTTCGGCCGCACAAAAGAAACGTTTGCAGCAATGGATGAATCTCACTCACGAATCCAGTCCTTACGCAAGGTGCCCTTGCCCCTCATGCGGGTGTTTGAGGCAGCCGGACGCACGTGCTCATTCGCCGTAGCCGCGGATGAACTTGGCCTTTCGCCCAGCGCTGTCAGCCACTCCATTCGCAAACTGGAAGAGACGACTGCCTTGCGGCTGTTCGAACGCACCACGCGAGAGGTCAAGTTGACCCGTGAAGGCGAGTTGCTGCTCGAACATGTGCAACGAGGATTGGAGGAGATGCGGCGCGGCTTCGCTTTGGTGACATCAGACGAGCCTGCACCGCTGCGCTTGCATACCGCTCCCAGCTTCGCCACGCAGTGGCTCCTGCCGCGGCTCGCGCGATTTGTCAGAGACCATCCGCAAATCGATTTGCGGATCTCGGCAAGCACCGAGTACGCTCGCTTCGAGAATGACGACTTTGATTTCGATATCGTCTACGGCGAACCGCGGCCATCGCCCTATGAGAAGATTCCATTGGCGATGGAGAAGCTGACCCCGCTGTGCAATCCGGAGATCGCGCAACAGATTCAGACTGCTGAGGACCTGTACCGACAAACACTGATCCAGTGCGACGTGCAGATGTTCCAGTGGAAGGGATGGTTCGAAGCTAACCGGCTGGTGCCGCCGCATCACTATGGCTTGCGCTTCGATCGGAGTTCGATGGCCATTTCAGCAGCAGTGGATGGACTTGGCGTCGTGCTGGAATCGACGCTGCTTGCCGATCGCGAGCTGGCGAAAGGCACGCTGGTGTGCCCGCTACGCGGTAAGACGCAGGATGTGCAATATGTTGGGCACCACCTCGTCTACCCAAGGCGAATCCGGCAGCACGATTCATTTGAACTGTTCAAACAGTGGCTCTTGGGAGAGTTGCCAGAGGCTTGATGACCGTTGATGCATCACCGTCTTACACCTGATCCGTTCCACATTGTCCTAGGAAGGTTTCGACTGTTCCTTAGCTGGAGCCGGACATTTAAGAGCCCGTCTGAAAATTCGCCGTAGATGTGTTCCAACGTTCGGATGTGGGAAAAAGAACATCGAGAGCGGCAGGCAAGCATGCGGCCAAAATAAAGCGGTAGCCGTATCAACGGTGACAGTAAAAGATAACGAGAGAGTACCGGTCTTCGTCGCTTGCAGGCGGCCGGAAAACATCGTGGCAGTTGCAAGTGCGGCGGCATCCCCGGCCTGGACAGTCGTTGGGTGAGTGAAATCAGCGAAGACGATGTAGGGGTAGCCTTGGTCGTCGACAACTTCTGCGTAGGTAGTTGGATTTTCGTAGGTGGTTGTTGTCTGAGAAAGAGGGGAAGAACTACCGTTCACCGTGACCGTCCCAGTCACGATTTCCGTCGTCTTGAGGACAGCAATGCCGTTCAACGTTGCGGAAACAGCCTTGGCGTCCGCAAACGTACCAGAGCCTGTTACGGCAGTGCTCGCATCGCCGGTCCAACCCGAGATTGCGACGTTGACCGTCATACCGTTATTGACCAGATTCCCGACGGCCGTGAGAAGAGACACAGACAGAGTTTGCGTGGTCGCACTGCTGCTACCGTTGCCGCCGCCCCCGGAACCAGCAGAGAACAGAGCGAACACCAGCGCCAACAAGGTCCTGAGCATCGCAGCCCCTTGCAAGAAATGACCCCATTTGAAACTTGTTCCCGGGCATGGCGCTGCTGAAATTAAATGCTCTACCGGTGGCAAGCTTTGCCTGACCTGCGCCCCAGATTCGGGGCTAGATAGATGGCATCACCTGGACGACCGCAACCTTTCACTCCTTCTCCATCCAGTACACACCTTCGGTCCTGGACTCATTGAAGCCTGTTGCTGGCTCGGCTAGATTTGTGTTGTGCAACACACCACGAATAGCCCGAAACTTTCCTGTCCCTCCTGTGAATATCGTATTTCCCGAGACGTGTCGCCGACCAGACGGCTGCTCACCGGTTCCTTGCGCAGTCCCCTCATATCTCCCATAGATTTTGTCCCCATTCTGCATGGCGTACACCACATAGCCGACGACGTGGCCATCGTCGCCCAGGTTGTCAGTCACCGCACGAACCCAAGATTCTTTGGTGGGTACTCCGGCGAACAGGGGTGGGTCTTTGGGATAGATGCGATGGATTTCGAAAATGCGAATCTGGTGACCAGGCATGTCCCCTACGTCAAGGGCATGCTGTTGCGTGTACTTCGTATTCTCGGCAGAAACTTGAAATGAAATTGCAGTCTTTTGCTGTGCCTGCGCCCAGCCTTTTGGAACGCTTAGCTGCATGGCGCCGGCAACGACCATCACGACAAAAACGGTGCCCGCGTAAGCACGAATCAGCTGCTTCATAATAGCCCTCTCTTTCGCTGGTCCCCGGCTGTGATGACGCAAAGCTGAAACGACTGAAGCCTGGCTTGTCGGCTACAGGCCTTTGACGGCACCCTGTAGGTACCCACCGCTGCTCAGCCGGCATATTTATGAGGCTTGGACACCAGATATAGCCCAGAGCATTGTCTATGCCAGGAGCGACAAGTGTATGAATTCTTTGGCATAGGTAGAGCGATGCCCTGTGACAGCCAGGAAAAGACGCCAAAGCTGATTCAAACTTGAGACAGGGCTTGACCATTGTTCCCTTCGGCCATAGGAAATACCGAGTGCCCCGGCTTGGGGCAGTTCCAGAACCTGCGTTCCGAATGAGACATCCCTCGGCAGGCGGACAAATGGTCCGCAGTTCGAGCTGTTCCTGACCTTCCGGTTACGGCAGCCTGGCACGGACCGCGTCGATTGTGTGGCGAGCGAAGAAACGGAGCGTCGGCGCGATGCGGCCTTCGACGCGCTCCAAAAATGCCCGCTTCCGTCTGACGTTTCGCGGGCGCAATTCACACTACTGGTGCCGGTCAAGGTAACGACCTCGTAACTTGAACGACACAGCAGTAGAAGGTTGCAATCCGTCAAATGCTGGCCTATTTTGTAGCAAGAATTAAATAGAAGTACTGCCCACCTCGTCGTGGGCCTGCTTGGTGTCCGGGGCGGCAGGTAGTTAACTAAGAACAAGCGGCGCCTATGGACACTTGCTTCCAGCACACACTCTCGATACCCCGTCAGTAGCGTCCTACAGCGCACCATCTCCGGCGTACGCACGTGCTTGCCTCTACCGCTTCCTAAGTCCAGAGGCACCACGCCTGTGCGTTTGCTCGTCCTTTGGTCCATCTGGAGATGGACGTTACACGGCACGCCGTGCGAAGCCCGTTGCTACAACGCCGAAACTATCCACCATGGGGCGCCGCAGTGCCATTTCGACATGTCCCGACTTCTCTGAAGGAGTTTTACCGTGAAGAAGAAAAACTGTTCCCTAGTGCTTTTGGCGGCCCTATGCATGCCGCGTCGCCATCCCAACCAAGAGAAACTGACGAGCCATTATCGTAATGTATTGCGCCACATCCTGCTGTCCGCAGCGTTGGGGTTAAGTGCGTTGTCGGTTAGCCAACCCTCGACAGCGCAGGAATTGTTCATTGGCGACCTCGGGGATAACTCTATCAAGGGTTTCGATGTCGCCGGCGGCACGTATCTTGGCGCCTTCGTCCCTTCTGGGACTGCCGGACTGAAGGGGCCCATAGGGATGATTTTTACGGGTGGGAAACTTGTGGTCGTGAACCAAAATATAGACACCAATCTTTCCGGCGAGATTCTGCAGTTCGACAGCACGACCGGCACTTTTGTTGGCAAACTCGTCGCTTCGAGCGACAGAAACGCGCCCTTTTTTCCGCAGGGTATCGTGCGTGGAGGGCCCGACCAAGGCTTCTACTTGGCCGATGTCGGTATCAAGAATGGCCAGTGTGCCAATCAAGGCAACATAAAGGAATATGACGCGGCAGGCGCCTTTCTGGGCAATCTGGACCAGCACAGGTTTACTGCCGAGTTCCATCCACGAGGCATGGTTTTCGGGCCGGACGGTCTCTTGTATGTCTCAGCCATAGGTTGCCTCGACCCGACGGACCCGCACTTCAGTCCCATTACGGGATACATCCTGCGCTTCAATGCTAGTACCAAGGCATTTGTTGACGTGTTTGCATCCAACAGTACCGTCCCGGATTTACACCGCCCAGAGGGCTTGGTCTTCGACAGCGCAGGCAACCTCTGGGTCACGAGCTTCCGCGCAAATACCAGCGATATCGACAAAATTCTCAAACTTGATGGCAGGACTGGCGCCCTTCTCGACAAGCTCATGTTATGGACGCCACCGGCTCCCAGGGCTTATGCACAGGCAATCATTTTCGGCCCGGGCGGCAATCTGTATATCCCTATCACTGGCGGCGATGCCACGACAGCAGGTCAGGTGCGGCGTTGCAACCCCACAACAAAGCATTGCGACGTCATCGTCCCGGGCAACTCCTCCGGTGGCGCACTTCAGAAACCGTGGTTCTTAATCTTTAGAAAGAGTGACGCCGCGACGCTGAACTACGAAGACAAAGACTAAAACTTACATTGGGTATGGACAGGATTGGCCTGGCTCCGTGCCAGGCCTTGCTTGTTGACAGCGAGGTCAAAAGGCCGAAAGGGCTTCTACGGGCCCAGCTCCATTCCCTTTGATGCAGTCTTCGTCGTATCGTGGGTGAAATCTTTTCGGGTTTCAGTAGCTCATTCGATTCCATACCGCTCACACTTCCATTATGTAGTTAGGGCTATATGCCTGTGGCACGACTCTCGCTAGTCCACATCGTCACCCGGCTTCCCTGGATGACATCTGTGCTGACGATTTGTGCGCGCTATTGGGCCGGTCGCAGCTATGTGATGACGTCCGATATCCAATGGATAGGGAGGTCCGAAATGATTGCACGCTCTCTCTTGTCGCCTCGCCGTGGCTTGTCCAAGGCAGCTCGAGTCCTCGCTGCTACGTGTGTCGTTCTCAGTGTTGCCGCTGCTCCTAGGGTGTTCGCTCAAGGCGCGAACTCAGGAGTCCTTCCGCCGGGCAGCACAATTTCCGACCTCGTGTATGGAACGGGGATTGCAGCGTGGTGGTACGGCATATGGTCTGCAGTGTGGTGGCAATGGCTGTTGGCAATACCGACTGGGCCTGGCACGGACCAAAACCCCCTGCATGATTCAACGGGTATGTACTGCGGCGCCAATCAGTCTGGACCCGTGTGGTTTCTGACGGGGACGGTGGCCAATGGTCAGCCTGTCACGCGAAACTGCCTGATTCCATCAGCAATGCCAGTTTTCGTTCCATTGGCTATGGTCAAATGCTCAACCCTAGATGCTTCCCCTTTTCATTGCACGAATGCGACATCCTGCCGAAGTTGCGCCACAACTATCGTTGATGGGATTAACCTCAGTTCCTTAACCATCTCGATTGACGACATGCAGATAAAGGATGGAATAGAAGCCTATCGTTCCATATCGCCACTCTTCAGCTTCCTGGTGCCTGGACAAAATATCCTAAACTCGCCCTCAGGCTCTGGTATGGCGGTCAGCGCCGGATACTGGCTTATGCTCAAGTCTATGTCTCCGGGCCGTCATACAATCCACATTCAGGGACAAGATGTACGCGGGCTCAACGTAGGCGTTTCGGAGGACGTGACATATAGCATCGACGTAACGCCGTGACGACCGCCAGGACACCTAATGATGGCAATCTAGGTTTTAACGCCAGTACTTGCGCAACCTTTAGATTCCGTCACAAAAGCTTCATAGAACTGCGTGACCCCCTGCGCGATTCGGAGCGCTCGCCGATGTCTACAGGATGGTGGTTCCGCTTGCCTTAACCCTGGGGACAATGTCTTCTGGCTCCCGGTAGGAACAGCTGAAAATTTGGGCCTCCGGTGGCCAGAAGACGGCAATTTTTTCATTCAAATGCACCATCGAGGTGTTCTCTAACCAACCCCCAGCGGGTAACGCGGCGATAGAGGATGGCTTCGATGTATCGCCCATTCGTTGGTTCCGCCTGATGGACAGTGGCGGGCTATAGGAAAGGAGGGAGGAAGCCATGCGAACCGCTCACTGGCTGATGGCTGCAATGCTTGGACTACTGGTGATGGGCTGTGCGGGGACGGGTACCGCGCCGACGCCGGAAGCGCGACAGGCGCTGGCTCCAACCGGCAAGCTGCGCGTGGCGCTCCAACGCGCTAATCCATTGAACGTCGTGCAGGACATGGCAGGAGAGACGACGGGGGTGGGACTCGACCTCGGAAACGAATTGGCCCGGCGCCTTGGTGTTCCGTTCGAGCCCGTTCTGTACCCATCGGTTGGAGCCCTGCTCAACAGCGGCAAGTCTGGCGCTTGGGACGTCGCGTTTGTCGGGTTCAGTCCCGCACGCGCGCAGGAGTGGGATTTCACCGGGCTACATCTGGAGGTCGAATTCGGCTATCTCGTCCCGGCAGGTTCTGCCATTTCAAAGATGGCCGATGTGGAGCGGCCCGGGGTTCGAATTGCCCTGCAGGAGAAGTCCGGCCCAGACGCCTTCTTCTCCCGCACGCTGAAGGACGCCGTGCCGGTCCGTGCATCAAGCAATCTCGGCGCGTTGGAAGCACTGAAGTCCGGTAGAGCCGACGTCGTGGGCAGCATCAAGCCAATCCTGTTCGAGATGTCCAAACAATTGCCTGGCTCGCGAGTTCTCGACGGTCGGCCTGGCATTGACCCGCATGCGATGGCCATGCCGAAGGGGCGGGACGCCGGCCTAGCCTACGCACGCAAGTTCATCGAGGACGCGAAGTCCGAGGGTCTGGTCAAAGCCGCAGTCGAACGGGCCGGGGTACGAGGCGTAGTCGTCGCCCCGCTCAAATGAGACTTGGGCCTGTCACGTTGCACTTGCCTCCGTCAGGGGCGCCGAGGCCCGCCAAGTTAGGTTGGGAGGCCGGCCAGCCCCCAACCATGCGGGCTGCTGGGGTCTCAGGCAAGCTTTTCCTTCAGGAACGCCACGAGATACGGAGTAGCGGCGGCAGCCACGGTCGATGCGGTGGACGGGTCAATGCCCATTTTCGCCGCAAGCGACTCAGCGACCCGGCCGGCCAGGATACCCTCCCCGCCCTAGTAGCAGCCCATCCCGCCTTCCTGAGACCAGTGCACGACGTCCGGTCTGCCGCAAAATTGGGACCAACTGCGGCCAGGAGCGGCAGGGATTGGGGCTCGGTCCTGGCCCGGCGTGGCAGGGGTGACCTTCAGCAGGACAGCGAGGTCGGAGGCATCAAGGTAATTGGACAATGGTTGCATGCATAGCATAGCGAACCAGTTTTACCAATGAGGTTACCCAGGTGGACCAGTGACCGACCGCTGTGAAGCGATATGCGAGGTCCGCCTAAATCGATTTAGACGCGTCGCTCTGCGAACCTAGTAAGCCGGCAGTATATAAAATGAATTTCTAAACGAAAAGACTACGATTTTGATAGCCGATAGTGGTTTATTGTGAGCTCGGAGGGGGGCAAATGATGCGATGAGAGCCTCTAAATGTGAGCGCATACTGACCATCCTATTTGCCAGTCCGAAGGGGGTTAGGGCGGGCTCACCACGACAAAGCGAATGACAAATACATAGCCGCAACCCTTGCCCAGCAAGGGTTGCGGCCAGATTCAGCAGTGCAAAGCGCTTATCTGTTTGCGCCTTCCGCCGTTATGTTTTTTTCGTTGCCAAGCGTGCCCCCAACGCCCCAACTCACCCCTGCAGATACTTGAACAGGTTCATCCCCTGAATCTGCATGAATGACTGCTGCGCAGCCTGCAGCGCGGTCTGCTTCTGGTAGTACTGGGTGATAGCCGAGTAATAGTCCAGATCCTGCAAGCCCGAAAGCGTCTGCGTGTAGTTCAGGGTGCGGTTCGAGCCAATGGTGTTGAGCGCATCCAGTTCCTGCATGCGCGAGCCGACCGAGGATTGCACCGTGCTGACATTGTCCAGCGAGTTGCTCATCTTGCGGTTCGCGGTAGCCAGGGCGTTGGCCAATGCGGCCCGGTCGGCGTCGGTCGCCACGGGCTTCTTCAACGCGTTGATCACGTTCTGCACGTTGGCAAAGATATCCGTGCCCGCCTGTTGCGCGGGCTGAAGGCTGACGCTGTCGCCGTTCGCCGGCGTGCCGCTGACGGTAATCGAAAGCCCGGCGACCTGGATGCCGGTGCCGCTCACATAGTCTACCGGTGCGCCAACGGCTGCGGGCGGTACGGCGCTCTGGTCCATCACCTGGTACTGCATCTTGCCAGTGGTGGCGCTGGTGGCGAAATTGAGCGAGAGGCTGTGCCCGTATAGCGGATTGGTCGGGTCCGTGACCGTGACCGCGCTGTATGTCGCCGTTCCCGTATTCGCGGCGGGCGCCGAGGCCACGTAGGTCGCCGTACCCTGCACGCTCATGAACACCGAGCGGCCGTCGTCGCCGGCGGGCATCTGCCGCGCCACGTCGACCTGCAGCAGTTGCTGGCCCGTATCGCCGTTGTACTGGACTGCGCCGCTGGCGTTCGTGGCGAACGGCGGCGTGGCGGACTGGTAGCCGGCGAACATGTATACGCCGTTGCCGTCGTTGCTGTTGGCAAGGCCCAGCAGCTGGTTGTAGTTGTCCTGCAACTCCGTCGCGACCGAAGCGCGGTCGGCATCGCTCAGCGATCCGCTGCCTGCCTGCACGACCAGCGTCTGGATGTTCTGGATGGTGGTGACCACGCTCGTCAGCGTGTTGGACTCCATCGACAGATTGATGTTGGCCTGCTTGCGCGAGGTGGCATATTGGTCGTTGACCGCGCTGGCCTGCGTCACCTCCAGCGCGCGGCTGGCGGCGACCGGGTCGTCGGACGGGGTCAGGATGCGCCGGCCGGTACCGAGCTGCTGCTGCACGTGCAGCAGCGAGCCTTGCTGGTTGGTCATCGAGGCCAGGCCTTGCTGATACAGCATCGAGCTTGAAACGCGCATATCTGTTCCTTTGAGGTCCGTTTCTTCAGGTCGTTCAGTTGATGCCGAGGATGGAGTCGAACAGCGTGGAAGCCGTCTGGAGCACCCGGGCATTGGCCTGGTAGAGCTGCTGGAAGCGCATCATCGAAACGGTTTCTTCGTCCATGTTCACGCCGGATACGGCTTGCTGCGCGTTCTGCGCCTGGGTGGTGATGCTGTCCTGAGATGTCGAGGCGATACTGATCGACTTCGCCTTGCTGCCGATGTCGTTGACCAGCTGCGCGAAGGCGTCGTTGAAGTTGGAGATGCCGCCGATGGTCTTGGCGGTCTGCAGCTTCGCCATGGCCAGCGCATTGGTGTTGTCCGACACGCCAGCCAGATTCGGCGTCAGCGTGAAGGAGTCCTTGGCCTTGGGCGTACCGCCAAGCGTAACGGTGATGCCGTTGAAGGTGTAGTCGGTGCCGTTACCGCTGGCATTCGGGGCGGAGGAGGTTGGCGTCACCGTGGCGCCGGAGGCATCGGTGAAGACGTAGCTGGCACCGTTGTAGGTCGCGGTGATCGCCGACGCGGGCATGCTGAAGCCGCTCGTCACTTTGGTGACAGTAGCGGTGCCGCTGCCGGTGTTGGTAGCGGCCGCGGTGGTGCGCAGCGGACCGGCAGCGGCGATCTTGGCCGGATCGGTGATCGCCATGTCCATCAGGCCTGCCACATTGCGGGTCGGCTGGATCTGGAACGAGTCATTGGCCGACATCGCCGAGCTGACCTGGATATTCAGGCCGTCCGCGGACAGCGTCATCGGGAAGGTGGCGCCGGCGCCCGCTGCGGTCGCCACGGTCTTGTTGTCCGACGCGCGCACCAGGTTGTAGTTGGTGCCATCGTAGCTCAGCGTGTAGTCGCTGGTGGTCAGGTTCGCCGTGTTGCTGATGGTCGCCGTCACCTGGGCAGAGCCGGTGTTATTGGTGTTGCCGATCGCGACGGGAGAGCCGATCTTGAAGAGGTTCCCGCCGGTCTGCCCCGTCAGGTCCACCCCAAGGGCCTGCTGGGCATTGTATGCCTGCCCCAGCGTCACCGACAGGCGCCCGATCGCGTTCTGGGCGCTGTTGAGGGTCTGCGAGCGGTACTGCAGCATGCCGCCGATGGAGCCACCGGTGATCGTGCTGGTGTCCATCTCGACCGAGTTGCCGTTGGGCAAGGTGTAGGCGATCGTCGTGCTGGACGGGTCCGCCGCCGATGCCACCGCCTTCAGGCTGAACGCGTTGCTGCCCATCACCAGTGCCTGCCCGCTGCCGAAGGTCATGTTGTACACGCCACCGTCCTGCACCACCACCTTGGCGCCGATCAGTTGGGTCAGCTGGGACGCCACCTGGTCGCGCTGGTCGAGCAGGTCATTGGGGGGCTGCCCGCCCGCTGCGGCGGTTGCCTGGGTGATCTGGGTGTTGAGCTGCGCGAGCTGCTGGGCGTAGGCGTTGACCTGGGTCACCGAGCTTTGCAGCTGGCTGTTGACGCCTTGCTGCAGTTGCTGGAAGTAGTTGTTGACCGAGCGCATCTGGCCGGCCAGGGACTGCCCGGCATTGAGGAGGGCCTGACGCGCGGACGGGTCTGCCGGGGTGTTCGATACGCCCTGGACCGCGGAGAAGAAGCTCTGCATCACCGGGGCCAGGCCGCCGCTCTGGTCGCCCAGCAGATTATCGATCTGACTGATCTGGTTGGAGTACGTCGACAGCTGGGCGCTGGCGCCCTGCGCATTGCGCAACTGGCTATTCAGGAAATCGCTATAGACGCGGACTACGGAAGTGGTGTTCGAGCCCTGGCCGTAGTAGCCGCCAGCGCCGGGCTGGGCGCCCGCCGAGGCGATCAGGGTGTTCTGCCGGGAATAGCCTGTGGTGGCAGCGTTGCTGATATTGTGGCCAACCGTCGTCAGCGCGTTCTGCGCCGTGTTCAGACCGGAAAGACCGATAGAGAAGAGAGACATGCTCGAACCCCGCAACTGTTAGCTGCCGCAGGCCAGGCCTGGCGATCCGGACATCCGGCAAGCCGCGGGGCCGCCGATACCGGGTCGCCGCGGCCGGGCTCGACGGCGGTGAATGAGGTAGGTAACGGCAGATTCGCCAAGAGACTTTAGTGCGCTGCCGACAATTTTCGTACTGGCCGACGTCTTCCCGGCTGGCCGTGCCGGTATTGCCACGGCGCTGCGCGCATGCCGCGCCGCGCCCGCTTACTGTTTGCCTGCCCACGCCGTCTGTTGTGCGACCGCGTCGCGCGCCGCCGTGGCCATGCGACCCGGGCATGCGAGTGCCATGCTCCCGCGCTCTCGCCCGCGGGCGCGCTACGGCAATCCGCTCAGACCGGCACTTTCCGCATGATGCGCACCAGCTTCTCGCCGTAGGCAGGATCGGTGGCATAGCCCGCGCGCTGCAAGCCACGCGCGGCCTCGTCGGGCGTGGCCGCCGCAAGGACCTGCGCATAACGCGGATTGTTGCTCAGCAGCTTGCCGTAGTCGGCGAAGGCTTCCTCGTACGAGCCGTAGGCACGGAAGCGCGCACGCACCTTCTGCGGCTGTCCGTCGACGTATTCGGTGGTGGTGATCTCGGCGACCGGGCCCTTCCAGCCGGAACCGGCCTTGATGCCGAAGACATTGAACGTGGTGCTGCCGTCCGGGTTGGCGATCTCGCGCCGGCCCCAGCCGCTTTCCAGCGCCGCCTGCCCCAGGATCAGTCTCGCCGGCACGCCGGTGGCGCGCGCCGCATACTGCGCCGGGCCCGCCATGCGGGAGACGAAGGCGCTGATATGAGCGGGCGTATCTTCCGGCAAGACGCCGCTGCCGCCCTGCCACGCGTCCGCATCCTGCGCCTGGTACTGGCGCAGTCCGGCGGTGGGATTCCAGCTGGGGCCGGCAACCACGCTGCCCACCCGCGGCGTATCCGCATCGCCGTTGCGCATATCGAGCACGCGCGCCAGACCCGGAGCAGCCTCGTCCATGCCCGCCTGCAGGCCGGAAGCGGCCTTGGCCGCGGCCGAACCTGCGCCCGCGGCCAGCTCGGGCGGAAGCCCGCTGCCGTTGGCGCGTGCAAGCTGGCGCATCATCACATCGGCCAGGCCGATCCCGCGCGTGGACATCTGCTGTGCCAGCTGCTGGTCCATCATCGACATATACAGCTTGGTCTGCTCGTTGTCGAACATGCCGTCCTGCGGCGTCGCGTCGCGCATGCTCTTGAGCATCATTTGCGTGAATACGGCCTCGAACTGACGTGCCGCGGTACGCAGCGTATTGTCGCTGGCACCGGTGCGCGCATTCTGCTTGAGCATCTCGAAGCCCTGGGTATCGAGTGCGAAGCGTTGCGACAGGTCGGCCTGGGCGGCCATCTGGCTGGAGGACATGATCAGATGATCTCGAGTTCCGCGCGCAGGGCGCCGGCCGCCCGCATCGCTTCCAGGATGGTCTGCAGGTCGGCCGGGGTGGCGCCCAGGGCGTTCAGGCCCTTGACCACCGCAGCCAGGGAAGCGCCCGCCTTGACCATCTGCAGCGCGCCGCCTTCCTGCTTCATGTTGATCTGCGACACCGGCGCCACCACCGTCTGGCCACCGCTGAACGGGGCCGGCTGGCTGATCACCGGCTGGGTGTTGATCACCACGGAGAGATTGCCGTGTGCGATGGCGCAATCGTCAACGGTGACGGCCTGGTTCATCACGATGGAGCCGGTGCGCGCATTGAGGATGACCTTGGCGGCCGCCTTGGCGCGTGTCACATCGATATTCTCGAGGCGTGCCATGAAACCCACCCGCGCGCTCGGTGCCGAAGGCGCGCGCACCTGGACCACGCGGCCGTCAAGCGCGGTAGCCACGCCGCCGCCCATGGTGCGGTTGATGGCCTCGACCACGCGCTCCGCCGTGCCATAGTCGGTATCGCGCAGTTCGATATTGAGCAGGCCGCCTTCAGGCTGGAACGACGGCACCGCGCGTTCGACGATGGCGCCGTTGGCAATGCGGCCCACCGCCAGTTGATTGACCTGCACCTTGCTGCCGTTGGCCGACGCACCTGCGCCGCCCACCAGCATATTGCCCTGCGCCAGCGCATAGACCTGGCCGTCGGCGCCCTTGAGCGGCGTCATCAGCAAGGTGCCGCCGCGCAGGCTCTTGGCATTGCCCATCGACGACACCACCACATCGAGCGGGCTGCCGGGCTGGGCGAACGGCGGCAAGGTGGCGGTGACCATCACCGCCGCCACGTTCTTGAGCTGCATGTTCTTGCCGGCCGGCAGCGTAACGCCCAGCTGCGACAGCATATTGGTCAGGCTCTGCGTGGTGAACGGCGTCTGCATGGTCTGGTCGCCGGTATTGTCCAGCCCGACCACCAGGCCATAACCCACCAGGGGGTTGTCACGCACGCCCTGGAAGATGATGAGGTTCTTCAGCCGCTCCGCATGCGCCGCCCCCGCCAGCACGCCCAGCGTCAGCGCAATCAGAAAGGCGCGGACGAAGCGGCAGCGCGGGACGGTAAGCGAAAGCTGGAACATGACGCGATCAGTACGGTGAGACATTGAGGAAGAAACGCTGCAGCCAACCCATGTTCTGCGTCTCGTCGATATAGCCCTTGGCGGTGTATTCGATACGGGCATCGGCCACCTGGGTGGACGACACGCCGTTGTCGCCGGTGATCGTGCGCGGGTTGACCACGCCGGAGAAGCGGATATATTCAGCCCCCTGGTTGATCGCCAGCTGCTTCTCGCCGGACACCACCAGGTTGCCGTTGGGCAGCACTTCCAGCACGGTCACGGTGATGGTGCCGTTGAAGGTGTTGGCCGCGGTGGCGCCGCCACTGGCCTTCAGGCCGTTGGCGCCGCTCATGGAGGCATTCTGGCTGCTGCTGAACAGGCCGCCCAGTGCCCTGGGCACGGCGTCGAACGTCAGCGCGCTATTGGACGTGCGCGTGGCGTTGGTGCCGGAGGCCTTGGTGGCGTTGACGTTCTCGCTGATCACAATGGTAAGGATATCGCCGACGTTGCGCGGGCGGCGATCCTCGAACAGCGGATTGCCTGCGTACGAGGACTGGTAGATGGATCCGCTGGCCCGCCCCATGGCGCGCGGCTCCGCGCGCGCGGTGGTCGGCAATTGCACCAGCGGTTCGCGCGGCGCCAGCGCGCAACCGGTCGCGAGGCAGCACAGGGCAAGCGCACCCAGGCGAGTCAGCGAGGCAACCATGATCATCCGCCGAGCTGGGTCAGGCGTTGCAGCATCTGGTCGGACGTCTGCACCGCCTTGCTGTTGATTTCGTAGGCACGTTGCGTCTGGATCATGCTGACCAGCTCTTCCACCACGTTCACGTTGGACGTCTCCACGTAGTTCTGCTGCAGCGTGCCGGAGCCGTTCAATCCCGGCACCGTGGTATTGGGCGCACCCGATGCATCGGTCTGGGCGTACAGGTTCTCGCCCATGCTTTCCAGGCCGGCCGGATTCATGAAGGTCGCCAGTTGCAGCTGGCCGACCTGGACGTTGTTGCTGGCGCCCGGCTGGGTCACCGACACGGTGCCGTCGCGCCCCACCGTCAGCGAGGTCGAGTTGGCCGGAATGGTGATGGCGGGCTGGATCACAAAGCCGCTAGAGGTCACCAGCTGACCGTTCTGGTCCGTCTGGAACGAGCCGTCGCGCGTGTAGGCGGTGGTGCCGTCAGGCATCGTCACCTGGAAGAAGCCCTGGCCGTTGATGGCGACATCCTTGGGGTTGCCGGTTTGCTGCAGGTTGCCCTGGAGATGGATACGCTCGGTGGCCACCGGGCGCACGCCGGTACCGAGTTGCATGCCCGACGGCAGGGTGGTCTGGTCCGACGACAGCGCGCCCGGCTGGCGTACGGTCTGGTACATCAGCTCCTCGAACACGGCGCGGCTGCGCTTGAAGCCATTGGTGGAAACGTTGGCCAGGTTGTTCGAGATCACGTCCATCTGCGTCTGCTGCGCATCGAGGCCGGTCTTGGCAATCCAGAGTGAGCGGATCATGGTTGTCCTCACAAGGCCGCCGGTAAAGCCGGCGGCACATCAATTCAGTTTCAGTTGGTCGACAGCAACGCATTGGCGCGCTGGTCATTGGTGTCGGCGCCCTGGATCATCTTCATCTGCATCTCGAAGCGGCGGGCATTGGCGATCATGTCCACCATCGCCTCCACCGGGTTGACGTTGCTGCCTTCGAGCGCACCGGGAGCCACGCGCAGGGTGGTGTCGGCCTGCAGGGGCTGGGCACCTGCTCGCAGATGGAACAGGCCATCGTCGCCGCGCGCGATGGATTCAGGCGTCGGGTTCACCAGCTTCAGCTTGCCGACCTGGGCCAGGCCGGCAGCCGCCTCGCCCGGCCCGCGCGCCGTGATCGCGCCGTCGGTACCGATGGTCACGCTGGACCCCGGCGGCACGCTGATCGGACCGCCATCGCCCATCACCGGCAAGCCGGTTGCGGTCTGCAGCTGGCCGTCGGCCGCCACCTGCAGCGCACCGGCGCGGGTGTAGGCTTCGCTGCCGTCCGGTGCCTGCACCGCCAGCCAGCCGTTGCCCTGCAGGGCAACGTCGAGCGGCCGCCCGGTGTAGCTCAGCGGGCCCGCCTTGAAATCCGCGCCCGGCGTGGAAGCCAGTGCAAACGCGCGCGTTTGCGCCTCCGGCCCCACCACCGGCACCGCGCGGAACAGGTTGATCTGCGCGCGGAAGGCCGGTGTCGAAGCATTGGCCAGGTTGTTTGACACCGCCGCCTGCTGGTCGAGCGTCTGCTTGGCGCCCGACAGGGCGGTGTAGATCATGCGGTCCATGGCGGGCCCTCAGTTGCTGCTCATCGTGCCGGGAGCGCGGATCACAGGTTGACCAGGGTCTGCATGACCTGGTCCTGCGCCTTGATGGTCTGCGCGTTGGCCTGGTAGTTGCGCTGCGCCACGATCAGGTTCACCAGCTGGCCGGACAGATCCACATTGGAGGCTTCGGTCGCATTGGACTTGAGCGTACCGGCGCTGCCGCCAGGCGACGAGAGCAGTTCCTGGCCGGACGAACCGGTTGCCGACCATACGTTGCCGCCCTGCGACTGCAGGCCTTGCACGTTGCCGAAGTTGGCCAGCACGACCTGGCCCAGGCTTTGCGTCTGCTGGTTCGAATAGCTGCCGAGGACAGAACCGTTGGGCTGAACCGCGAAGCCAAGCAGGCTGCCCGAGGTATAGCCGTTCTGCGTCAGTGACTTGGTATCGTTGCCCGCGCCGAACTGCGTGGTGCCGGTCAGGTCGAGCTTGACGGCCATCGCCGCCGCGCCATTGGCCGCGGGCAGCGTGAACGTCGGCGCGGTGGCGGTGGTCGGCGAGGTCAGCACGCCGCTGCTGCTGAATTGCATGGCGAACGGGCCGCCGCCAACCAGATTGCCAGCCGAATCCGTCAGGTTCATCTGCCAGTCCGAACCACCGGCGGTGGTACCGGGGCCGGCTGCCTGCTTGCTGAAGTACGCCGTCAGCTGCTGCGCATTGCCCAGGGAATCATACGTCGTGATGCCGGTGCTGTAGTTGAACATGCCCGACGTGGGCAACGCGCCCGGCGCGCTCGTGAACGCGGTGGCCGGTACGGTGCTGCCCGAATTCAGGTTGAACTGGGCGCTGACCGAGGTGGTCGCCTTGGGCTGCATCTGCGCATTGGAGATCACCAGCGGCTGCGGCTGCACGCCACCGCCCGCGACGACGCCTGCCGGGTAGCCGGTCAGCTTCAGTCCCGCCGCGTTGGTGATGGTGCCGTCGTTCTGCTTCTGGAACTGGCCGTTGCGCGAGTAGAAGATCGCGCCGCTGGAATCAACCAGCCGGTAGAAACCGTTGCCATTGGTAATGGCCACATCCAGGGAGTTGCCGCTCGACTCGATATTGCCCCCGCTGAACGACTGCACCACCGCGTTCACGCTCGTGCCCAGGCCGATCTTGGTCCCGGCATAGACGTCGGCAAACTGCGCGGTCGACTGCTTGTAGCCAACCGTGTTGGCGTTGGCGATATTGTTGCCAATCACATCCAGATTGGCGGCGGCGGCGTTGATGCCGCTTACCCCTTGACCGAAACCCATGATTTTCCCCTTGTTACCTGTGATTCGTGGAAAGCCCGCGCAGCAGCGTCAGGCGGGTGATTAAAGGATGCGGCGAACGTCGTTGACGTTCGCGGTGGTGCCGTTGGCGAGACCCACCAGCACACCCGTCGAGTCGCCGCTGATGCTCTGTACCGCGCCGTAGACCAGGGCCACCGGCTTGACGTCGGTGCCATTGGCGGTGGCGGCAACCTTGAAGCTGTAGGTACCATCGGCCACCGTGGAACCGGCATCGTTCTTGCCGTCCCAGACGACGTCCTGAACGCCGGCGCTCTTGCCGTTCAGGTTGATCGTGCGCACGGTTTTTCCGGAGCTGTCGAGCACGCTTACCGTCACGGAGTCCGCGGCGGACGGCAGGTCGACACCGATCTTGGTAGCGGTGCCGCTGGCGACCGACACGCTGCTGCCCGGCACCATTACGGTGCGACCGATCAGCGATGCCGAACCCATTGCACGCCCGGCGCTGACCTGGCTCAGCAGCGAGCTCAGCGTCGTGTTCATGGTCTGCATGGCACTCACCTGGCTGATCTGCGCGAGCTGCGAGGTCAGTTGGGAGTTGTCCATCGGGTTGAGCGGATCCTGGTTGTTCATCTGCGTCACCAGCATCGTCAGGAAGTTGTTCTGCAGGTCGGACGCGCTGGCGCTGCTGCCTTGCAGGGTACTGGCGATGTCGGCGGCGGATTTGCTGCCGTTTACGTTGGAAGTCGAGGTCATTTCGTATCCCGGTTTACTGACCGATGGTCAATGTCTTGAGCATCATGTTCTTGGCGGTGTTGAGCACTTCCACGTTGGCCTGGTAGGAGCGCGAGGCCGAGATCATGTTGACCATCTCCTCCACCGGGTTGACGTTGGGCATCGTGACGTAGCCATTGGCGTTGGCAAGCGGGTGCGTGGGGTTGTAGACCATGCGCGGCGGGGACGAGTCCTCCACCACGCCTTCCACCTGCACCCCGCCGACATCGCTCTGGCCCGGCGTGGGCGCCAGTCCGAACACCACTTGCTTGGCGCGGTATGGCTGGCCATTCGGTGTCACGGCACTGTCCGCGTTCGCCAGGTTGGACGCGGTCACGTTCATGCGCTGCGACTGCGCAGCCATGGCCGAACCGGCAACTTCGAAGATATTCAATGCTGGCATTTCGTGCTCATTGCTGGATGGCCGACAGCATGGTCTTGATCTTGGCGCTCATGACGGTGAGGCCGGATTCGAAGTGCACCGCATTGTCGGCAAAGGCGATGCGCTCGGTGTCCATTTCCACCGTATTGCCATCGATGCTCGATTGCAGCGGGATGCGATAGGCCAGGTCCCTGTCGTCGGCGGTCGGCGCCTGGCCCGGCAGGTGCCGGGCCGAAGTGGTCGTCAGCGTGACGCCTTCGGCCTGCTTGCCGCGCTCCACGGTCTGCGCCAGCGTGCTGGAGAAATCGAAATCGCGCGCTTTGTAGCCGGGTGTGTCGGCATGCGCGATATTGGAGGCAATGACCGCTTGCCGCTGGGTCCGCAAGCTCAGTGCTTCCTGCTGGAAGCGTAATGCCGCATCGAGTCTGTCAATCATGTCTGTGTCTCGCTTGAAGGGGAGAGCAACGAAGGTCGACCTTCTTCAGGTGTGCCATCTTAGGGGTAGCCCTGTCATGCCAATCGCATGAATAGGACGAAAAAACCTGCGTATTTCGGCCCGAGCAAGACAGCGGGGCTGCCTACAATGGGACCCGTTCCTACGCACCTGGAGCGTGCCCTCACGACGCGCGCCAGGACGTCTCCTTGCTGGATGCCCACATGAATCCTCGTTTCCGCGCCGCCGCGACGCGCGCCCTGCTTTGCGCGCTGGCCGCCGGCGGCACGCTCGCCGGCAGCGCCGGGGCGGCACCGCCCTCGCCCTTCCCCGAAGACCCGGTGCGTACCGCGGTCGAGCAGTTTCTCGAGCGCCAGACCGCCGGCCTTCCCGGCAAGGCCAGCATCCAGGTGGTGCCGCCGTCTGGCGGCCGGGCTCCGGATTGCCCCTTGCCCGAGCCCTTCCTGCCTCCGGGCGCATCGCCCTGGGGCCGCGTTTCCGTTGGCGTGCGCTGCGCTGGCGAGCGTCCCTGGACGCGCTATGTCCAGGCGCGCGTCTCGGTGGTGGCCGACTACTATGTGGCGGGCCGCAACCTCATGCCCGGCGAGCCCATCGAAGCGGCCGACATGGAAGTACGCCAGGGCGACCTGGCCATGCTGCCCCGTGCCGTGGTGACGGACCCGGCGCAGATCAGCGGCGCGGTGGCGTCCAACCGCATCTCCGCCGGCTCGCCGATACGGATGGATCTGCTGAAGAAGGCCATTGCCGTTCGGCAAGGGCAAAACGTGACCGTGATGGTGGAAGGCGACTCGTTCCAGATCAGCAGCGAAGGCAAGGTCATGGCCGAGGCCGCGGTGGGCAACAACGTGCAGGTACGCCTCAAGAGCGGTCAGGTGGTCAATGCGCTGGTGCGCAGCGGCGACACGGTGGTGCTGCAGCAATAAGCGGGGAGGATGGCGCGCGGGCGCGCCCTCGCCCTCGGGTTGCGTGGCGGTCTCATGAGACAATGCCGCATCCTGGGCGAATGGGCAGCCCCCCTCGGAGGACGCCCCAAACAGCGTCCCGGCGGCATAATTCGCCCTAAAGTTTTGCCTGAACCATCCGATAAGCCTGAGGAACCCAGCAAGGAATCATCGTGAAGATCAATCAGACCACCTCGTCGAGGCCGGGCGACGCCAGCGACGGCGCCGTGCGCAGCGTGGCCAGCGCCCCCGCACAGACCCCGGCCCCGACGCCGGATACGACCGGCGTGCGAGTAAGCCCCCTGGCAGCCCAGGTGCGCGAGATCGGCTCGCGCCTGGTTGAAGACAGCGACGACGACATCGATACCGCCAAGGTCGATGAAATCCGCCAGGCCATTTCCGAAGGCCGCATCAAGATCGACCCGAGCAAGATCGCCGACGGGCTGCTCGCCTCGCTGCGCGAGCTCAACGGCAGCGCCTGAGAACGCCAGCGCATAGCCAACCTCCACCCACGATAGGCACGCCATGAGCCAGCCCCTGATCCAGAACCTGAACCGCGAAACCGAACTGGCGAAAGAATTCGCCGCAGTACTCGGCGAGGAAAGAGCCATGATCAAGGCGGGCAACTACGAGGCCCTGGCCAGCCTGCTCGAACGCAAGGTTGAACTGGCCGGCTTGCTGGGCGCCCTGACCCGCACGCGCGAGGCGCAGATGGGCGCGCTGGGCATTCGCCTGGGTGCCGGCGGGCAACTCTTCGGCCGCGAGATCGATCCCGTGCTCGAGTCGGCCTGGCGCAAGCTGCTATCCGCGGTGCGCTTGGCCAGCGACGCCAATGCCGTCAATACGGCGGTGGTGGACGCGCATCTCGAATTCACCAAGGAAGCGATTCAGGTGCTGCGCCAGCGCGGTGACAGCGGGCCGTTGTATGGGCGGGATGGGCTGACCAGGACGGGGCCGCAGGGTGTTAGTCTGGCTAGCGGTTGAGTATTTGGTGGATGTGGTTTTTTTTGGGGGACCTGATGGATGCTTTCTTGGCGCCTGGAGGGTCCTTTTGCGTTTGTAGGGACCTGATTCAGGTCTGCAGGGCCTAAAGGCGGAGTGGTGTCAGGCTCTTGGGCACATGGAGGTGTCACTTTTCTTTACTCGTAAAGAAAAGTAACCAAAAGAAAGCGACCCCTTGCAGGGGGGCTGGCTTATCAGGATCGGGGACGTTGCGGATTCGTGGTGGGCGCGGCGGTTCTAATGAACTGCTGGCGCTACCCGCACGAACGGCATTGCCGCTGCGAATGACGGTGGTTTCATTGTATGACCCCTGAATGACGATCTCGCTTGCCCATTCAGGCATCTGCCGTTACCAGTTTTATATGGCCACTCGAACACGAACGGCACTGGTTTCGTCGTGGGCGCGGTGGCCCCGGCTTGAGGCGAATACCCAAAATCTGGGGCCACCGCGCCCATGACGAAACCAGCAAGGATCGGGAGGTAGTGGCCATTCGTGCCGGTAACGGCAGATGCGTGAGCCACCACGGGCCATTGCCATCAGGGGCGCTATACTGAAACCAGTGCCATCCGCATTGGCAATGCCGTTCGCGCCGGTAGCGCCAGCAGTCAGGCAGGACTGACGCGCCCACCACGAATCCGCAACGTCCCCAAGCCCGACACGCCAGCCCCCCTGCAAGGGGTCGCTTTCTTTTGGTTACTTTTCTTTACGAGTAAAGAAAAGTGACACCTCCATGTGCCCGAGGGCCTGACACCACTCCGCCTTTAGGCCCTGCAGACCTGAATCAGGTCCCTACAACGGCATGAGGTCCTACTGAAAACCAAATACCTCCATGCGCCCATGAGCCCGACAACACACCACCTCTAGCCGCGGTACCTCCTCTCACCCCACCCCCTCTCACCCCACCCCCTCCATCAACTCCGGCGGCCCCATCTCAAAACGCCCCCGCCCTGCCGCCTTGGCGCGATACAGCAAGGTATCGGCCTGCCGCATCAACTCCTGGTCCGGCATCGGCGCCCCCCGGTAGAGCGCCACGCCGATGCTCACATCGACATCGGCAAACACGCCGTCGATGAAAAAGCGCCGGCTTACCGATTCCAGGATGGCTTGCGCGATGCGCTGCGCATTGGCCGCGCTGCCGATCTCTTCCAGCACCACTGCGAATTCGTCTCCGCCCAGCCGCGCTACCGCGTCGCGTTCGCGCACGCAGCGTTGCAGCCGTCGTCCGAAGGCCTGCAGCAGCAGGTCGCCCGTGATGTGGCCGTGGTAGTCGTTGACGGCCTTGAACCGGTCCATGTCCAGGTAAAGCAGCGCCATCAGGCGATCGTCGTCGCGGCTGCGCTTCATGGCTGTCTGCAGCAGCGATTCGAAGGCGCTGCGGTTAAGCAGCTGGGTCAGGTGGTCCAGCCGCGAGATGCGCGACAGCCGCAGGGTTTCCAGCTTGCGCTGGGTCACGTCCTGCACGTGCACGTGCACGCCCTCCACGTGGCTGCCGTCGGCACTCCATTCGGGGCGGAGATTGGTCTCCATGCAGCGGTATTCGGGATCGCTCTCCTCGAGTTCGAACGTCACGGCGGTACCCGCCAGGGCCTTCTGCAGGAACGGCCGGACGCGCGCGTAGCGCGTTTCGCCGATCACCTCGCGCACGGTCTTGCCGTGCAGCTCCCGGACGGGAATGCCGAAGGTGCGCTCGTAGGCCAGGTTGTTGAAGGCGTAGCGCTCGTCGGGGCCGATAAAGGCGAGCAGCGCCGGCAGCGTATCGGTGACCGCGCGTAGCTGGCGCTCGCTGAGATCGAGCTGTTCGCGCCGCTCGTTCACATCCCGCATCAACTGCCCGAAGGCGCGCGCGAGGTCGCCGATCTCGTCGTCCTGCTGCGCTGGCAGCCGTTCATAGGCGGCAAGGTCGCACGCGCTTTCGCGTACCACCTGGTGCAGCCGCGTCAGCGGCGCCAGCAGGCTTCGCACGGTCAGCCAGATCAGCAAGGCCACTGCCGCCAGCGACAGCAGCGCAAGCAGCACGAAGCGCTGCTGCATGGCGCGCAACGGCGCGAAAGCCTCCTGCGCTGGCAGCACGGCCACCAGTTCCCAGCCGGTGCTCTCCATCAGGTAGCGCGAGATCAGCGGCCGGGCCGGCGCCAGGAACTCGAACAGCCCCCCATGACCCTCGACGCCGCAGGTATCGCCCTGCGCGCGCGCTGGCTGGTCTACCCGGGCCGGATCGGGGTGCCGCACATAGACCGGCGCGCGCCCCGCCGATACCAGGCAGTAGAAGCCCGTGGTGCCGAGCCGGTTATGGGTGATTTCCACCAGGAAGTTGGCGCTCGTCAGGTTGAGCCAGCCGCCCAGCAGGCCAAGGAATTCGCGCTGTGCGGAGACGATCGGCACCACGACCAGTACGCCGATGGCGCCATTGGTGCGGGCGCGGATGGGCGGCGTGATCACCGGCCCCAGGGTGCGAGCGGCTTCGCGGAAATAGTCGCGGTCGGCGATATTCACCGGCGTGCCGTCCGGCGCCAGCATCCGGCCATGGGCGTCGGCCAGCATGAACGCATTGAAGCTGCCGGGTACAGGGATCCGGCTCTCGAGCAGGCGGCGCAGATCGGCGGCGGGGCGCCCCAGTTGTCCCTCCAGTTGCGGAGCGATATGGGACAGCAGGGTGATGCGGTCGTTCATCGCCGTGTCGAGCTGGCTGGCGGCGAGCTTGACGATGGAATCCTGCTGGTCCTGCAGCGCGGCGAGCAGGTCGTCGTGAGCGCAATACAGGGACGCCAGCACGATGCCGGTACCAAGGGCGGCGGCGAGCAGGGTGCTAATCAGCGCAAGACGCGCCTTCAGGGAAAGCGAAACGTGGGGCATGCGGCCGGCGGTGTCGGGGATGGCGCGCGCCATCTGGGCGGCCGACCCGCGTCGCAGCCGGAATCGGGCTCCGGCTGGCTTGCGGGTGCGCCAACCCTACCACAACCGCGTGCCCCGCGCGAGTCCGGCGGCGGCGCGCGGTTTCGTGTGGCGCCGTACGTTACGCACCGGCATCGGGACTGGGCGAGCCATTGCTGGCGCGGTATAGTGCCTTCTGGCCCTGCGGAGGCGGGGCGCGGCCATCGAGGGCTCCTATCCGCACCCCTTATTCATGAAACTGCCCTCACTTTCGCCCGGTTTGCTGTCGTTGCTGGTCGCCGCCGCCGGCGTTCTCGCCACGGGCGGCGCCTGGCATAGCCTGCGCGGGCTGGAGCGGCAGGCGGCGCACGACGAGTTCGAGGCCTTGTTTTCGCCGGTCTTTACCGCGCTGCAATCCCGCCTGCAGGACAACGAACAATTGCTGCGCGGGACCTCCGGCCTGTTCGCAGCCGACCCCGGGGCTACCCGCGCGCAGTGGCGCAACTACCTGTACACCACGCAACTGGACGACCTGCCGCCCGGCACCAATGCCATCGGCTATGTGCGCCTGACTCCGCGCGGGGACGTCGACCGGCTGGTCGAATCGATGCACCGCGAGGGCCTGCCGGCCTTCGAGGTCTACCCGCGCGGCCAGCGCGAGCTGTACGCCCCCATCGTGTACGTGGAGCCGTTCGCCGGCCGCATCGCGCGCGTGCCTGGCTTCGATATCCTCACGGACCCCGCCCGGCGGGCCGCGGCCGAGGCTGCCCGCGACACTGGCGAGGCGCGGGTCACCAGCGCCCTCCAGCTGACCAGCGAGAGCGAAGCGCAGGCGTCCCAGCAGGGCGTCGTGCTGTACCTGCCGGTCTACGCCAACGGCTTGCCGCTGAATACCCTGGTCCAGCGCCAACAGGCCGTGACCGGCTATGTCTATACCTCCCTGCGGCTGGAAGACGTGCTGCGCAGCGTGAGCCTGCCGGCGGCTGGCGCCGCGTCGCTGACGCTCTACGACGGACGCGACGCGCGGCCCGGTGCTTTGCTGGCCGGTGATGCCGAGCCGGCGGATGCGGCGCCCGGCCCGGCGCGCGCGCCGTTGCTGAGGGCGGAGAGAGAACTGTGGTTCGGCGGCCGTGTCTGGACGCTGCATGCCGCCAGCACGCTGTCCTTCGAAGCGGCCCATCGCCCGCGGCGTGCCGCGCTGGCGCTGCTGGCCGGCGCGGTGGGCACGGGGCTGCTGGCGTGGCTGGCGCTGGTGCTGGCCCGCCAGCGGCGCCAGGCCTGGCGGCTCGCGGCACGGGTCCGGCATGCCCGGCAGACCGATGGTGCCTTGCAGCGCGCGGGCCTGGCCAGCGCCAGCGATGCCTTCCTGGTATGCGGCGCCGATGGCGGGATCCAGATCGCCGGTGCCGCCGCCTCGGCACTGTTCGGCAGGGCGCCCGACCAGTTCGCCGGCACGGCCATCGCCACCTTGCTGCCCGACGCTGCCACCCTGGTCGCGACGGGGCCGGAACGGCGGGCCGAAACCCGTGCCTGCAAGGCCGACGGCACGGTATTCCCCGTGCGCGTGGTGGCGACGCCAGTGCCTGCCGCCGGCCCCGGCCGGGTGCTGTGGGTGGTGACCGACCTGAGTGCCGTCCGCCGCGCCGAGCTTGCCGCGACAGAGGCGGCCGGGCGCAGCGCGCGCGTGCTCGACCATACCGCGCTGTGCGTCATCACTTTCGACCGCGACGGGATCGTGACCGATATCAACCGCGCTGGCCAGCGCATGCTCTGGTACCAGGCCAGCGAGGTGGCCGGGCGCATGCGCTATCTCGATTTCCTCGACCCCAGGGAAGTCGCGGCCCGCGCCGTGGCGCTGACCAGCGAGCTGGGCGAGCCGGTCGCGCCGGGGCTGCAGGCAGTGATCGGCAAGGCACGCCTGGGGCTGGCTGACGAGCAGGAGTGGACCTACGTCCGCAAGGGCGGCTCGGGCCTGCCGGTGCAGCTGACCCTGACCGCGCTGCCCGCTGCGCGTGCCGCAGCCGGCGCCGATGCAGCGGCGCCGGGCATGGGGGCTGCCGTTGCCGATGGCATGCCGGCCTCCGACGCGGGGGGCTATCTCGCCATCGCGCATGACCTGACCGAGCGCAAGCGCGCCGACGAGTACATCCGGCACCTGGCCCATCACGATGCGCTCACCGGCCTGCCCAACCGCGCCCAGCTCCACGCACGCACGGAGCTGGTGTTGCAGCGTGCGCTGCGCAAGGGTGAGCGCATCGCGCTGCTGCTGCTCGATCTCGACCAGTTCAAGCGCATCAACGAATCGCTCGGCCACCATATGGGCGATGAGGTGCTGCGCATCGTGGCGGACCGCCTCAAGGCGGCCGTGCGCCATGCCGACATGGTGGCCCGCATGGGCGGCGACGAGTTCGTGGTGGTGCTCGACGCGGTGAGCCAGGACAGCGAGGCCGAACTGGTCGCCGCCAAGATCCTGGAGCGCTTGTCCGAAGACCTGCAACTGGGCAGCCAGCGACTGCGCGTGACGCCGTCGATCGGCATGGCGATCTGCCCCGACGACGGCGACAACCTTGCCGACCTGCTCAAGAACGCCGATGCGGCCATGTACGCGGCCAAGCGCCGCGGCGGCGCGCAGCTCAGCCGCTTTTCCAGCGAGATGGCCGAGGCGTCGATGGCGCGTTTCACCATCGAGGGCCTGTTGCGCCGCGCGCTTGCCGCACAGGCATTCAAGCTGCGCTACCAGCCGATCGTCGATGCCGCCAGCTTGCGCATCGTCGGCGTGGAAGCGTTGATTCACTGGAACACGCCCGAGCGCGGCGTGATCCCGCCGGCCGAGTTCATCCCGATTGCCGAACAGAGCGGGCTGATCATGCCGCTGGGCGAATGGATCCTGGCCACGGCCTGCCGCGAGATCCAGCAATTGCGCGCCGAGCTTGGGCTCGAACTGGAGGTGGCGGTCAATATCTCGCCGCTGCAGTTGCGGCAGGCGGGCTTCCCCGCCATGGTCAAGCAGTGCCTGACGGCGGCCGGCCTGCCGGCGGGGAGCCTGACCATCGAGGTCACGGAAGGCATCCTGATCGAGGGCGGCAGCAAGACCATCGACACCTTCGAGCGCGTGCGCGCGCTGGGCGTGGGCCTGTCGATCGACGATTTCGGCACCGGCTACTCCGGGCTGAGCTACCTGACGCGGCTGCCGATCGACAAGCTGAAGATAGACAAATCCTTTGTCGATGATGTGGCGCACGATGAGCATGACCAGGCGGTGGCGGCCGCCATCATTACCCTTGGGCACCAGTTGCACCTGCAGGTGGTCGCCGAGGGCGTGGAATCGCCGGGGCAGTTCGCCTTCCTGCGCGAGCATGGCTGCGACGCGGTGCAGGGCTACCTGTTTTGCCAGGCGGTGCCCCTGAGCGGGCTGATGGAGATCTGCGCGGCAGGCGGGGAGGCGATCATGCACGCCGCGGCCCCGGTGCTGGCAGCCGGCCGCTAGCCGCCAGCCGCCGGGGCAGCGCGGGCCAAGCCCCGCCCGGCTATTCCCAAAACCGCCTATACCTGCATCGGGAATCTTTGCCCAACTGCCACACTGCTGGCATGCGCGGTCTCTATGCTGCCGGCTGTCATGGTGGCATAAAGGGTTGTTCATGCAAGCAGTCGAGGCCGCGTCGGGTCGTCCGTTCCTGGCGGTGGAGCAGGTCAGCAAGCGGTTTGGGGGAGCCGGCGGCTTCCAGGCGCTGGACGGCGTGTCGCTGTCGGTGGCGCAGGGCGAACTGCTGTGCCTGCTGGGCCCTTCGGGTTGCGGCAAGACCACTTTGCTGCGCATTATCGCCGGGCTCGAGCGCGAGGATGGCGGGCGCATCCATGCCGGTGGGCGCGAGCTGACCGGCCTGCCGCCGCAATCGCGCGACTACGGCATCCTGTTCCAGTCGTACGCGCTGTTCCCGAACCTGTCGGTGGCACAGAACGTGGCCTACGGCCTGCAGGGCCGCGGCATGGGACGCGCCCATCGCGAGGCGCGCATCGGCGAAATGCTGGCGCTGGTCGGGCTCACCGGCAGCGAGCGCAAGTATCCCGGGCAGCTCTCCGGCGGGCAGCAGCAGCGCGTGGCGCTGGCGCGCGCGCTGGCGCCGGCCCCTTCGCTGCTGCTGCTGGACGAGCCCATGTCGGCGCTCGATGCGCGGGTGCGCGAGCACCTGCGGCTGGAACTGCGCCAGCTGCAGCGTCGCCTGAATGTCACCACGGTGATGGTCACGCACGACCAGGAAGAAGCCATGGCGATGGCCGACCGCATCGCGGTGATGGAGGGCGGACGCATTGCCCAGACCGGCACGCCCGGCGAGATCTACGAACGCCCGGCCTCGGCCTTCGTCGCCGAATTCATCGGGCAGGCCAACTGGCTGGCGGGCCGCCTGAGCGGACGCGAGACCTTTACCGTGGGCGAGCTGGAACTGGCGGTATCGCCCGCTCGTGCCGGCACGGCCGCCGGCAATGCCGGGGGTGCGGCAAGGCTGTGCTGCCGTCCCGAGGCGGTCAGGCTGCATCCGGC
This sequence comes from Cupriavidus sp. 96C5-1, assembly GCF_057798855.1. NCBI lineage: Bacteria > Pseudomonadati > Pseudomonadota > Betaproteobacteria > Burkholderiales > Burkholderiaceae > Cupriavidus > Cupriavidus sp. 96C5-1. Next base: position 86,898 of record NZ_JBYOJU010000002.1, on the reverse strand, counting down.
CGAAGGCGAGCCCAACCGCCTGCTGGCGCGCATTGTCGATCAGACCTACCTGGGCAGCCGCTACCGGCTTTTGCTGGAGGCCGACCGCCTGCCGGGGCAGACGCTGTTCGCCGACGTGCTGCGCGAGGAGCGCCACCTGCTGCCGGCGCCGGGCAGCCACAAGTTCTGGGTGTCGCTGCCCAGCCAGGCCCTGCAGGTGTTCGCATGAGGCGCCTGCAGCCTGCGGTGGCGGCAGTGGCGCAGGCCGGCCGCGCCGCCGATGGGGGACGCTTCGCGCGCGGCGGCGCCAGCCTGCCGGAGCGGATCGCCCATGGCACGCCGGCCGCGATGAAATGGCTCTGGCTGGCCGGGCTGGCGGTGGCGCTGGTGCTGCCGCTGCTGGCATTGTTCGGACAAGCCTGGTTCGACGATGCCGGACACTGGGCCTTGCCTGCGCGCGTGGCCGAGCTGGCCGCCAATCCCAACTTCGTACCCTTGCTGGGGCGCAGCCTGGCGGTCTCGCTGACCGTGGCCGCACTGGTCGTGCCGCTGGCATTCGGCTTTGCCTATGCGCTGCAGCGCTCCCGTATCGCGCTCAAGCCGCTATGGCGGGGCATTGCCCTGCTGCCGCTGTTCGCGCCTTCGCTGCTGCCCGGTATCGCGCTGGTCTACCTGTTCGGCAACCAGGGCATATTCAAGGGCGCTTTTGGCGCGGGCGGCATCTATGGCTTCTGGGGCATTGTGCTGGGCGAGACCTTCTACACCTTTCCGCACGCGCTGATGGTGCTGATGGCCGCGCTGTCGCTGGCCGACGCGCGCCTGTACGAGGCGGCGCGCGCGATGGGTGCCTCGCCGTGGCGCACCTTCCTGACGGTGACGCTGCCGGGTGCCCGCCACGGCCTGTTCGGCGCGGCCTGCCTGGTGCTCACGCTGGTGGTGACGGATTTCGGTGTGCCCAAGGTGGTGGGGGGCGGCTATCCGGTGCTGGCACTGGAGGCCTACAAGGCGGTGGTCGGACAGCAGCAGTTCGCGCGCGGCGCCCTGATCGGCATGCTGCTGCTGTTGCCGGCCTTGCTGACCTTCGGCGTGGATATCGCCATGCAGCGGCGCCAGCGCGCACAGATGTCGAGCCGCTCGCAGGTGTACGTGCCGGGCCGCGATCCGCTGCGCGATGCGTTCTGCACGCTGGTGGTGCTGGCGATCGGCGCCGCCTTGCTGACCGTGCTGGCCGCGGCGGTGGGCGCTTCCCTGGTCAGGCTCTGGCCGTACAACCTGGAACTCACGCTGGCCCATTACGACTTCGACAATATGGACGGCGGCGGCTGGCTGGCCTACCGCAACAGCCTGCGCATGGCAGCCTTCACCGCGCTGGCCGGCACGCTGGCGATCTTTTTCGGCGCCTGGCTGACCGAGCGCACGCGCGGGCCGGCCTGGCTGCACGGCGTGCTGCGGGCAGGTTTTGTGCTGCCAATGGCGGTACCAGGGCTGGTGCTCGGGCTGGGCTACGTATTCTTCTTCAACGCGCCGTCCAATCCGCTGCACACCTTGTACGGCACCATGACCTTGCTGGTGCTCTGCAATGTGGCGCACTTCTACACCACCGGCCATCTCACCGCCGCCGCCGCGCTGCGCCAGCTCGATGCCGAATTCGAAGCCGCCGCGCTGTCGCTGGGCGTGGCGCCGCTGGTCACCTGCTGGCGCGTGACGGTGCCCATCTGCCTGCCGGCACTGATCGATATCTTCCGCTACCTGTTCGTCTCGGCCATGACCACGGTGTCCGCGGTGGTTTTCCTCTACAGCCCCGACACCGTGCTGGCCGCGATCTCCGTGCTGAACATGGACGACGCCGGCGATACCGCGCCTGCCGCGGCCATGTCCACGCTGATCCTGCTGACCTCGGCGCTGGCCTGCCTGCTGCTGCTGGGCGCCGCGCGCGGCTGGCTGGGCCGCACGCAAGCCTGGCGCGCCCCGCAAGGCTGACACCTGCCCCGATATTCGCCCGACATCAAGACACGCTTCCCAAGGAGAAACCATGCCTTACCTGTTCCGTACCGCCACTGCCGTGGCCGCCTTCGCGCTGCTGGCCGGCGCAGCCCATGCCAACACCGTGCTGACGGTCTACACCGCGCTCGAAGCCGACCAGATCGCCGCCTACAAAGCCGCCTTCGAAAAGGCCAACCCGGATATCGAGATCAAGTGGGTGCGCGACTCCACCGGCATCGTGACCGCCAAGCTGCTGGCGGAGAAGGCCGCGCCGCGCGCCGACGTGGTGTGGGGCCTGGCCGGCTCGAGCCTCGCGATTCTCGACAAGGAAGGCATGCTGCAGCCGTACGCGCCGAAGAACCTGGCCGCGGTGGATGCGCAATACCGCAGCGCCGCCAACCCGCCGGCCTGGGTCGGCATGGATGTGTGGGGCGCGGCGATCTGCTTCAACACCATCGAGGCACAGAAGCAGGGTTTGCCCAAGCCGGCCTCCTGGGCCGACCTGACCAAGCCGGTCTACGCCGGCAAGATCGTCATGCCGCATCCGGCTTCGTCCGGCACCGGCTACCTGGACGTAAGCGCCTGGCTGCAGATGATGGGCGAGCAGAAGGGCTGGTCCTATATGGATGCCCTGCACAAGAATATCGGCCTGTATACGCACTCGGGCTCCAAGCCTTGCAAGATGGCGGCGCAGGGCGAATTCCCGATCGGCATCGCGTTCGAGTACCGTGCCATGAAGTCCAAGAAGGAAGGCGCGCCGATCGACATCGTGCTGCCGTCCGAAGGGCTGGGCTGGGACATCGAGGCGACTGCCATCGTCAAGGGCACCAGGAATCTGGAAGCGGCACGCAGGCTGGCGGATTTCTCCGCCTCCCACGAAGCCATGGCGCTGTACGAGAAGAACTTCGCGGTGCTGGCCATCCCGGGCATCGCCAAGCCGGATGCCCTGCTGCCGGCCGATTACGAGAAGCGCCTGATCAAGAACGATTTCAACTGGGCCAGCACCAATCGCGACCGCATCCTGGCCGAGTGGAGCAAGCGGTACGAAGGCAAGGCTGAGAAGAAGTAAGCCAGCAAGGCTGGCCCCGCGTCAGCCGGCAGGCTCGGGCAGGTGGCGTCACAGCGCACTGCCTCTCCGGGCCCTGCCATTGATGCGAAGCATGTTGGTCCACGCAGAAACGGGTACGCTATTCGCCGCATGAAGTGTTGCGGCTCGGCTGCCCGTGCCGGGGGGCACATTGCATGGGGATGGCGTGGCGGGAATGGCGCTGGCGGGGCAGCGTGCACGGCCGGGCTGCGCGGGCGTGCACCGGGGCATGAGCGATGGCGGCCGGCGTGTCGGCCGCGCCGCGGGCGATCAGCCGTGGGAGGTTTCGGAAGAATCGTTGCGCGAGTGCAGCCGGCGATACAAGTCGTCGACGTGGCTGCGGCTGTTGCGCAGTTCTTCCCGTCCGCGTTCCGTGATCAGGTAGACACGGCCGATGCCGTCGCGCAGCACGCTTTCAATGTAGCCTTCCATCTGCAAGGCGCGCAGCAAGGGGCGGACGGACCCAATATCCACCTGGAAGCCGTATTCCATCAACATCTCGGCGAGCATGGCCACCGTGGCCGGCACCTCGACGGCGAATTGAAGGACGTAGATACGGGCGAGCAAGCCAAGGAACTGTCGTTTCATGTCGCTGCAAACGCGGCATCTCCCATTGCGGTTGACGTTGTTTTATAGTTGTGCTTTGCGCGCCGCAAAAAAAGAAGCCACCACGTGAGTGGCGGCTTGTCGGGAATGCGTCGGAGGGGTCAATTAACTCTGGCGCAGATCAGATTTTAAAATAATTCAATACGGATTGTCACGCGCCTCATGTACCACCCCCTCCTTAAGTGGGGCGAGCACATTGCCATCACGCAACGCCAAGTGACCGGTGGGTACGTTGAGGCATAGCCACAGGCCAGGGATATGTCCGAAACCAGCTTGCGGCCCTTCCCGAGCCGGGGTCTAATCCGGGCACTCTCCCTTGCCGCATCTTGTGCCTTTCCGCCCCCGCCGCCATGAGACCCACCGATCTGATCCGCTTGCTTAGTCTTGCCGCCATCTGGGGCGCCAGCTTCCTGTTCCTGCGGATCGGCGCGCCGGTACTTGGGCCGTTTGCCACGGCATTTCTGCGCGTGCTGATCGGCGCCGCGACGCTGGCCGGCTGCCTGGCGCTGATGCGCGTGCGCTGGGATATGCGGGGTAAATGGCGGCAGGTCATGGCACTGGGCGTGATCAACTCGGGCATCCCCTTTGCCATGTACTCGTTTGCGGCGTTGTGGCTGCCGGCCGGCTACTCCGCGGTGTTCAATGCGATGACGCCACTGATGGGCGTGCTGATCGGCGCGCTGTGCTTCGGCGAGCGGCTGACGCTGGCCAAGGCTGGCGGCGTGGTGCTTGGCGTCGCGGGTGTGGCGGTGCTGACCCGCACCGGGCCGGTGGCGTTTTCGCCGCAGGTGCTGCTCGGCGCCGGGGCCTGCCTGGTGGCCACGGCCTGCTATGGCCTCGCTGGCTTTCTGGCGCGGCGCTGGATTACCGCGCAGGGCGGGCTGGACAGCCGCCTGGTGGCGGCCGGCAGCATGTTTGGCGCCACGCTGTTCCTGCTGCCGTTCTGCGCGGTCGCACTGGCGCGCGAGAACACGCTGCCGGCTGCCGGACCCGGTGTCTGGATGGCGATGCTGGCGGTGGGCATGCTTTGCACGGCCATCGCTTACATCCTGTACTACCGGCTGATCGCGGACCTGGGCCCGGTGCGCTCGCTGACCGTGACGTTCCTGATTCCGCCGTTCGGCATCGTATGGGGCGCGCTCTTCCTCGGCGAGCAGCTTTCGTGGGCGCATGCCGCCGGCGGGGCGCTGATCGGCATGGCGGTCTGGCTGGTGCTGCGGCCCGCCGCGCCGACCCCAACCGGGACCGCGCCAGCGCCCAGGCCGGGCCGGCCCTGAGGACGGGTACGGCGCCTGGTGCCTTGTGCTTGCGCCAGGCGCGCTCCTAGCGGAAGCGGTAGGTCAACGCCCCCATGGTGGTCCACTGCTGGCGCCGCTCGGTGATCGGGCTGCTGGCAGCGTCGCCCCGCAGGCGGGCAAAGGTCACCGAGGCCAGCGCCGACCAGTTGCGCGAGATCTCGTAGGTGACGATGCCGTTCGCGTGCCATTCGCGCAGACCAGCCTGCACGGCATGCGTCGGCAGGCCCGAGCGGGCGCTCTGGTCCGCCGTGACGCCAAAGAAGGTCTGCATGTACTTGCCGTTGGTCCACGTCATCCCCGGCCCCAATGTGAACAGCCACTTGCCCGCGGGCAGGCTGAACAGCACATCGCCGTTGGCGATCAGGCCCTGCCCCTGGCCGCCGATATCCTGCGCCACATCCGCCGAGAAGGTCACGAACGACACCTGCGCCTGCGCGAACGCCCGCGCCCGCACCGTCATATTGACATCGCCCAGGCCTGTCAGCCGGTGGTCGTCCTTGCTCCTGCGCCAGGTCGGGTCGAGCTGGAAATCCGCGCCGACCTGCCAGATATCGTTGTTGACGGCGTAGACCCCAAGGAAATCGAAGCCACGCGAGAAGAAACGGCCGCCGTAGTCGATGTCCTGGTAGGGGATCGGGTAGACCAGCGACTTCCGGGAGCCGGGGAAGTTCGGCGCGACGTAGACGCCGGGGCCTGCGGAGATTTTCCAGTTGCTGGCGGGGGCCGTGGCCTGGACATCGGTCTCGGCCCATGCGGCTGTGGCGCCGAGGCAGAGGGCGACGGCCAGGAGCGCGCGGCGTGGAACGGAGGGGATGGGCATGAGGTAGGCGCGGAGGCGGTCTGTGGGCCGCGCTGCGCGCGGGCAAGGGCGGATTTTAGCCGGATGTGGCCGGTGTGGCACTGCCCGCGCCGGGGGTGTGTTTTCTCCCCCACGGTCACTGTCACCCCAGCGGCCCCGCCGCAACCAGCCCCTCCACATTAAACTGCTCCCTGACCATCACAACCACCCGGCGGGCCAGCGGCAAACTCCCGACCGCCTCCTCCTCGCTGCGCTCAGGAAAATCCACCTCGGCGCTCCAGTTGCAGCCGGTATGGTCGGGCCGGTGCACGCACACGGCCCGCAACTGGCAATCCTGGCATCCGGGCTGCTCGCGCAGCCAGGTGCTCAGCAGGCGCTTGAGTTCAGGCAGGGGTTTGATCTGTCGCGGCATGACGGACTCCGGTTGCGCACCGGCATCCGCGGCGAGCGGGGCCGGGCAAGGCCGAGGTTCCGGGAGAGCAGGCAGGGGAACCGATGGCCGGTTTAGTTGATTGCCTTGTCGGCCCGGCATGCCGGGCAAAGGCCGTACAGGACAAGCATGTGTTCGCGCAGCACGAAGGCGTTGGCGGTGGCCACTTCGCGCTGGCGCGCCTCGATGGCTTCGTCGCGGAATTCTTCCACGCGACCGCAGGACACGCAGATCAGGTGGTCGTGGTGGCCGCCCTCGTTCAGCTCGAACACGGCATGGTCCGATTCGAAGCTGTGCCGCAGCAGGATGTTGGCTTGCACCAGTTGGTTGAGCACGCGGTAGATGGTGGACAGGCCGGCATCCACTTCCTGCGTCAGCAGGGCACGGTAGACATCTTCGGCGCTCAGGTGCCGCCGCTGGCTGGCACGGAAGACTTCCAGCACGCGCACGCGTGGCGAGGTTGCCTTGAGTCCGGCGCGCTTGAGGTCAATGGGATCGGTACTGTCGGAAGGCATCAGCATGCTACGGCTTGGCGCCCGGGCAGGGCGCATCGATCGGAAATGACGGTGCTCCGGCCGGCCGCGCCGCCCACACGCTTCGCGCGGACGTCTGCTTTCCGGGCCGCAGGAATGCAGCGGGCGGCTTCCAGGCCGGAAGGCCGCCCGCTGATGCAAGCCGTGCTGGCACGACTCGCGGAATAAAAAAATGGCTTGGCTTGTCGGCCGAAGAGGCGATCGGGAAAGCGGGGTCTGGTTGCTTTCCCGATCCTCCGGTGACTGGCTACTGCCAAACGCTCCGCGGTACGGAGCGGTCCCCACAAAAGACGGTGATGGATGCCGCATTGCGACACCGCAAATTCCTGGTTGCCGCGGACCTGCCGCTGGCCTTGCTGGTATTGCCGTGTTCCGGTGTCTGGCGCCGTGCTTGTTCTGCTTGCCGCGCGTCAGACAGTGAAGCTATGGTAAATGGGAATTAATCTCATTACAAGAAGAATTTGCATCTTGTTTTGGGAGAGTGCGAGAGTTTCTGGGCGACCCATCGCGGACGGTCACCCTGGCGAGGCGTGAAGGTCAGCGCCCCAGTCCCGACCGGCCTATCCCTGGCGGCCAGGGCAGCGATCGATGAATCCCGCGAGCAGGCCCGTGATGTCCGCCGGTTGCTCCAGGCTCGGCAGATGGGCGGCGCCGGTCAACGCATGGCCCGACCCGTTCGACATCACAGTTGCAATATGACGAGATCGTTCTTGAATGTGGGGAAAGTCGAGGTCACCCCAAATCACAAGCGATGGCACCGATATCTCGCCCAAACGATGGAAGGCGGGCGCGACATCAAGGTCCGACCCGGTCGGCGGCGAGCGGAGCGCAATGGCGTTCATGTCGAGGAACAGCCGGCGAGCCTGACCCACGACACGACCCTCCGGCTCCAGTGGACCGTCTAGCCAAAGGCGAGCTTTAATCGCGTTCACCTGATCCAGATCGCCGGCCGCTTCGGCTTCCTTCAGCCGGGCCAGCAGGCCCTTGATTTCAGGCGGATAGATCGCCTCGGGCGCGCCGCTCACGGTGGGCGCAATGAGAACCAGGGCACGGACACAGGATGGATGCCAAAGCGCCGCGTCGAGCGCGATTCGCCCACCCTGCGAGCATCCAACAAGGATCGCAGGCGTGCCGTTCGCCGTGGCGTCAATCACCGCCATCAGGTCGGCGACGGCAGAAAAGTCCTCCTTTTCCGCGCGGGTCTTGCCAAAGCCCCGCCGATCGTAGGCGATGGCCTTATGGTTAGCGCCGACGCCATCCAGTTGCGCGCGCCACATGCGGCTATCGCAGACGCTGGCGTGCAGAAAGACGACAGGATCGCCACTGCCGACGACTTCCGCGGCCAGCGTGGCGCGGCCGGACGCAATTCGATGATTGGAAGGCATGGTTCATCCTGGCCGGTGCTGGGGAGGTGGCCAATGTTAGCGCGAAGAGCCCAGGCCTGCGCCAACTACGGCTCTTCACTGCACCGTGCCGGCCTCAGGCGCCTGCCAGCCGGAACGTGCCGACCGCGCGGTGCAGCGCGTCTGCCTGGTCCTCGAGCGAAGCCGCGGCCGCTGCTGCCTGTTCCACCAGCGCGGCGTTCTGCTGCGCCATCTGGTCCATCTGCGTGACGGCCTGGTTGACCTGCTCGATGCCGCCGGTCTGTTCCTCGGTGGCGGCCCGCATCTCGCCCATCAGGTCGGTGACGCGTTTGACGGCTTCCACGATCTCATCCATGGCCTGGCCCGCGGTTTCCACCAGTGCCGCGCCGTCGTCCACGCGCTGCGCGGAATTGCCGATCAGCTCCTTGATCTCCTTGGCGGCGGTGGCGCTGCGCTGGGCCAGGCTGCGCACCTCGCCGGCCACCACGGCGAAGCCGCGGCCCTGGTCGCCGGCGCGCGCTGCTTCCACCGCGGCGTTGAGCGCCAGGATATTGGTCTGGAAGGCGATGCCTTCGATCACGCCGATGATGTCCACCACCTTGCTCGAGGCCGCTTTGATCTCGCCCATGGTGTTGACCACTTTGCCGACAATGGCGCCGCCTCGCACCGCGATTTCCGAGGCGCCTTCGGCCAGGCGGCTGGCCTGGCGGGCGTTATCGGCACTCTGGCGCACGGTGCCGGTGAGCTGCTCCATGCTGGCCGCGGTCTGCTCCAGCGACGCGGCCTGCTCCTCGCTGCGGCGCGACAGGTCGGAATTCCCGGCGGCAATCTCCCTTGCCGCGTTGGCGATCGAATCGGCCGAGCCGCGAATGCTGCCAATCGCGCCGGTCAGCCGGTTCTGCATCTGTTGCATGGCGAACAGCACGCTGTGGCGGTCTCCGGGGGCGGTGTCCACCTGGCTGGCGAGGTCGCCTTCGGCAATGCGCGCGGCGATCCGCGAAGTCAGCGCCGGCTCACCGCCAAGCTGTTTGTGCAGCCCGTTGGCAATGCGCAGTACCACCACGGTCATCACTGTGCCGATGCCCAGCAGCAGGGCCAGGGACTTGAACAGCGCCTGGCGGAAGGCTGCGTCGATATCGTCCAGGTAGACGCCTGCGATGAAATTCCAGTCCCAGGGCTTGAAGTTCGCCACGTAGCTCAGCTTGGGCTGCGGCACCTCGGAACCGGGCTTGGCCCACATGTAATGCACATAGCCTTGTCCCACGCCCTTGCCGATGGCGGCGATATCGCGGAACAGAAAGGTGCCGTTGGGGTCCTTCATGGTTTCCATGTTCTTGCCGTTCATCTCCGGCTTGAAGGGGTGCATCACTACCACGGCATCCGAACGCATCAGCGTGAAATAACCGTCGTCGCCGAAGCGCATGGCGCGCACGCGCTCCAGCGCCTGCTGCCTGGCTTCGTCCATCGGCAGCTTGCCGCTGCGGCCCAGCGCCTCGTAATCCTTCGCGACCGACAGCGCGGTCTCGGTGACGTGGGCGAGGTCCAGCTTGCGCTCCTCCAGCCTCAGCTCGCGCATCTGCCAGGCATCCCACATCGTCAGTCCGAGCAGGCAGACCCAGCTCAGGAGCAGTGGCAACAACAATTTCTTCCTCAGGCTCAGACGCTCCAGCATTCTTTCTCCCCCGGTTTTCTAGGTATCGATTCAAGGCGCTTCTGATGCGATAACGGCGGCGGATAAGACAAACTTGACGGTGCGGCGCTAGGGGATTTCCTCAGGTTCGGCAAGGGTTGCAGGGCAACGGGCCCGTGCGTGCGCGGTACCGCACAATACATTTGCCGATCTGACGGGTGCTGCTCGCGGTGTCCGTTTGTAATGCGAAGTAACAGCCACCGTGGCAGCCGGCATTGCGATTTCAAATGAGAACCATTATCCTTTCGCTTTATTTGCCGAACCGCTCGCCTGGTACAGGTGGCGCAGCGACAGCGCAGACCAGGCAAGCCGACGAGTGAGGCGACCGGATAGCGGGCTGCCGGGAGCCACAGGCCCCGCCAGGCCAGGCGAGCGGGCGCCGGAATAACCACCATGACCGAAATATCGCTGGGGGCCGGCCAACAACGCCGGGCCTTCTGGCTCAAGCACCTGCACCAATGGCACTGGATCAGTTCGGCGCTTTGCCTGATTGGCATGCTGCTGTTTGCCGTCACCGGATTCACGCTTAACCACGCCGGCCAGATCGAGGCTCGCCCGCAAGTGGCCACGCGCACCGCCACCGCGCCGGCCAGCCTGACGGCCGCGTTGCGGCAGGCCGCGCACGGGGAGAAAGGCCCGGTGCCGGTTGCCCTGGCCGACTGGCTCGCGCGGGAACTCGATATCGATGCCGCCGGCCGCGAAGCCGAGTGGTCGGGCGACGAGATCTATGTCTCGCTGCCGCGCCCGGGTGGCGACGCCTGGGTCAGCCTGGCGCTGGACAGCGGCGAAGTGCAGTACGAGAAGACCACGCGCGGCTGGGTCTCGTACCTGAACGACCTGCACAAGGGCCGCAATACCGGCCGCGCCTGGAGCCTGTTTCTCGATGTGTTCGCGGTCGCCTGCCTGATCTTCAGCATCACCGGGCTGTTCCTGCTCAAGCTGCACGCCGGTGGCCGCATGGCGACCTGGCCGCTGGTCGGGCTGGGACTGGTGGCGCCCCTGCTGCTGGCGCTGCTGTTCATTCATTGAAGCGCCACCGGTGCCGGCCGCCTTGGGCGTGCCTTGCAGCGCCCGCGAACACATTTGCCGGTCACACCCGGTTTCCAGTCCACAGTTAGCAGCTTACAAACGAGGTCTTGCTATGCGCCGATTGCTTACCGTCACTCTTACCGGCATGGCTGCCGTTCCCTTCGCCAGCCCGGCGGTGGCGGCCGAAATGAACGTCAAGGTCGAGATTCCCCGGCTGAGCGTCGCCGAATACCACCGCCCCTATGTCTCGATGTGGGTCGAGCGCGCGGACCAGAGTCCGGCCGGCACGCTGGCGGTCTGGTATGACGTCAAGCACAAGGACGGCGAAGGCACCAAGTGGCTCAAGGACATGCGCCAGTGGTGGCGCAAGGCCGGGCGCGATATGCAGATGCCCGCCGACGGCGTTTCCGGCGCCACGCGCGCACCCGGAGAGCACACGCTCACTTTCACCGATGCCAGGACGCAGCTGGGCAAGCTGCCCGCGGGCGACTACCAGCTGGTGGTGGAAGCCGCCCGCGAGGTTGGCGGGCGCGAACTGCTGCGCGTGCCCTTCGCGTGGCCGCCGAAGGCAGCGGCTTCGGCCAAGGCAAGAGGCGAGCACGAGCTGGGCGGCGTGACGGTCGACCTGAAGCCCTGAGCCCGGCCCGACAGCCAAGCCCCAATAGCCAGAACCCAGAGAGAACCCAGAGCCTTTGACGGATCGAACTCCTGGACGGCCCCGCGCCGTCCCCGGTCCGGCCCCGCATTCCTTAGGAGCATGACGATGAAGACTTTCGCCACCAAACTCTCCATCCAGGCCGCCGCGCTGGCCCTGGCCGCGCTGGTGCCGCTGGCTGCCCACGCGCACCGCCAGTGGCTGCTGCCGTCGGCCACCGTGCTGTCGGGCAGCGACCCGTGGGTGACCGTCGACGCCGCCGTGTCGAACGACCTGTTCTACTTCGAGCACGTGCCGTTGCGGCTGGACAACCTCGCCGTGACCGCGCCGGACGGCGCCGCGGCCAAGGTAGAGAACGCGAGCACCGGCCGCTATCGCAGCACCTTCGACGTGCACCTGACCCAGCCCGGCACCTATAAGGTGGCCGTGGTCAATCATGGATTGTTCGCCAGCTACAAGGAAAACGGCCAGGCCAAGCGCTGGCGCGGTTCTCCCGAAGCCTTCGCCAAGGAAGTGCCGGCCGGCGCGCAGGACCTGCAGGTGACGCAGGCCGACAGCCGCCTGGAAGCCTTCGTCACGGCCGGCAAGCCGACCGCCAAGGTGCTGCAGACCACCGGCCGCGGGCTGGAGCTGGCGCCGGTCACGCACCCGAACGACCTGGTTGCCGGCGACGCCGCCAGCTTCCGCCTGCTGCTCGACGGCAAGCCCGCCGGCAACGTCAAGGTTGCCGTGGTGCCGGGCGGCATCCGCTACCGCGACCAGTTGCAGGAGCTGTCGTTCACCACCGACGCTGATGGCAAGTTCAGCGTCAAGTGGCCGGCCCCGGGCATGTACTGGATGGAAGCCGAGGTGCGCGACGACAAGGTCGCGATCAAGGAAGCCAAGACGCGCCGCGCGAGCTACGCCGCCACGGTGGAAGTGCTGCCGCAGTAAGCACGCTTCATCGCAGGCCGGCCGCCGGGCGCAAGTCCGGCGGCCGGTGCAGGCATCAAGGCCCCAAGCGGGCTTTTTGTGTTTTCGCCGCTATCGTTTTAGTCGCTTTACCAGGTTCACCCGCATGCAGCGTGTCCTCATTCCTCTCTCGCTTGGCTCTGCCCCGCCCGTGCCTGCCGCGGGGGCGCAGCTGTGCCGGCGGCATGGCGAGACCATGGGCACGACGTGGTCGGCGGCCTGGGTCATGCCGCCAGGAGGGACCGGCGAAGACGCGCTCGATGCCGGCATCCGCGCCGTGCTGGCCGGCGTGATCGCGCAGATGAGCAACTGGGACGAAAGCTCCGACCTCAGCCGCTTCAACCGCGCCGCGCCGGACAGCTGGCAGGTGTTGCCGCCGGACTGCTTCGCGGTGTTGCAGGCCGCATTGCAAGTGGCGCGCGACAGCGGCGGGGCCTACGATCCCAGCGCCGGGCCGCTGGTCGACCTATGGGGCTTTGGCCCGGCGCCGCGCCGCGATGCGGCGCCGGCGCTGGCCGAGATCGAACATGCCCGCGCCCTGTGCGGGTGGCAGCGCATCGTGCTCGACGAAGCCGCGGGCCGCGCGCGGCAGCCCGGCGGCGTCCGGCTGGATTTCTGCGCCATCGCCAAGGGCTTCGGGGTGGACGCGGTGTCGCGCTACCTGAGCGGGCAGGGCATCGCCAGCCACCTTGTCGAGGTCGGCGGCGAGCTGCGCGGCCACGGTGTGAAGCCCGATGGCCTGCCCTGGTGGGTGGCGCTGGAAAGCCCGCCCGGCACGAGCCCGGCCATGCAGGACACGCTGGTCGCACTGCACGGCCTGTCGGTGGCCACCTCCGGCGACTACCGGCGCTATTTCGATAGCGGCGGCCGCCGCTATGCCCATACCCTGGACCCGCGCACCGGTTATCCTGCCAGCCACGCGCTGGCCTCGGTCACGGTGCTGCACCCGCAATGCATGCTGGCCGATGCGTATTCCACCGCGCTGACCGTGCTGGGGCCGGAAGCCGGCATGGTGTTCGCCCGCCGGCACGCGCTGGCGGCGCGTTTCCTGATCCGCCATAGCAACGGCTTCGAGGAACGCCTGTCACCCGCCTTCGAGGCCATGCTCTCATGAACCCGCCAGATACGGCCTCCTCCCTTTCGCTGGACGCGCCCGACGCCGGCAGCGGCACGGCCGGCGCGCGTGCGCAGCCTCACGCAAGCCACGCCGGCAAGCGCATCCGCGTGATCGACGCGGTGATCGCGCTCGGCGCGCTGGCGGGCCTGGCCGGGGTGGCGCTGGCTTTCCTGGCCCCGAGTCGCGGCGGCATGGCCGCCGGCGTGGCGATCGCCTACGCCGGGTTCTGCACGGCGGTGATCGGCCGGCATCGCCGGCGCCATGCCCGCGCAGGCTCGCTGGCGCAGGCCACGGCGGGCGCTACGCTGGTGGCCTATGCCAGCCAGAGCGGGTTTGCCGAGCAGCTCGCACTGCAGACCGCGCAGGCGCTGCGGGATGCCGGCGAGCCCACGCAGTTGTTGTCCTTCGCCGATCTGGAAGCCGGCTGTCTTGGCCACTGCCGCCAGGCGCTGTTCGTCGTCAGCACCACCGGCGAGGGCGACGCGCCCGATAGCGCATCGGGCTTTGCGCGCCGGTTGACGGCAGCGGCGGGCCCGGGGGGCCTGCGCGCGCTGCGCTACGGCATGCTTGCGGTCGGCGACCGCAGCTACGCCAACTTCTGCGCCTTCGGCCACACGCTGTCGGCATGGCTGCAGCGCCAGCACGCGCAGCCGCTCTTCGATATGGTGGAGGTCGACAACGGCGACGCCGGCGCGCTGCGCCACTGGCAGAACCACCTCAGCGCGCTCAGCGGCGGCGCCGAGATCGCCGACTGGGAAAAGCCGCGCTATGCCGACTGGCTGCTGCACGAGCGCCGCCTGCTCAACCCCGGCAGCCCGGGCTCGCCGGCTTTCCACCTGGCGCTGGTGCCGGCCGCCGGGAGCGTGCCGGCATGGCAGGCCGGAGACATTGCCGAGATCGGCCCGCGCCACGCACCGGCCGAGGTGGAGCGCATGCTGGCCATGCTTTCGCTCGATGGCGGCACGCCGGTGCGCTGCGATGGGGTGGCCACCACGCTGGCGCAAGCGCTCGCCACCCGCATCGTCCTGCCCGACGCGCATCTCGCCGCGCTGGCCGGCGTGGCGCCGCAGCGCCTGGCGGACACCTTGCCGCCGCTGCCGCATCGCGAGTATTCGATCGCCTCGTTGCCGGAAGACGGGCGGCTGGAATTGCTGGTGCGCCAGGCGCGCCACGGCGACGGCCGCCTCGGCCTGGCATCCGGCTGGCTGACCGCGCACGCGGAGCCGGGCGCGGCCATCGCCCTGCGCATCCGCGCCAATCGCGCCTTCCATCCGCCTGCCGACGATCGCCCGCTGATCCTGATCGGCAACGGCACCGGGCTGGCTGGGCTGCGCGCGCATCTCAAGGCGCGCGCGGCGGCCGGCCGCTATCGCAACTGGCTGCTGTTCGGCGAGCGCACCGCGCAGCACGATGCCTTCCACGGCGACGAGCTCGCGGCGTGGCAGGCGCAGGGCGTGCTGCAGAGGCTGGATCTGGTCTTCTCGCGCGATGGCGGCGCGCTGCGCTATGTGCAGGACGCCGTGCATGCGTCGGCCGGTGCCTTGCGCGAGTGGGTCGCGGCCGGCGCGGCCATCTATGTCTGCGGCAGCCTGCAGGGCATGGCTGCCGGCGTCAACGCGGCGCTGTCCGAGGTGCTGGGCGAAGAGGCGCTGCTGCGGCTGGGCGAGCAGGGCAGGTACCGGCGCGATGTCTATTGATGCATGATGCATGAGGCAGCGGTGCCGCGCTGCCCCATGCATGGCCAACGCCCGCTTCAGGCCGGTGGCGCGGCTGCCGCCATCTCCATCAGCGCATCCACCACCATCGCGCCGCCCGCGCTCACCATCACCGGGTTGAGGTCGATCGAGCGCAGTGCGCCGCCGGCCTCGTGCATCAGCGCGCCCACGCGCACCGCGATCCGGCACAGCGCCGCCACATCCACGGCCGGCTCGCCGCGCACGCCTGCCAGCAGCGGCGCAATGCGCAGGCCCGCAATGGCGCGCGCCACCGCGGCCTCGCTGCACGGCGCCAGCAGCATGGCCGTGTCGCGCAGCACTTCCACGTACTTGCCGCCGTCGCCCACCAGCACCACCGGCCCGAACACCGGGTCCCAGTGCGCGCCCACCATGCATTCGCGCTGGCCGCGCTCCATGCGCGCCACCACTACGCCTTCGCAGGTGGCGCCGAGCTTTTCCAGGATACCGGTCTGCTGCAGGAAGGCTTGTGCCACCGCATGCTCGTCGTTGCAGTTCAGCGCCACCAGGCCATGCTCGCTCTTGTGGGGCACCTGCGGCGAGCTGGCCTTGACCGCGACCGGTCCCTTCAACTCGCGCCATGCCGCTACCGCCTCGTCCACGGTATGGCACAGCTTGTGCGGCACCACCGGCATGCCGGCCGAGGCCAGGCGTGCCAGGCTCGCGGCCTCGCTCAGCGTGTGGCCGGCCGTGTTCGCTGCCGCGTGCGCGGCGTTGCGCGCCGGTGGCCGGTGTGCCGCCACCAGCGTGTCTTCGGCTGCCACGTCGCGCAGCAGTTGCTGGTGCGCGGCCAGTTGGGCGAAGGCGGCCAGCGCATCGGCCGCGCTCGCGTAGGTGGGCACCCCGGCGGCGCGGAAAGCCGCCGCCACCGGAGGCTGCCAGGCCGCTACCGCGATCGGTTTGCCGGCGCTGTCGGCAAAGCCGGCGGCGTCGCGGGCGAAACGCGGCAGGTCGTAGCCCATGCCGGCCACCGGGATATCCAGCAGCAGCAGGTCGGCGGCGGGGTCCGCCGCCACCACGGGCAGCACCTCGCCGAACAGGCCGCTGTTGGTCAGCAGCGCGGCGGTGACGTCGACCGGATTCGCGGTGGCGGCAAAGCCGGGCAGGCGTTCGGCCAGCGCTGCCTGCGTGGCCTGCGCCAGCGGCGCCAGCGCCAGGCCGAGCGGTTCGGCGGCGTCAGCGGCCATGACGCAGCTGGCGCCGGAATTGCTGACCACCACCAGCCGCTGCCCGCTGGCCTGCCAGCCACGCAGGTAGAGCGGCGCGCAACGCGCCAGCGCATGGGCATCGTCCACGCGCCAGATGCCATGGCGCGCCAGGAAGGCGCCCACCGCGCGGTCTTCGTTGGCGATGGCGCCGGTATGCGAGGCCGCCGCGCGTTGCCCGGCGCTGGAGCGGCCCGCCTTTACCGCCACCATCGGCACGCCGCGCCGGCGTGCCACCGCGGCGGCTTCGGCCAGCACCGCGGGGTCGGTCAGGCTTTCGAGATAGAGCAGGATCAGCTGCACGTCGGGATCATGCGCCACGGCCAGCGCCAGTTCGCTGACCGTGATGTCGGCCTCGTTACCGGTCGCATGCATGTGCCGCACGCCGATGCCCTGTCCGCGCAGCAGGCCGTAGACCATGGCGCTGACGCCGCCGCTCTGGCTCACCACGGCCACCGGGCCATCCTGCGGCGGCACTTCGATAAACATGGTGGAGAAGCTGGCAATGGTGCCGGTGCCGAAGTTGGCCAGGCCCTGGCTGTTGGGCCCGACCAGGCGTAGCCCGGCGCCGGCCGCGGCGCGCACCATCTCGTCCTGCTGGCGGCGCCCCTCTTCGCCCGCTTCGCCGAAGCCCGAGGCGATCACGATGGCGGCGGCCACGCCAAGGCGCGCGCAGTCGCGCACCGCCGACACCGCCGCCTCGCCGCTCACCACGACGATGGCAAGCTCCGGCACCTCGGGCAGCGCGTCGAGCGAGGCGTAGGCGGGCAGGCCCTGGATGGTGCTGCGCTGAGGGTTCACCGGATAGAGCTTGCCGGCGTAGCCGTGCTCGCGCATGTAGTGGATGGGCCGGCCGCCGATCTTGTGGATATGGTCGGAGGCGCCGATCACCGCGATCGAGCGCGGCGCCAGCAAGGCTTGCAGGGTCTGGTTCATGATGAGTGCGATCCGGAAGCAGGGTCGGGGGCACGGGTTGCCCCGTTGTCTGACGCGAGTGGAGCGATCCGGCTACTCGCGCTGGAAACGCAGCAGCGTGCGCTCGCCGTGGCGCAGGAAGCCCGCGCGCACACGTTCGCCGATCGTCACGCCGGGCTCGGCATGCGCCATCACGCGCGGGCCTTCATCCAGCGTGGCGAGCACCAGCGTGTACGGCGCCAGCGCGCGGAACGCCTCGGTTGGCGCGCGCGCGACTTCGGTGACGGCATGGATGATGGCGCGGCCGCCGGCGTCGCGCCAGGCCAGCCGCGTACTGCCGCACGCGCGGCACGCATGGCGCTGCAGCGGCTGCCAGGCATGGCAATCCTCGCAAGACTGGTAACGCACCACGCCGGCGTCGAGGCCTGCCTGGTAGGGATGTGCGGTACTCATGGCAGTGTCCTCGGCGAAGGCGCAATGCGTAGCGCTGGCGTGCTCCCCTCTTCCGCTTGCGGGAGTCCCCGGCGCGCAGGACGCGCCGGCTTGCACGCCAGGAACCGAGGCGCCCTCGGGTCACTATTGCTACAGCAATGCCTTGAAACTGATGAATCCAACGACTTGGAAGAGGTTCCTGGGCAGGGGAGCAAGGCGGTGGCCGGTGTGGATCGTCTCATGCCGCCTCCAGCACCAGGCTTACGTGTGAGGAGAGCACCCCCCCATCCGCATGAAATAGCGCACGCCTGCGCGCAGGCAGCTGGCGCGTGCCCGCTCTCCCTGCGAGCTGCCGGGCGGCCTCCGCCAGATGCATCAGCCCGCCCGCCACCCCCGAGTGGCCGAAAGCGAGCAGGCCGCCATGCGTATTGAGCGGCAGCGCGCCATCGCGCCCGAAGTCCCCGGCCGCGAGCCGCGCCGGCGAAGCGCCGCGCCCGGCCAGGCCAAGCTCCTCGAGCAGCATCGCCAGCGTGATGGTGAAGGAGTCGTAGATGGCAAGGTAGTCGATCTGCGCCACCGTGTTGCCGGCCTCCGCCAGCGCGCGCCTCGCAGCATCGGCGGCGCCCGTGGCCAGCACGCTGTCCAGCGTGCACAGGTGCTGGTGGCGATGCGCCTGGCCCGCGCCCGTGATGCGCACCGGCGTGCCGCTGCCGGGCTCGGCGGAAATCACCACCGCCACCGCGCCATCGGAGATCGGGCAGCAATCCGATAGCCTTAGTGGCGTGGCGATGGGCTTGGCGGCGCGTGCCGCGTCCAGCGTCATGGGCTCGCGCAGATGCGCATCGGGGTGCCCTGCCGCGTGCTCGCGCATCAGCACCGCGAAGCCGCTGAGCGCGTCGGCGTGCATGCCGGTCTCGGCCAGGTAGCGCGATGCCAGCAGCGCGTAATACGCCGGCACCGACGCACCGTTGGGCACTTCCATGTCCGGCTCGCCGACCTGGGCCAGCGTCTGGATGGACTGGTCGCGGCTCTGCCCGGAGAGGCGGTTTTCGCCAGCCACCACCAGCACGTTGCGGCAACGGCCTGCGCGCACCAGTTCGCGCGCCAGCATGGCCATCACGCCGCCGGTGGCGCCGCCCGACGCCACGCCGTGCGCATAGGCGGGATCGAGCGAGGCGTACTCGCAGAAGCGCGTGGCCAGCATCAGGTGGGGCAGCGTGGTGGCGTAGCCGCACAGCACGCCGTCGATGTCGGCGCGGGCCAGGCCCGCGTCGGCCAGCGCCGCGTCGGTGGCGGCCGCCATCAGGGTCAGCGGCGTGCTGCCCTCGATGCGGCCGAAGCGCGTATTGCCCGCGCCGCGCAGGTAAGCTGCGTTCTGCATATGGCCCCTATCAGCACGCCGGCTTGTCAGCGTTTCAGCAGCGGGCACTGCGACTTCGACACCGGCATGAAGGCCTGGTCGCCGGGGATGGTGGCCAGCAGCTTGTAGTAGTCCCACGGATACTTCGATTCGGCCGGCGTCTTGACCTCGAACAGGTACATGTCGTGGATCATGCGGCCGTCTTCGCGGATGCGGCCGTTTTTCGCGAAGAAGTCGTTGATCGGCATTGCCTTCATCTGCTTCATGACGGCCCCGGTCTCGTCGGTGCCCGCCGCCTGGATCGCCTTCAGGTAATGCATCACCGAGGAGTAGGTGCCGGCCTGGCTCATGTTGGGCATCTTCTTGAGCTTCTCGAAGTAGCGGCGCGACCAGGCGCGGGTGGCGTCGTTCATGTCCCAGTAGAAGCCCTCGGTCAGCAGCAGCCCGGACGCGGTCTTCAGGCCGATGGCGTGGATGTCGTTGATATACAGCAGCAAGCCCGCCATGCGCTGGCTGCCGTTCCTGGTCAGGCCGAATTCGCTGGCCGCCTTGATGGCGTTGACGGCATCGCCGCCGGCGTTGGCCAGGCCCACCACCTGTGCCTTGCTGGCCTGCGCCTGCAGCAGGTAGGAGGCGAAATCGCTGGCGCCGATGGGGTGGCGCGCCGCGCCCAGCACCTTGCCGCCGGTCTCGTTGATCACCGTGGTGGCCGATTCCTGCAGCGTGTGGCCGAAGGCGTAGTCCGCGGTCAGGAAGAACCAGGTCTTGCCGCCGCGCTGCACCACCGCGCGCGCGGTGGAGTTGGCCAGCGCGTAGGTGTCGTACGCATAGTGGACGGAAACCGGCGTGCACAGGTCGTTGGTGATGCGCTCCGTGCCGGGGCCGGAGAACACCACGATGCGGTTCTTCTGCTTGGCGACTTCCAGCACCGCCAGCGCGGGCGCCGACGCGGCCACGTCGAGGATGGCGTCCACATGGCCGGTATCGAACCATTCGCGTGCCTTGCTGGCGGCGATGTCGGCCTTGTTCTGGTGATCGGCCACCACCAGCTCGATCTTCTTGCCCAGCACCTTGCCGCCGAAGTCGTCGATGGCCATCTGCGCGGCGGTGGCGCTGCCGCGCCCGGTCACGTCGGCGTACAGGCCGCTCATGTCGAGGATCAGGCCGATCTTGACCTCGTCGTCGGAAATGCCGCCTGGCTTGGCCGCCTGGGCGTTGGCCAGGCCGGCACCGCACAGCAGCGCGGCAGCCAGGGCCAGCGCACCCAGCGGGCGGCGCAGCAGCGAATGGGTTCGGTTCATCGTGGTCTCCTCCAGCGTGGCCTCTCGGGCCTGCTCTCTTTGTGGTACTTGGGCGGAACAGCGGGGCGAAACAGCGGGAACGGCGCGGTGCCGCTTCGCTAAACGGTGGCGATCGGCGTGGTGGGCGATCCCACCGCGCCCGGCAGCCGCAGCGGCGGCGCCGTCAGCATGAAGCGCGAGCGCTGGTTGGCACGCAGCCACTGCGCCAGTTCCTTCAGGTACCACAGCTCGCCCAGCGGCAGGCCGAGCTTGAACAGGCAGTGGTGATGCAGCGGCAGCAGCGGATGGTTGTGGCCGGCGGGCGCTGGCCGCGCGGGATAGCGCTCCACCGCGTAATTGTCGGCGATCAGCGCGGCGATGCCGGCATCGGTGATCCAGTTCAGGAGCTTGTCGTCGCGGCCGTCCAGCGCGCAGCAGGTGTGATGCAGCACCGTCTCGTCCGGCTCGCGCTGCATCGACAGCACCACTTCGGCAAAACCGGTACGCAGCAACAGCATGTCGCCGGGCTCCACCTCGATGCGGTCGGCTTCCAGCACGCGCATCAGGTCGTCATAACCCACATTGCGGAAGTCCTGGCCGAAGGCATGCGCCAGGTCGACCAGCACGCCGCGCCCCTGCATGCCCTTCACCGCAAAATTCTCGATGCCGAGCGCGCGCGCCTCGCTGTGGTCGTGGCCGCAGGCATGGGCAGCGAAGTGGTCGTCTTCCGCATAGTCCACCGGGCCGACGATATGCTCGTTGGCGCGATAGCCGTTGTAGTAGACGCGCTCGGGGCGGCCATCGCCGTCGGCGTCGAACAGCGCGCCGACGTGGGCCAGCGAGTCCCATTGCGTGGAGTATTGCAGCGAGAGCAGCACCTGGTCGTCGCTGATCACGTCGGTGGCGGCAGGATCGACCTTGGCCAGCGGGAAGTTCACATAGGGGATGTCGTCGCGGAAGGTGGGCCGCAGCACCGGCGGATGCCGGCGCGGGTTCAGCTTGTTGCCGCCGGGGTAGTCGAGCGGCAGCGACAGGCAGAACGACAGCCCGGCCTGGATCTCGCGCGCGCCCCTGAGGACTTGCTCCGCGCCGATCAGGTTGACGCGGCCAAGCTGGTCGTCGGGGCCGAAATCGCCCCAGTTGGAACCCTGCGGTCGTTGCTTCCAGCGCATGTTCTATGCCTCCGGTGATGGGTTGGGGGTGGCGGCGGAGGTCTTCCGCGTTGCTGCCGTCGTCGGCGCCGTTGCCGGCATCGAGGGCTGCGCGCCATGGCGGCGCCGGGCCGCAGCGGCATGCGCCGCCGGCGGTGTCCATGCCGCACAGATGGTCTCGGCTTCGCGCCGCAGCGCGCGCGCCAGGGCGGGCTCGCGTTCGGTGATCCGTTCGTTGAGCGCGGCGATGCTGATGGCGCCGAGCGGATAACCGTCCGGGTCCGGCAGCGCCACGGCGATGCCGCCCATGCGCTCCACCACCACATCGAGCAGCACCGCATAGCCGCGCGCGCGGGTGGCCTCCACTTCGCGCAGCAGCAGGGCGTGGTCGATGCGCGGATAGCGCTTGAGCGCGGGCGCGATGCAGCGCAATGTGGCTTCCACCTCGGCATCGGGCAGCGCCGCCAGCAGCGCCAGGCTGCCCGCGCCCACGCCCAGCGGCCGCCGGCTGCCGACGTCGAGATAATTGGCGCGGATCGGGAACGTGCCGGGGCGCAGTTCCAGGCAGACCGATTCCCAGCCGCTCGGCACCGACAGGATGGCGGTGTCCTCGAAGGCATGGGCAAGCCGGATCAGCGCGGGACGCACGATGGCGCGCGGGTCGATGCGGCGCACGCTGGCCGCGCGCAGCGCCAGCCATTCGGGGCCCAGCGTGAAGGCCTTGGTATCGGGATCGCGCTCGATAAAGCCCTCCGTTGCCAGCGTGTCCAGCAGGCGCAGCGCCGACGCCTTGTCCACGCCGGCCGCGCCGGCCAGGTCGGTCAGGCGCGTATTGCGCGCGTCCGAGAGCGCGCGCAGCAGCCTGCAGGCCTTCTGGAGGGAGGTAGTCGGGACCGTCACTCGCGCGCACTCCGGGGTGGGCAGGTTTCGGAGAGTGAAACCGTTGTCGAGGTTATAGACCTATGAGTAAGGCTCGTCATTCTGCGGTGCATCAAAGTTTTGCCTGATGAAATTCCAGGCCGGGCACGCCAGGCGGGCGCCTGCCCCCCTCTGGCGGAGCCCGGACTATCCCGAAATATGGCGCAAACCGGCCTGCCGACCACGCCGGCCGCAGCGACTTCCGCTATCCTTGGCGGCGATCCGCCGTGCCAGCCTGCGCGCGGCCTGAACAAATGCGATCCCCGTGTCCAAAGGAGTCCCCATGGTTTGCCGAGCCCGCCGCCTTGCGGCCGCTCTCGTCGTGAGCGTCCTGAGCGCTGTTACCGCCGCGCATGCCGTCACGCCCGCCGGCCAGGCCGTGCCACCGGTGGCCTCCACCGAGCGCTTCCAGGTGGCCGGCCTGGAAAAGCCCGCCAGCATCCTGATCGACCGCTGGGGCGTGCCGCATATCTACGCCAATACGCTGTACGACGCCTTCTATGTGCAGGGCTTCATGGCCGCGCGCGACCGTCTGTGGCAGATCGACCTGTGGCGCAAGCGCGGCCTGGGCGAGATGGCAAGGGACTTCGGGCCAGCCTATGTGGAAGGCGACCGCATGGCGCGCGCCGTGCTGTTCCGCGGCGATATGTATCGGGAATGGCTGGCCTATGGCTCGGACGCCAAGCGCGTGGCCGAGGCCTTCGTGGCAGGGGTGAACGCCTACGTGGCGCAGACGGAAATCAAGCCCGAGCTGTTGCCGCCCGAGTTTCGCCTGCTGAACTACAAGCCGGCGCGCTGGCGGGCGGAAGACATCGTGCGCATCCGCCACCACGGGCTCACGCTCAACGTCAGCGGCGAGATCAATCGCGCGCAGGTCTACTGCCATGTCAAGCCCGACGCGGTACGCGCGGACTGGGTGCAGCGCGAACTGGACCCTCCCGTCCAGCCCAGGTTGCCGGAGGGGCTGGACCCGTGCTCGATTCCCACCGCCGAACTGCGCCGTGCCTACGAGCTGGCTACGGCAGCGCCGCGCTTTCCCAAGGAATGGTGGACCTCGGCGCAGGCGGATGGGGTTCCGCATGAAGCGCTCTATGCGGTACTCGACACCAACAGCGACACCGCGCGCAGCCTCGGCTCCAACAACTGGGTGATCTCCGGCTCCCGTACCGCCACCGGCCGCCCGATCCTGGCCAACGACCCGCACCGCGCGCACGGCGCGCCCGGGCTGCGTTATATCAGCCACCTGAATGCACCGGGCCTGTCGGTGATCGGTGCCGGCGAGCCCTTCCTGCCCGGCATCTCCATCGGCCACAACGAAACCGTGGGCTTTGGCCTGACCCGTTTCTACGTCGACCAGGAGGACCTGTACGTCTACGAGACCAATCCGGCGCAGCCGCACGAGTACAAATACCGCGGGCGCTGGGAACCGATGGAAACCGTGACCGAGGACATCGCTGTCAAGGGCGAAGCCGCGCCGCGCAAGACCACCATCGAATTCACGCGGCATGGCCCGGTGCTCTATGCCGATGCCAAGGCCAATCGCGCCTTTGCGCTGCGCGCCGCCTGGCTGGACCTGGGCATGGCGCCGTATTTCGGCTCGATGGACTATATGCGGGCCCAGAACTGGGACCAGTTCCGCGCCGCCATGAACCGCTGGGGCGCGCCCGGCGAGAATCAGGTCTATGCCGACCGCGACGGCAATATCGGCTGGATTCCCGGCGGGCTCACCCCGATCCGCCCGAACTGGGACGGCCTCACGCCGGTGCCGGGCGATGGCCGCTACGAGTGGGCCGGCTACCGCAATATGGACGAACTGCCGTGGGCCTTCAATCCGGCCGCCGGCTACGTGGTGACCGCCAACGAGAACACCATCCCGCCCAATCATCCTGCCGCCAGGATGGGCGTGGGCTATGAGTGGAGCGACACGGCGCGTGCGCGCCGCCTCAAGAGCCTGGTGGCGGCCAACCCGCATTCGACGCTGGCCGACAGCATGGCCTGGCAAAACGACACGACCTCGCTGCCCGCGCTGCGCGTGGTGGCGCTGCTGGCCAATGTGCGCAGCGACGACCCGCAGGCGCGGCGCGGACTGGAACTGCTGCGCGGCTGGGACGGCAACGAGCGCGCCGACAGCGCGCAGGCAGCGCTGTTCGAGGTGTGGTTCAGCAAATACCTGCGCCCGGCCGTGGTGCGCGCGGCGCTGTCGCCCGAAGGCGGCCGCCTGGCGGGATATGGCGACGCCAGCCGCGTGCTGGCGGTGCTGGAGCGGCCGGACCCGTGGATGCCGGTGGAGCGCCGCAACGAGATCGTGGTCGCCTCGCTCAAGAGCGCCATGGCCGAAGTGGAGCGTAAGCTCGGGCCCGACCCGAAGACTTGGCAATGGGGCCGGCTGCACACCGCGGTGTTCGCTCATCCGCTCGATCCGATCCTGGACGGTGCGGGGCGGCAGCGCTACGACGTGAACGCCGGGCCGATCGGCGGCTCGTCCTTCACGCCGATGAACACCAGCTATCGCAACAACGACTTCCAGCTCACCGCGGGCGCATCGTTGCGCATGGTGCTGGACGTAGGCAACTGGGATGCCTCGCGTGTGGTGAATGCGCCGGGGCAGTCGGGCAACCCGGCCAGCCCGCACTATCGCGATCTGGCACCGCTGTGGGCGAAGGGGGAGTATTTCCCGCTGCTTTACACACGCAAGGCGGTGGAGAAGGAAAGCCGTGAGCGGGTGGAGCTGGTGCCGCAATAAGAGAGAGCCATCGACCCCGGTGCGGGTCGATTTCGTCCATCCTGAGATTGAGCCGTCATGGAAACCTTGGTCATTCGCCGCGCGGGCATCGAAGATGCCGCCGGCATCAGCGCGCTCGCCACCAGCGTGGCACATTACTTCACGATCTCGCCCGATGGCGAAGGTGCGGAGTCGTTCCTCGCCAGTCTGTCGCCGGATTCCATTGCCGGCTATGTATCGAGCCCGCGCTACCAGTACCTGGCCGCTTATCGTGGCGAACAGCTGGCGGGCGTGGTCGCCGTGCGCGACCACGCCCATGTCTTTCATCTGTTCGTGGCGCCGCGGTATCATCGGGCCGGGGTGGCCAAGCAGCTCTGGCAGGCGGCCCGTGCCGCCGCGCAGGGTGCGGGCAAGGTGCGCGAATTCACCGTCAATTCCAGTCCGTTCGCCACCGCGGTGTATGAGCGCTTCGGCTTCGAGGCCGTGGGCCCGCGGGCCGAGACGAAGGGCATCGCCTACGTGCCGATGCGGCTGATCGTCGGCGATGACGCTGGCGCATAGCTTTTCCCAGGGCTTGTGCTCAAGCCTGGCACGGGCAGGGCACTCACGGCAGCGGCAATCAGTGCATGAAACAGCAAGCGCATCGAGAACGTTTGCCGGTGGTGCGGGTACGCCGGCGCGGTTGATCGGCCGGATCTCCACAACTGGCGGTTTGCACGGATCGGGATGGCGCGGAATCCAGGGGCGAAATGACGAAAAAGACTTATGCCGACTTCCTGCGGGAGCGATATCCTGAAATCGTGCCGCTTGCCGAATACTATGCCGCCATCGGCGCGGGCGATGGCTACGGGACTGCAAAGGCCGACCTGGATGGCGAATCCGTGCTCGCTTCCAATTTGTTTGCCTATGCCCTGCGCAGCGAGGTGGGCATGCCGGACGATCATGCCTGGGCGCGGCGCATCTTGTCCGGCGACATCAATGTCGAGGACGAAACGCTGCTTGCCCAGGCGGCGCAGGCGGTGGAATATCTGCAGCAGTGCAAAGTGGACATCGGCCGCCTGACGCCGCTGATACGCGCCATCCAGGCGCAGGTGGTCGCCAATGTGGCAGCACTGCTGGACCAAGGGCCGGAGATCTCATGCCTGCCGCTGCCGGAGGGCCGGCGCACGCACTGGCAACTGGTCGAAGTGGACGATGACGGCGCCTACGGCGCGGAAATCTCCGGGCTGCACGAGATGCTATCCCCCGGCAGCTCTCCACCGGCGCGTAGTCAGTAAGCGCCAGGTTCAACGCACCGGCAGCGAGCCGGGCCCGAACGGGCGCGACGGCTGCAATCAGAAGGAAATGCCGTCGAACTCGGGCACCGCCGGCCGGTACCGCAGGTTCTTCAACCATGCCTTGAGCTTCTTGATGCCCGTATGCGACGGCCCCATGGACACGGGCGGGGCCCGGCCGCGGGGGGAGGCGCCGCCGGCGGCGCTCCCTAGCCCACGTACCAGAGAATACTGACGAACTGGCAGGCGCTGCCAGCGAGCACGAACAGGTGCCAGATGCCGTGGAAGTGCCGCACCTTCTCGTCGAACAGGAAGAAACCGATGCCGGCCGTATAGAGCGCGCCCCCGGCGACCAGCCAGTACAGGCCGGCGGCCGGCAGCGCCGCCACCAGCGGGCCGAAGGCGAACAGCACCAGCCAGCCCATCAGCACATAGATCAGCAGCGAGAATATGCGCGTGCGCTTGCCGATCACCAGTTCCTGCGCAATGCCGATGACCGCCAGCCCCCAGTTCACCCCGAACAGCGTCCAGCCCCACGGCCCGCGCAGCGTCACCAGCGCGAAGGGCGTATAGCTGCCCGCGATCAGCAGGTAGATGGCGCAGTAATCGAGGCGCCGCAGGATGTCCTTGGGCCGGCCGCGCAGGCTGTGATAGAGCGTGGAGATGGTGTAGAGGAAGACCAGCGTGGTGCCGTAGACCACGGAGCTGACTATCTTCCAGGCGTCGTGGTAGAGGGCCGACGAGGTGACGAGGACGGCCGTGCCGGCGGCGGCGAGAATGGCGCCTGCAAGGTGGCTGTAGCCGTTGAAGCGTTCTCCGCGATACATGAATTCGGTTCTCCTGGTTGGGTCGCTGGTGGGCGATTGCAGGGGGCTCGCCGCCGCGGCAGTGTTTCTGGTTTTTGCTGCGGTGCGTTATAGCGGGTATTTTTGCACGGAAATCGACGGGGCAGGGAGCGGGATTTTTGAACTTCTTTTCCTAACTTCCTGGTTTTCATTGTTTTCTGTCGCTTAAATTCAACATCGGCACCCTAAGGTCAACGTCAAAGGCGTTTCAGCTCCCTTTTGCGGAGCCGGTACGCTTTAGCGTCCCGCCGGGAAGGCAGGCAACGAGGGTTGGCTTTGGATGCGGCTCAAAAGGTCCACGGCGGCGGCATATCCATCTGCGAAACCATTCGTTCCCCGCCTGTTCTTCCACCGCTATCGTCTCGCCATCCAACCTTTGCGAGACTTCCGATGCGTATCCCTTCTCCATTGTTCAAGGCCGCCCTGACCCTGCTCGCCGGCCTGACGGTGCTGGCTTCTGCTCCCGCCATGGCGGATCGCCTGGATGACATCAGGAAGGCCGGCGTGCTGCGCGTGGGCGTGTTCGATGCGAATCCTCCGTTCGGCTTCGTTCAGGCCGGCACTACCACGCCTGTGGGGCTGGACGTGGACTACGCGGCGGAGATTGCCAGGCGGCTGGGCGTCAAGCCTGAGTTCCGCGCCACCAATCCGGCCAATCGCGTGCCGCTGCTGGCGTCGCAGAAGGTGGACATCGTTGCCGCCAACTTCACCATCACCGACGAGCGCCGCCAGCAGGTCGCGTTCTCCACGCCGTATTTCGCCAGCGGCCTGCAGTTCATCGCGAAGAAGGGCGCGCTCAAGCAGCCGGACGACCTGAAGACATGGCGTCTGGGTGTGGACAAGGGCACGACGCAGGAGACTACGCTGCGGCAGAAGTACCCGGAGGCGCGCGTGATTGCCTATGACGATTCCCCGCTGGCGCTGACCGCGCTGCGCAGCGGCGCCATCCAGGCGTTCGCGCAGGACGGTGCCAAGCTGGGCGCGCTGCTGGCGACGCTGCCGAACAAGGACCAGTTCGAGATTTCATCGTTCACGCTGACGCGCGAGTACATGGGCGTCGGGATTCCGAAAGGCGAGGACCGCCTGACCGCCGAGGTCGACCGCATCCTGGCGGACCTGGAAAAGAACGGTACCGCCGCGCGTATCTATGACAAGTGGTTCGGGCCGACGAGCGCCGCGCCGCTGGCGCGCGATTTCACCATCGGCAGCGCGGTGAAGTAAGGCCGCCGCCGCCGTCGCAATGCAAGCCATCCTGCTGCAGCCGCTACCGCTGAAATATGCCGGCTGGATCGTCACGGGCTTCGGCCTGACGATAGCCTTGTCGATCGCGGTGTTCGCGCTCGGCTGCGTGCTGGCCGCGTTCTGGCTGGCGCTCATGCGCAGCCCGCTCTGGCCGCTGCGCGTGGCCGCGGGCGCGGCGGCAGGCTTCCTGCGCCGCACGCCGTTGCTGGTGCAATTGTTCTTCTGGTATTTCGGCGCGGCGCAACTGCTGGGCGAGAGCGCGATCGGCGCGCTCTACGGCTGGCAGGGCCTGCAGATCGGACCGCTGCACCTGCCCGCGCCGTCGCTGGAAGCGCTTGCCAGCCTGGCCGGCATCGGTCTTTATGCCAGCACGTTCTATGCACGCGAACTGGAGGCGGGGCTGGCCAATGTGCCGGCGGGACAAAACGCGGCGGCGCTGGCGCTGGGCTTTACGCCGGCGGCTGCATTCTGGCGCGTGGTGCTGCCGCAGGCGCTGCGCGTTGCCGCGCGCCCCATGGTGGGCCAGTTCTGCCAGACCATCAAGAACACTTCCCTGGCGATGGCGATCGGCTTTGCCGAGATGTCCTACGCCGCGCGCCAGGTGGAGACCGATAGCCTGATGACCTTCCAGGCCTTCGGCCTTGCCACCCTGCTTTATGTGGCGCTGATCCTGCTCCTGCAGGGTTCAGCGCCGGCGCTGCTGCGCCGGCTGGGCTGGCTGGAGGCCGCGCGTGCCTGATCCCGACAGCGCCGGATGGGCCATGGTGCTCCGGCAGTTGCCCTACCTGCTGGCCGGCACCTTTCCGGATGGCCCGCTGGCGGGCGCGGCGCTGACCTTGTGGATGGCGGTGCTGTCCTGTGCCGGCGCCACCGTGCTCGGCATCGGCCTGGCCGTACTGCTTGACCAGGCGCCCGTGCCGCTGGCGCGTGCGGCGCGCGCGCTGCTGGCCTGCCTGCGCGCCGTTCCCGTGCTGATGCTGGTCTTCTGGACCTACTTCCTCCTGCCGATGCTGGCCGGCGTCCACGTGGGCGAGGTGCGGACCGTGATGCTGGCGCTGGCGCTGATCGGCGCGGCCTACATCGCCCAGGTGATGGAGGCCGGCTTCGACGCGATCGGGCGCGGGCAGCGCAACGCGGCGCTGGCGCTAGGCATGACGCCCATGCAGGCTTTGTGGCAGGTGGTGCTGCCGCAAAGCCTGCGCGCGATGCTGCCCTCGCTGGGCAATATCTGGGTGTCGCTGGCCAAGGATACGTCGCTGGCCTATATCGTCGGCGTGGTGGAACTCTCTACCGTGGCCACACAGGTCAACGGGCGCAGCGTGGGCTACGCGGCGGAGGTTTTCCTCGCGGTCGCGCTGCTCTATTTTGTGATCTGCCTCTCGATCGAGAGCGTGGCTGCGGGCCTGCTGCTGCTGACGCGCCGCCGTGCCCGCGCAGCCTCCAGGCTGCGCCGCGCGTGGGGATCCGTTGCGCTGGCACCGGTGCGCCCGAAGGCGTGAGCCGGAACGGTGGCGGCCGTCGTTCCGCGGCCTTATTGCGCACGGGCGGCTGCGGCGCTCCGGGCCACCGGGGCCGGCGCGCCCGGCGCAGTATTGCCAGCAGCGGCCACGGTCCGTTCCGACCATCCGCCGCCAAGCGCCTTGTACAGCGCGACACGGCTGGTCAGGCGCGCCAGGCGGATGGCGGCCAGCGTCTGCTGCGCGGTATAGAGCTGGCGCTGCGCATCGAAGACGGCGAAATAGTCGTCCACGCCATTCTTGAAACGCATCTCCGACAGCCGCTGGGTTTCAGCCGCCTCCTTGACCAGCGTCTCCTGCGCGTCGGCCTGGCGGTCATAGGTACCGCGCGCGGCCAGTCCATCGGCGACTTCGCGGAAGCCGGTCTGGATCGCCTTTTCGTAGTTGGCGATATTGATGTCCTTCTGTATCTTGGAGACGTCCAGCCGTGCCTGGTTGTTGCCGGCATTGAAGATCGGCATGGTGATCTGCGGCGCGAAGGTCCATGCCCCCATGCCTGCCGCGAACAGGCCGGCCAGGGTGGGGCTGGCGGTGCCGACCGCGGCGGTCAGGGAGATGGTCGGGAAGAAGGCCGCCCGCGCCGCGCCGATGTCGGCGTTGGCCGCCTTCAGGCGGTGCTCGGCGGCCATGATGTCGGGGCGCCGTTCCAGCAGCGCCGAAGGCAGGCCGGCGGGCAGCTCGGCGACCAGGTCCGGCGACTCGAACGGCAGGCCCGCCGGCAAGTCCTGCGGCAGCGGGCCGCCGATCAACAGGCTGAGTGCGTTCTCGTCCTGCGCGACCTGCCGCGTGTATTGCTCCACGCCCACGCGCGCGGTCTGTAGCTGGGTATCGGCCCGATGCACGTCCAGTTGGGCCATGGCGCCCGCGCGCTTGCTGCGCCCCACCATGTCGGCGGCGGCCTGCTGGGCCTGCAGCGTGTCCTGCGATATCTTCAGGAGGGCCTCGTCGGCGCGCAAGGTCAGGTACGCATCGGCGACTTCCGCAACCAGGCTGATGTGGGCACTGCGGCGCGCTTCCTCGGTGGCCAGGTATTGCTCCAGCGCTTCATGCTTGAGACTGCGCACGCGGCCAAAGAAATCGAGCTCGAAGGCAGTGAAGCCGACCCCCGCGCTGTATTCGTTGATAACCGCGGACTGCCCAGGCGCGCGCAGGTCGCTCGGAACGCGCTGGCTGAGCAGGCCGGCGTTGGCGCCGATCGCGGGGAACTGGGCGGCGCGCTGGATGCGGTACTGGGCGCGCGCCTGGTCGATGGCCAGCGTGGCGGCGCGCAGGTCGCGGTTGTTGGCGAGCGCGAGTTCGACCAGGCGCCGCAGGCGCGCGTCGGCAAAGAAATCCTGCCAGCCGAGATCGGCCGCGGCCGCATTGGCCGCGGCCGGCGCGCCGCCGGCATAGGCCGGGCCGGTGGGCCATGCTTGCGGCACCGGTTGCGCGGGACGCTGGTAGGTGGGTTCCAGCGTGCATGCGGCCAGGACCAGCGGCAGGACGGCGCAGATGGCGCGCAGAGTCGGGGAGGGTGTCTTGTGCATGGGATTCAACCGGAGAAGGCGCGCTGCATCAGCCGCGAAATAGCCAGGCGGGGACTTCCGCGATGCGCCACGTTGTGGGAAGGCTCGCTGAAGAGCAGGCGGATCAGCCGATGGCGCGCGGCCATGTCGGCGTGCATGGCCACGCCCAGCAGCTTGCCCTGGCGGCGCGCGATGCGGCACGGCACCCAGCCCGTCGCTTCCAGCCAGACCGCGCCTTCGGCGCCGACCGGTATGGCGGCCGCCATCTCGCTGGCCAGGGCGACGCCGTTGCAGGACAGGTCGATGGTGGTTGCGGCGTACTCGCTGCCGGCTGCGCCGGTCTCCTTGCCGTGAATCCGCAACCGCGCCCGCGCGCGATAGGGAAAGCGCTCCTCCTTGCGGGGGCGGGGCAGCTCCACGCAGACCAGTAGGGAAGTGAGGTAGAGCACCATCGAGATGGCAGTCCACGCGATATTGAAGACGAGCCCTTGCGCCGAGGCATCGGCGGTCACCGCCCGCGCCAGGCCCATCCCCGACAGCACGATCAGGCAGCCGTACAGCGCGGCGAGCTTGCCGTGGATCACGAGCCGGCTGCGGTCCAGGCCTTTGTTGGTGACCTTGAAGGGGCGTCCGAACGGCTTGAAGAATGCACTTGCCAGCGTGGCGCTCACCGCCAGCGAGGCCACGATCTGCGTCACCTCGGTAAAGATGGGCAACGCGCGCGAGCCGGTGATCCAGATGCTGTAGGCCCAGTACAGCAGCAGCGCCGGCACGCCATAGGCCAGGAATTGCATGGGGTCTCCATACAGCGTGGGCACATCGAAGTACCAGTACAGCAATGGCCCCGCCAGCAGCATCAGCGTGAAGGGGCGGCTCAGCCAGTGCAGCAGGCCGTGCACGTAGTGCAGGCGCTGCCCCAGCGTATAACCGCGCCCGCGCAGCGGCCCGTCGGCCGTGAGCGCGACCTGGATCGTGCCCAGCCCCCAGCGGCTGCGCTGGCTGATGTACTCGGGCAGGCCTTCCGCGGAGAGGCCGACACTCAGGCGTTCGTTGAGCCAGCGCGTGACGTAGCCGTGCGGCATCAGGCGGTAGGTCAGGTGGATGTCCTCGGTCACCGTGCCGGTGGGGAAGCCGCCGATCAGGCCCAGCAGGTCGCGCCGGACCACGAAGGAGGTACCGATGCAAAAGGCGGTGCCCCACGCATCCTTGGCGGGCTGCATCACGTCGAAGAAGGCGCGCTGCTCGTCGACCCAGCATTCGGTCGAACGCAGGTTGTACTGGATCGGGTCCGCGTTGTAGTAGAACTGCGGGGTCTGCACCACGCCCACCTTGGGATCGCCGAACAGGCCGATGATACGCAGCAGGATGTTCCGGTTGGGCGCGAAATCGGCGTCCAGCACCATGATGTAGGGCGCGCCGCCGCCGTGCTCCGCGCGGGCGCTGTGGCGCAGCCCGTTGTTGAGATTGCCCGCCTTGGCGTGCGTGTTGTCCGGTCGCGTGACATAGTTGGCGCCCACCTGCTCGCAGAACGCTTTCAGCCAGTCGCGGCGGGTGTCGTCCAGCACCCACACGCGGAAATCCGGGTAGTCGATCGCCAGTGCCGCGACGATGGTCTTCTCCAGTATCTCCAGCCCCTCGTTGTAGGTGGCGATGAAGATGTCCACCCGTGGCACCTTGCGGCTGCGGCGCAGGGCTGCCTCGCCGGCGTTGGCATGCGGCGTGTGGTTGCTGCCGCGGGTCAGCGTGACGATGGAGATCAGGGTGTAGGCGAGCGTCATCACTTCGAAGCCGAAGAAGACATGCGCCCACAGGCTCGGGAAGGTCATGTGCCAATCGGGCAGCGTCTGCGTCGCGCGCCAGGCGAGGTAGACCAGCAGCAACGTCGCGGTGATGGCGCCAAACACGTAGCGGTCCGTGGGCCGGGCGCGATCCCCCCGTATGCAAAGCCACGCGAGCAGCAGGGTGGCCGCGTTGATGACGAGAAGCGTCCTGCCATCGAGAAAAAATTCGAACATGGTTACTCCTTTGACGGGGAGGCAGGATCACCGCCGCCGCAAGTGGCCTGGAGGCATCCGGATGGGCGGAAAGGGTTCCAGCCCGCCGCCGCCAGCACGGCCCATGCGGTCGCGCCGAGGTGCGGCAGGTGGTAGTAGTAGAAATCTTCCGTGGTGGAAGCCGGCCCGATGGACAGGCCGGTGCGAATGCGTTGTTCCGGGGTGGCATAGAGCAGGCCGGAAGGCGCGCGTTGGGATTGCAGCAGTGGCCACAGCGCAGCCGTGTCCTGCGCGCGGCCGCTGGCGCGCAGCACCAGCGCAGCCTGGCCCGTGCCTTCCGTCCAGACGCCGTCGGGGTTGCCGTTGAACCCGTAGCCGCCCTTGACGCCATGACGCTCGCGCGTCCAGTCCATGCCTCGCCGCCAGTCGGCGGGCGCATCCGGAATGGCAATCAGGGGCCAAAGCACCGCATCGAGCGCCGAGGGGGCGCTGTTGAGCGAGCGGCCATCCTCGCGCGTGCCGATGACGAAGCGGCCTTCGCGCGGCTGCCACATCGCCTCGACGAAGCCGCGCGCGCGGCGCGCCGCCACCGGCCAGCGCGGATCGCTGCTGCGCAGCGCCAGCCAGCTGAACGCGGCGTAGGCATCCACGTTATGCTCGGTGGATTTCCATGTCTGGCGAAGCGGATTGGGTTCTTCACCGAAATAGCCACCGATAAAGCCGCCCGGCGCGCCGCTATCGAAGACGGCGGCGTCGACCCAGCCCATCAGCGTGCCGGCGCCATCGAGGTAACGGCGCTCGTGCGTGGCGTCGTAGACGGCCAGCAACATCAGCGCGGCCCATGCCACGTTGCCCGTGGCTGTGCCGGCCTGGTACGCATCCTCGAACCAGCGCTTGCTGGGCGCGTCCCACCAGCCAGGCAGTGGCGCCGGGCCGGCGGGCAGCGCGCCGGCGCGATAGGCGTTGCGCAGGCGTCCATCGTGATAATGCCGGTCGTGCGCGCTGGCCGCCAGCATGGCGTCGGCAATGCGGCGCGCGTCGCCGACACGGTGACAGGCCACCAGCGCAACGCCGGCGAGCGCGTTGTCGTAGACGAAGGCCGCCTGCTGCAAGGCGGGTGCAAGCGGCCCCTGCCCTGGCGCCGGGTCGTAGCTGCCGAGCATCACCGGTCCCTGGCCTGGCACCGCGGCGACGCGTGCGCCAATGGCCTGGCAGCCGCTGGCCAGCAACTGTTCCCGCGCTTGCGCCGGCGGGGTCTGGGCGCTGGCCGGGAGAGGCGCCAGCATGATGGCCAGCCCGGTCATGCCGGCCGCTAGCGGCGACAGCAGCCAGCGCCGCAGGCCTGGTGAAACGCTGTTCATGGCAGGCTCCCGGGTCTTGCCTTGCGTCGGATTGGCCGCCATCAGATCAGCGCGCGCATGTGGCCCCACCATGGCTGATCCAGGCTGACCTTGGCCCAGCGGCCTAGCGCGCAGCTGTCGGCCGAGGTGCCGCCCTGATGCGGCAGCGCCGGCAACGGCTTGTCCAGTTTGGCGATCAGGTAGATCTCATTCTTCTCGATGGGCGGGAAGGGCACGAAGTAACGCGCTTGCTCGCCGTCCGGCGCGCGCGGCAGGATTTCCGCAACCTTCGCGGACAAGGGCGCGGCAACACCGTCCACGCGCACCGTGACCTTGGCGCCGGGCAGCAGGTCATTGCTGAGGCTGCGCGGGAATACCGCCACCACGCGGGGCTGCGCGCAGTTGGCGCTGCGCAACAACGTCGCGCCGGCCGCCACGCGCGTGCCCGGCGGCGCCAGCACATCCTGGACCATGCCCGTGTCGTAGGCCTTGATATCCAGATTGGACATGCGGTCGAGCCGCTTCTCTTCGTCGGCGATCAACGCATCAACCGATTGGCCATACTGCTGAAGCTGAGTCAGCGCAGCCTGAAGCTGGGTGATCTCCGCCGCCAGCTCGTCATGCCGTTGCGTCAGCGTCGACACCGCGCCGTCGGTGCTGGAGAGATACACCTTGCCCTTGGCGGCCTGGCTGTTGCTGAGCGCATTGTCGAGTTCGGCGCGGATCGCCTCCTTGGAGTTCGACAGGATCGACAACTGGTAGCGCGAGGCATTGGTGTAGGCCTCGCTGACCGCGCCCGCCCATTGCATGGACTGGTTGCGGTTCACTACGTCTTCCTGCTGGTCCACCTGTTCCTTGGCGACTGCCATGCGCGCCTCGATACCCCGTATCTTGGCGGCATGCTCTGCCTGCGCGGCAGTCTGGTACTTCCTGGTCTGCTGGTCGGTGGCGGCAAGGCGGCTTTGATCGCCTTCGAGCTTGGCCTTGGCGGCGTCGTAGCGCTGCTGGGTGTCGAGCTTCTTGCCGGTCAGCTCAACCAGCAAGGCGCGGTCGATATTGGGGTTCTGCACGCTCACCAGCGTGTCACCGGGAGCGAAGGACGTTCCCACCGCGACATGCTGGCTCGCCACCACCCCCTCCACCGGCGTGGTGATCAGGTTGACCGGACCATCGACCACGGCGCGTTCGGATGAACGCGTGAACACGGGCGGGAACATCACGGTCAGGATCACCCATACGATGAAGATGGCCACGCCATAGCTGGTCATGCGCGGCACCACATGCCAGAGCGGCCGTTTGCTCAGCTTGCCGCCGCCTCTCGCGGGTGTCAGTTCGTCCGTGCGCAGGTTGGGCAGGTGCGTGGCCTGCGGGCGGCTGTGTTCCAGTTTGTCGCTCATGGCATCCTCTTTTTGCAAATTCGTGCGATGCGGCTTTTACAAAAAAAAACGGCAAGCCGATAGCATCGGGCGTGTCCGCGAGGCCGCTCGTTCCGGGTGAACCTGTCCCCCAATTTATTTATCTGCGATGCGCTGTGCCGCGGCTCAACCGGGCTGCTTGCACATCCTTGCGTGGACCGTGCGTGCCGGTCCGCTGAATTGCCCGCACCCCGGCCAAGCGCCGGAATGGAGCGACTGCGTATAGCCTGACGGCCATGAATGACACCCGTGAATGTGCAGGGCTCGTGTCCGCTGCACCTTGGCGAGTGATTGAAGGCTAGCCAAGAAGACGGATGGTTGCTGTAAAAAGATGTAAGAGCGGGATGTCACACTACGGATTGCGCTAGCACCGGACGTCACTATGGTCGTGACCGCAGAGACCTTGCTTGCACATTGGCGTGGCCGGATTTTCGGAAGACGATGCATATCGTGCGGGTCTTTTGTGCATTATTTCGACCAGCAATACGCGGTTTGCCGTTTCGCTGTTGCAAAAATGGCGTGAATAAGTGGCGTGAATAAGTGGCGTGAATTTTTGCAGGGTTCCACGCACCGCACGGCCTGAGGCCCGCTTGCTGCTCATGGTGAGGTGACGGCAAAGGGCAACAAAAAGGGCCGGCGCAAGCGCCAGCCCTTGGGCCTGCCCGCAGGAGATTCCGCGGGCAGGGGCATGCTGTGGCCGGGCGCGTCAGCGCTGGTTTGCGTCCGCGTACACGCGTTCACCCGCCACCCAGGTCTGCAGCACGCGGGTCTTCCAGATCTCGGCCGGCGCGACCTTGAACAGGTCCTGGTCGACCAGGATGAAGTCGGCCCATTTGCCCGGTTCCAGCGAACCCAGCGTCTTCTCCTGATGCTCCGCATAGGCGGCGTCCAGCGTAAAGGCGCGGAAGGCCTGGGCCAGCGTCATGGCTTCTTCCGGATGCCAGCCCTTGATCGGGCGGCCTTCGTGGTCGGTACGCGTCACCGCGGCGTGCAGGCCGTAGAACGGGTTGGCCGATTCCACCGGGAAGTCCGAGCCGCCGGCGATCACGGTGCCTTGCCTGAGCAGCGTCTGCCAGGCGTAGGCGCCCTTGA
This sequence comes from Cupriavidus sp. 96C5-1, assembly GCF_057798855.1. Lineage (NCBI taxonomy): Bacteria > Pseudomonadati > Pseudomonadota > Betaproteobacteria > Burkholderiales > Burkholderiaceae > Cupriavidus > Cupriavidus sp. 96C5-1. The sequence continues at coordinate 49,437 of NZ_JBYOJU010000002.1, read as the reverse complement.
TGCGCTCCTTGCCGATGCGGTCTTCCGCCATGTTCATGTCGCTGGTGGCGTGGGTGGGCTGCATCGAGGCGATCAGGTCGAGCTGCTTGAAGCGCGGGATGTCCGGCAGCGAGATCACCTGCGCATGCTCGATGCGGTTGCGCAGTTCGCGGCCGCCGACTTCCTTGTAGGCGGCTTCGATCGCGTCCAGCACCTGGTGGTTGGTGGCGTCGCCGATGGCGTGCACATTGACCTGGTAGCCGGCCTTGATGGCCATCTTGACGCTGGCCTGCATGGCCGCGTCGCTCATGAACAGCAGGCCGCTGTGCACGTGGTCGTCGGAATACGGCGCCATCAGCGCCGCGCCGCGGCTGCCCAGCGCGCCGTCGCCGTACAGCTTGACCGCACGCAGGTAGTAGCGGTCGCCGCCGTAGCCGGACAGCGGGCCCTTGGCGGACAGCGCCTTGAAGTCGTCGCCGGTGTCGCGGATCATGCCGTAGATGCGCGTGGTCAGCTTGCCCTGGTCGGCGAACTCGCGGTAGATGCGGTCCTCCTGCGCGGTCACGCCGGCGTCGCCCGCGCCGGTCAGGCCAAGCGCGTTCATATGCGCCAGCGCGGCGGCCAGCGCGGCGCGGCGGTCGTCGTCGGAGTAGGGCGGAATCACGTTGTTGACCAGCGCCATGGCCTTGTCGACCAGCACGCCGGTGGGGTTGCCGCTGGCGTCACGCTCGATGCGCCCGCCTGCCGGGTCCTTGGTGTCGCGCGTGATGCCGGCGGCCTGCATGGCCTTGGTGTTGAGCCAGGCGGCGTGGCCGTCCACGCGGATCAGGCGTACCGGGCGGTCCGCTACCGCCGCGTCCAGTTCAGCCGCGGTGGGGAAACGGCCCAGTTTCCAGTTGACCTGGTTCCAGCCGTAGCCGAGCAGCCATTGGCGCTGCGGGTTCTTGTCGCCGTAGGTGCGGATGATGCCTTGCGCTTGCTGGAGATCCCTGGTGCCCGACAGCGAGATCTCGGTGGTCTTGAAACCCAGGCGGAACACGTGGCCGTGCGCGTCGATCAGGCCCGGCAGCAGGGTCTTGCCGTGGCCGTCGATGCGCTTGGCCTCGGGGTACTGCGCGCGCAGCGCGGCGTCGCCGCCGGTGGCCAGCACCTTGCCCTGGTCGAACACCAGGCCAGTGAAGCCGGCGACCTGATCATTCCTCAGGGTATAGCCCTGCACGGATTCGATCAGGGTGGGCGCGGCATGGGCCGACAGGGTGAAGCCGGCGGCGATTGCCAGCAGGCTCTTGCGGATCGCGTGTTTCAAATCAACTCTCCTTGTTGTTGTGGTGCAGCGCTTTTTCTTCTTGTGTGCTCTCAGGATGTTTACTGCTTACTGCGCTTTATTCCGCCGCCGCCGTGGCGGGAAGGGCGGAGCCTTCCGCTGCGCCGCGGGCGGGCGGCAGCGGCGGGAATGTCATGTCGGCGTAGCGCACGAAGCGCGTCTTGCGCACGATGCGGTAGCCCAGCCAGATCAGCAGGAAGATCGGGATGCCGATATAGGTGGCGGTGACCGCCACCCAGTCGATCCTGCCGTCCATGAAGGCCTGGTAGTTCTGCCCCAGCGTGACGATCAGGCACAGCACGAAGGCGAAGATCGGACCGTAGGGAAAGAAGGGCGAGCGGTAAGGCAGGCGCGACAGGTCGAGCCCCTGCGCGACGAAGCCGCGGCGGAAGCGATAGTGGCTGATGGCAATGCCGAGCCAGGCGATAAAGCCCGTCATGCCCGACAGGTTGAGCAGCCACAGGTAGACCGACTTGCTCTCGAACAGCGAGGTCAGGAAGCACAGCGCGCCGACCGCGGTGGTGGCCAGCAGCGCCATCAGCGGCACGCCGTTGCGCGTCAGGCCCGCGAACACGCGCGGTGCGCGGCCTTCGGTGGCGAGGTTGTAGAGCATGCGGGTGGAGGCGTACATGCCGGAATTGCCGGCCGACAGCACGGCGGTCAGGATCACCGCGTTCATCACGCCGGCGGCGAATGCCAGTCCCGCATGGCGGAACACCAGCGTGAACGGGCTCACGCCGACCGTTTCCACATCGTTCTTGAGCAGGCTGGGATCGGTATAGGGAATCAGGATGCCGATGATCAGGATCGCCAGCACGTAGAACAGCAGGATGCGCCAGAACACCTGCCGCACGGCGCGCGGGATGTTCCTGGCGGGATCGGCGGATTCGCCGGCCGCCACGCCGATCAGCTCGGTGCCCTGGAAGGAGAAGCCCGCGATCATGGCCACGCCGATCATCGCCGGCAGGCCGCCGACGAAGGGCGCGTCGCCGGCGGTCAGGTTCACCAGCCCCGCCGGCACCCCGCCGGTATCGCCGCGCAGGATGCCGAAGATCATCAGCACGCCGATGACGATGAAGGCGATCACCGTCACCACCTTGACCAGCGCGCACCAGTATTCGGCCTCGCCGAAGCCGCGCACCGAGATGGCGTTGAGCAGGAACATCACCGTGAGAAACAGCGCGCTCCACAGCAGTCCCGGCGTGTCCGGGAACCAGTACTGCATCACCAACTGCGCTGCCGCCAGCTCCACGGCGATGGTGACCGCCCAGTTGTACCAGTAGTTCCAGCCCAGCGCGAAGCCGAAGCCTTCGTCGACATACAGCGCGCCGTAGGTGGCGAAGGAGCCGGACACCGGCATGTAGGCGGCCAGCTCGCCCAGGCTGGTCATCAGGAAATAGACCATGGCGCCGATCAGCACGTAAGCCGCGAGCGCCCCGCCTGGCCCGGCTTGCGCGATGGTGGCGCCGGACGCCACGAACAGCCCGGTGCCGATCGAGCCGCCGATCGCGATCATGGTGAGATGGCGGGCGCGCAGGGTGCGGCGCAGGGCGGGGGGCGGTGTGCTGGAAACGGGTTGCTGGCTGATCATAGGCAATAAAGGATGGGAGTGCGCAAGCCGGGTGCGCCGGCGCTGTCCGCACTCACCGGCGGCGCCGGCATCAGTGGGGAAACGCGGCGATGCGCGCAAAGGCGCAGGGTACATTTACCGGCTGGTACATTGGGCGGCATCATAAGAGAAAACGCCGCCCGGGGAAAGCCGCGATGGTCCGCGCAGGGCCGGTTTCGCGACGTTGCAGTGCGGCATGGCTAGAATCTGGGGTTTGCCATCCTCGCGGTATCCGGAACCATCCTCATGAACCTGCCCTTCAACGACAGCTATCTTCTACATATCGGGCTGAGCGCCGGCATCGTGCTGGCCGGCATGCTGGCCGTGAAGTTCATCAACCGCTTTTTCCAGGCGCGCCAGCAGGGGGACAAGGACAACCGCGGCAGCTATCGCACCTGGACCGTGGCTTCGCGCAACGTGGTCGGCGCCGTGGTGTTCCTGCTGCTGCTCGGGATCTGGGTGTCGGAGCTCAAGAGCGTGGCGATCTCGCTGACCGCCTTCGCGGTGGCACTGGTGATCGGCGGCAAGGAACTCGTGATGTGTTTCCTCGGCGCCTTCCTGCGCATGATGGCGCGCCCCTTCCAGCTCGGGGACATCGTGGAGATCGGCCCCTACTCCGGCGAAGTGGCGGATATGGACGCGCTCACCACCACGCTGGTGGAAATCGCCGGTGCGCGCCAGTTCACCGGCTCCACCGTGCAGATTCCCAACAGCATGCTGCTGACCTCCGCGGTGCGCAATCACTCCCAGTCGGGCAAGTACACCCTGGAGACCCTGCGCATCCCGCTGCCCGAGAAGAGCGACCCGGACCGCGTCGAGGCCACGCTGATCGGGATCACCGAGCAGGTGTGCGCGCCGTTCCTGGACGAGGCCCGGCACAGCCTGCAGGAGTACGGCGGCACGCGCTTTCTCGATCTCTCCCAGTTCGAGCCCCGCGTGATGTTCGAAGCCATGGCGGCGGACCGGCTCGACGTGCTGGTGCGCTTCCCGGTGCCGGTGGCCTCGCGGCTCTCGGTCGGGCAGCAGATCCTGCGCAGGTATCACCTGCAGCGTATCGCGGAGGCTGCGGCGCAGGCGGCATCCGGCGCCGCGGGCGCGTCCCCGCAGCAAGCCGGGGCGGCTTCGGCGTCCTGATCCCCAAGCGTGGCGCGGGCTGGCGGGTGGCGCGGCGGCGAGGCTTCACCGAATCCCGTTTCGGCTGTATGGTAGCGCTCTGCGCCGCCCATCGCCGGGAGGCTGGAATCGTAGTACGTCGAATACGCCGAACAACGCGCCGAACAACGAGGAGACCCATGAAAGCCGCCGTCCTGCATCAACCCAAGACCCCGCTCGTGATCGAAGACGTCGCCATCGGCAAGCCCGGGCCGCGCGAGGTGCTGCTGCGCACGGCAGCGGTCGGCGTTTGCCACTCCGACCTGCATTTTCTCGACGGCGCCTATCCGTTCCCGATGCCGGTGGTGCTCGGCCACGAGGCGGCCGGGGTGGTCGAGCAGGTGGGCGCGGAGGTGCGCACGGTCAAGCCCGGTGATCACGTGATCACCTGCCTGTCGGCATACTGCGGCCATTGCGAACACTGCCTGACCGGGCACCTGTCGCTGTGCGTGGAGCCGGACACCAAGCGCCGCGAGGGCGAGGAACCGCGCCTGCTGGCCAAGGGCGGGAGCGGGACCATGAACCAGTTCCTCAACCTGTCCGCCTTTGCCGAGCAGATGCTGGTCCACGAGCACGCGCTGGTGGCGATCCGCCCGGAAATGCCGCTGGACCGCGCCGCGCTGATCGGCTGCGCGGTGACCACCGGCGTGGGCGCCGTGGTGCACACCGCGCGCGTGAGCCCAGGCGAGACCGTGGCGGTGATCGGCTGTGGCGGCATTGGCCTGGCCACCATCAACGGCGCCGCCATTGCCGGCGCGGGCCGCATCATCGCCATCGACCGCGTGCCGGGCAAGCTGGACCTGGCCAGGAAGTTCGGTGCGACCGACGTCATCAACGCCGCCGACGTGGATGCGGTGGAGGCGGTGCGCGAATTGACGCGCGGTGGCGTGCATCACGCCTTCGAGGCCATCGGCCTCAAGCAGACCACCGAACAGGCCTTCGCCATGCTGCGCCGCGGCGGCACCGCCACCGTGATCGGCATGATCGCGCCGGGCGTGAAGATCGAGATCAAGGGCACCGACTTCCTGGCCGAAAAGCGCATCCAGGGCTCGCTGATGGGTTCCAACCGCTTTCCGGTGGATATGCCGCGGCTGGTGGATTTCTACCTGTCGGGCAAGCTCAGGCTGGATGAGCTGATCTCGCGCCGCATGCCGCTGGAGAACATCAACGAGGCCTTCGACGAACTGCGCCGCGGCGAGCTGGCACGCTCGGTGATCATGTTCGAGCATTGAGCCCGCGGGCGGCGGCCCGGGCCGCCGTTTCGCCGGATTTCCCCGCCGCTGACGCGCGCACTGGCTGGTCCGCTCGCGCCTATGCTTGCGGCTGTCGCGGTGCGCCTGACGCGGCCGCGCGCCGCACCGCCGCCGGGTAGCGCACCGTGAAGATCACGGCGCCCGCGAAGGCGGCGGCCGTGGCCGCGATGTCGACCCACAGCGGGATGGCGCTGACATATTCCGCCGCCGCATCGGCGGCCACCATCACCGCCAGCGCGGCGGCCCAGGCCAGCGTGATATGGCGGTTCACCGCCAGGAAACGCGGCGCGTTCCAGTACTCGCGCGGTACGCGCTCGCGGGCATATTGCAGCGTGAACGGACGGCCGATCGCCAGCGAGATCACCACGATGGCCAGCAGGCCGCCGTCCACCGCGAGCCGCACCGTGGCCACCGTCCACTGCGGCGCAGCCACCACGGTATAGAGCAGCAGCACGGCGAACAGCGCCAGGCTCCCCACTTCCAGCACCTTGAGCGATTCTCCCCGCCGCCTCATGCGCAGGCACATGAAGAGCGATACGGCGCAGGCCGCGCCGAGCCCTGCCAGGGGCGACGCCATCCGCATGGCGACGAAGAAAGCGATGAAGGGCGCGAATCCGGTCAGCATTCCCATGCTGGTCTCCTTGGTGTCGTGATGCGGCGCGATGCGTGTCGTGGTGCCGTGCCGCCTGGCGTGGATGATCCGGGGCGGCTTCAGTCCGCGCCGAGCCAGTTGCCGTGGAAGCCGAACGGCACGCGGTGCGATAGCGGCACCGTGGCGACGGGCCCGTCCGCCAGGGCGCCGGCCTCGTAGACCGCGAGGTCGCTGCGTGCCTCGGCGCCGCGGTAGACGGTGGCCAGCAGCCAGCCGTCGCCCTCGGCGCTGTCGGCGGCGCGCGGAACGAACACCGGCTCCGAGACCGCATCGCCCTCGGGCAGCACATGGGTCACGCGCTTGCCGCTGTGCAGGTCGATATGGGCCAGGCCGTCATAGCTGCCGCGCCCGCTGCTTTCGTGCTGGCGAAAGGCAAAGTAGCCGTGGCGGTAGGGCAGCGTCGAGAAGCGCTCGTCGAAGCGGGGGAACTCGCCCGGCATGTCGTCGAGGTATTCGCGGGTGAAGCCGTCCGACTTGCCGGCCATGTCGAAAGTCCAGCGGCACAGCCGCGCGCGGGCGCCGTTGGCATCCGGATTGAACAGCGGCGCGGTGTCGTATTGCATCACGTCGGCGATGATCCGGCTGCCGGACTCCCATGCGTTCATGACATGGAACACATAACAGGCCTCGCCGCGGAACCAGCGTATCTGTGCGGCGCCGCCGCTGCGCGGCATGATGCCGATGTGCGAGCCCAGCCTCGGCTCCCAGGCGTAGGCCGGCTCGCCGCGCATGGCGCGTTCCATGCTGCCGGTGAGCGGCAGGATGGGAAACAGGACATGGTTCTGCGTCACCATGAAATCGTGGACCATGCTGGGGAAGGGGGCTTCGAAGCGCTCCAGGCGCTGCATCCGGCCGTCCCGGTCCACCACGCCATAGCGCATGCCGGGGGTAAAGGGGCCATCGGCCGAATAGGCGAAGAACACCATTTCGCCGGTGACGGGGTCGATCTTCGGGTGCGCCGTCATGGCGCCGTCGAGCTTGCCGCCGTAGTCGACGTCGCCGCGCGTGGCCAGGCTCTCGCTATCCAGTTCGATCGGCAGGTCGGCTTCTTCCAGTGCCAGCAGGCGTCCGCCATGCCAGAGGATATTGGTATTGGCCACGCCATCGTTCTGGCCGAGTACCGAGGGGTCGGTGGTGGCCGGGTTGCCCCAGCTGCCGAACAGGGCGTGGCCCGCGGCCTGCTCGCGCTGGAACTTGTTGGTGCGCACCCAGCGGTTGCGATAGCGCACGCGGCCATCCTCGATATGGAAGGCGTGCACCATGCCGTCGCCGATGAACCAGTGATAGTGCGCATCGCGCGGCGCGTACTGCGGATTGGGCCCGTTGCGGTAGAGCGTGCCGCGCAGCGCGCGCGGCAATTCGCCCAGCACGGGCAGGTCGTGCGCGTCGCACTCCATCAGGATGGGGGCGAAATTGCCGCTGAGATAGGGGGACGACGGTTCGGGCCGGCTCATCGGGTGCTCCTCTTGGTCTGTCGCTTGGCGGGGTCGTGCGTGGCTTGGGGAATGGCTTCGTTGCTGGCTTCGGTTCCGGTACTTGCTTCGGTACTTGCTTCTGTGCCCGTTTCGGGCTGGGGTGCGCGCATGCCCGCAGACAGCAGGCGCACCATCTCGGCGTGGATGGCGCGCATGCCGGGCGAGCCGTGCAGCTTGCCGGCCAGGTGCAGCATGACCAGGCCGTGGATCGAGGCCCAGATCACATAGCTCATCACCTGCGGGTCGCCGTGGATCAGGCCGCGCGCCGCCATGTCTTCCAGGTGCGCGCTCATGGTGCGGCGCGCGCGCGCGCCGGCGCGCTCCAGTTCGGGATAGCGGTCGTCCGGCTGCGTCATGTCGAACATCAGCCGGTAGGCATTGGGCTGGGCGCAGGCAAAGGCGAGGTAAGCCTCGCCCACCGCGCGCGCGCGCTGGCGGGGATCGCCCGCGGTGGCGGCGGCGGCTTCCAGCGCCGCGGCGAAGCGGTCGAACGCCGCCGCGCGTACCGCGGCCAGGATGTCTTCCTTGTCCTGGAAGTAGCGATAGGGCGTCATCGGACTGCAGCCCAGTTCCTCGGCGAGCTGGCGCATGCTTACGCTGGCCACGCCGCCTTCGGCGAAACGGCGTTCCGCCACCGCGCACAGGCGGGTCTTGAAGGCGTCGATTTCTTCCTGGGTCAGATGTCTTGCCATTGGCTGCGAGGGTTGTCGTGCGGGTTTGCGGATGCGGCGGGGTATGGCCGTCCATGTATGTTTTACAGTGTATATTTACGACGTAAATTTACAAGGGAAGATTTCAATAAGGCCGGCGGCATCCGCAACGCGCGCTATTGTTCACCGCATGGGACAATGTTCTCCGCCGGCGCGTACCGCTCAAGGACGCATGCGGTTGGCGGAAAGGACGGGCGCATGAAGACGATCGAATGGAAGGACTGGGAGATTTTCTGCCGGGTGGTGGAGGGCGCGGGCTTTACCAAGGGCGCCGAACTGGCCGACGTGCCGAAGTCCTCGGCAAGCGCTGCCGTATCCCGGCTGGAGATGCAGCTGGGCGTGCGCCTGTTCGAGCGCACCACGCGCCGGGTGCGGGTGACCGAGCGGGGGCAGCAGTTGTACGATCGGGTGGCGCCGCTGTTCACGGAGTTGCGCGAGATCAGCGCCGAGGCGGTGTCGGTCAGCACGGAGGTCGCCGGCACCTTGCGCATTGCCACGCCCTACGAGGTCGGCTCCCTGCACCTTTCGCCCAGCCTGACCCGGCTGCTGCGCCTGCATCCCGCGCTGCGGGTGGAGGTCGACGTGACGTGGGACCAGCCCGACCTGGTCGAACGCGGTTACGACCTCGTCTTCGTGATGACCAATACCGGGCTGCACGACAGCTCCTTCGCCAGCAAGCGGGTGGTGCTGATCGATCGCGGCTTCTTTGCCTCGCCGGCCTTGATCCGCGCGCGCGGGCTGCCTCGCACGCCACAGGACCTGGCGAACTGGCCCATGCTGGGCAATGCCGAGGACCGGCGCTGGGAATTCCTGCGCGATGGCACGGAGGTGGCAAGCCTGGCGGTGGAGCCGCGCATGCGTACGCAGAATGCCGAGATCCGGCTGAAGGCGGCGCTGGACGGGCTTGGCGTGGCGCGCCTGTCGCCGCGCTACGTGCAGGATGAACTGGACCAGGGGCGGCTGGTGCGGGTGTTGCCCGGCTATACGTCGTCGCCGCTCAAGGTGTATGTGCTGATGCCCGCGCGCAAGCTGATGCCCGCCAGTGTGCGGGCGTTTCTCGATGTGCTGGAGGAGACGCTGGGCAGCGCGGATCCCAGGCTCGCGGCGGCGCGGGGTTGAGGGCCCGGCGCCGGCACCCGGGGCTGCCGCGGCGCCCCGGCCGCCCCCGCCGGCAGTCTCAGTATGGCTGGTCGCAGGTCCTGATTTCCAGTCCCAGCGTCTCGGCGAGGGTGGTTATTTCCTCGTCGTCCTCGCCGCGCGCGATCCAGCCGGCGTAGGCGTCGCCTTCGGTGTTCCAGTTCCACAAGGTGACACCGGCGAGGCGCAATTGCTCGTGGGCAAGCTCCATCAGTTCGGGCACGCTGGCGCTTTCCAGGAAGTCCTCGTCCTCGGTATCTTCCACGCCCCAGTCGAGTTCGATGTCGAGCCGGGCGCAAAGCTCGTCCATGCAGCTGATAAAGGACTCGGCATCCTTCCAGTCGACATAGAAGCCGGATTCCCAGTCGATCACGTCCTTGAGGATCCACAGCAGTTCCTGGCCTTCGACCACATCCGCGTCATCCGAATCGGCCAGCGCTTCGTCGAACAGCGTCTGCTGTTTTTCGGCCATGGCCGAGTCGTCGAAGTTGATCAGTTCGATCAGGCGCCAGAGCGCCTGGTGCGCTTCGTTATTCAGTCCTTCGCTCATCGCATCTGCCCTCCACCGGTGCGGCGCCTGTGCGGCGCATTGAAATCGGGAAATGATACCTAATCCGCACGTCGTTGGCTCAGCCGGCAATGCGCGGGATCTCGCGTTGCCCGCGCGGCGTCACCCGCAGCGCGCGCGAGGTGGGCGTGGGTTCTATCCAGTTGCGTGCCATCAGGCTCTCGAGCAGCGCCGCGCCGAGCGCGCCGCCCAGATGCGGCTTGCGCTCGCTCCAGTCGGGGCAGGTGCAGGCAAACTGCCGCCGCTTGCGGCGCGCCACCTCGAGGTCCACGCCAAGTTGCGCCATGCCCTGCGCGCCGCTCGCGGTGAGGTCCACGGTGGTGCCTTGCACCACGATCCAACTGGCCTGCGACATCCGCTCGAACAGGCCAACTGCCAGTTCCCCCGCGAGATGGTCGTAGCAGGTGCGGGCCTGGCGCAGCCCCGCGGGGGCGGTACGGGAGGCAGGCACGACCCGCGCACGCGGCGGCTGGCTCGCCAGCGACGCGCTGGCGAGCGCCTCGATGGCTACGCCGATCTCGGGCGTGGCAAGCCGGTAGTAGCGATTGCGCCCGCGCGTCTGCACGGCGAGCAGGCCGCCCTCGCTAAGGCGCGCCAGGTGTCCGCTGGTGGACGATGCCGACAGGCCCGCGATGGCAGCGAGCTCGCCTGCCGGCCGCGCGCTGCCGTCCATCAGCGCCCACAGCATGGCGGCTCGTCCGGGGTCGGCAAGCAGGCCAGCCAGCTGGCTGATGCTGGGAGCGTATTCCATAGTTCATCCTGAATTGAAGCAACGAATGCAGTATAGGCGTTTGCCGGCGGATGATGGCCTCGGACTTCAATGCGTGTTCGTGGTGGCGCTACGCCATCTGGGTACGGCCAGAACCGGCGACTTCCCGGTGGCACCGCTCTTCGGCGTCATCCTCTCATTTGCGCTATGGAGCATAACTACCGACACCGTGCGCAGACGTGAGTGGGGCAAGCTGGAATCAACGGTCTGCATTCTGGCTTGCTCCCCAGTCAAATTTGCCGAAGCGTAGCGCCAGGGTCGGCAATATCAGCAGGTTCAGCACGGTCGAGGTGAAGAGGCCGCCCAGGATGACAATCGCCATCGGCCCCTCCACCTCGTTGCCCGGTTCGCCGGATTGGAGCGCCAGCGGCAACAGGCCCAGCCCGGTAACGAGCGCTGTCATCAGAATGGGCGCCAGCCTCTCGGTTGCGCCCAGAGTCGCCGTCTCCAGGTTCCAGGCGTGGCCCTCGACCTGGACCAGGTGCTCGTAGTGGGAGATGAGCATGATGGCGTTGCGCAACGTGATGCCGAACAGGGTCACAAAGCCGACCATCGACCCCAGCGACAGCAGTCCGCCCGTGGCAAAGACCGTAAGCGCGCCGCCCACCAGCGCGAACGGCAGGTTTGCCATGACCAGGACCAGGCCGCGCCAACTGCGCAGTGCCAGATAGACGAGCAGGCCGATGCCGGCGGCCGCCATGGCGAAATAGACCAGCAAGTCCCGCTGTGCGTGCGCCTGGGCCTGCGCCTCGCCCGATAGGGCGAAGTAATAGCCCTTCGGAAACTTCACGTCAGCGGCAATGCGGCGCTGGGCCTCTCCGACAAACCGACCGAGCGAAGGACCGTTGAGATGCGCGGTCACGGTCTGCAGCCGTTGGCCGCCATCGTGCAGAATGAGGTAGCGGCCTGTCGTTTGCGCGATGTCCGCAAGGCGGCTTAGCGGCACCATGACGCCATCGGCATTGCGCAGCGGCAACTCGCCCACCTGAGCCGGCGTGCGGCGAGATTCGCTGGCGAGCACCACCGCCACATTGACGACGGCGTTTGCCTCATAGACCTGGGCGACCTCGGCGCTCTGGTAAGCGGTCTGGATGGCTTCCATCACGTCCAGCGGTGCAAAGCCCCAGCGCGTCAGCTGGTCCTGCCGCAGACGGATGGTCAGCTGCGGGATCTCGGGAGGCGACTGCACCGTCACCCCGGCCGCCCCCGGAATGGTGCTGAGCGTGCGCGACACCTGCCGCGCCAGGCCGTCCAGGATATCGAGGTCATTGCCGAACACGTTGACGATGACCGGCGCCGTGTAGCCGGAAATGGTTTCCTGGACCCGTTCGGTCAGAAAGGTCTCGGTGGCAAAGGTCAAGCCGGGAAAGCCCGCCATCTCTTTCCGCAGGTCGGCCAGCGTCTGTTCCTGTGCCTCCGCATCCAAGCCAGGCTTCAGGTCGATCTCGAACTCGCTGTATTGCGGGCCGAAGACATCGATGCCGCGCGCGGTTCGTCCAACCCGCTGCGCCACGCTCCGTATGTTCGGCACCGCCAGCAGCGCATGGCTGACGCGTTCCCCGATACGCAGCGATTCTTGCAACGACGTGCCCGGCGCCGCCTGCATGTGGGCGATGAAATGCCCTTCGCGCAGCTCCGGCAGAAACTCCGTGCTGAAGAAGGGTAGTGTTGCCAGCGTCGCCAGCACCAGGCCGGCAAATGCCACGACGACGGCAATCCAGTGCTGCTCGACCTGGGTGAGGATGGCTGCGTAGCGGGCCTTGAGCCACTGGTAGACGCGGGGCTCCTCCGCGTCGCTGGTACGGTTGGCCAGCAATGCATAACATAGCGCCGGGGTCAGCGTGAGTGCGACCACCAGCGACGACATGATGGCCAGGATATAGGCCATCCCCAGTGGGGCGAACAGTCTGCCGGCAACGCCGGACAAGCTCAGCACCGGCAGGAAGACGGTGGCGACGGTAAATGTTGCATATATCACCGCGCTGCGCACCTCGGTGGATGCGGTGACGACAACCGTGATGGCGGGCAGCGGCGTCGCCAAGTGGCGGTTTTCGCGCAGGCGACGGTAAATGTTCTCCACGTCGATGATGGCATCGTCCACCACCTCGCCAAGCGCGATGGCCAGTCCTCCCAGCGTCATCGTGTTCAGCGCCACGCCGAAGTGATGCAGTACCACGACGGCGGCCAGCAGCGAGAGCGGGATGGCGGTGGCTGAGATGAAGGCGGTGCGTACGTTGAAGAGAAAAAGGAACAGGACGATGACCACCAGCGCCGCCCCTACGACGAGCGCCGTGCGCAGGTGGTCGGTCGAGGCGACGATGAAATTGGCGGGCCTGAAGATGTCAGCGTGCAGTTGGATACCATTGGCCGCCAGCATTGGCTGCAAGGCTGCCAGCGCTGCCTCGACGTTCCTGGTCACCGACACGGTATCCGCGCCGTACTGGTTGCTGACCATCAGCACGACGCCCGGCTTGCCCTGGATGTTGGCGCCGCTGACCGGCAATTCCTGGCCAAGTACGACCTTGCCGACATCCGCGAGCCGGACCACGGCGCCGTTCTTCTGCAGCAGGACAACCTGGCCCAACTGCTCGGCGGTCGTGGTCTGGCCGACGGTGTTGAGGACAATGCGCTGGTTCGGGGTTTCGAGCACGCCCGCACCACGGATGCCGGTTGCGCGTTGCGTCGCGCTGACCACGTCGTGCAGCGAGAGGCCAAGGCGAACCAGTTTTTGCGGGTCGACCTGGACCTGGTATTGCTTGATTTCGCCACCGTAGATACTCACGTCCGAGACCCCGGCACGACTCAGCAGCCGGGGCTTCAGCGTCCATTCGGCGAAAGTGCGCAGCGCCATGGGCGAACGCGTGTCCGACGTCATCCCTATCCCAAGCACAATGCTGGTCGCCGAGCTCAGTGGGGTCATCTTCGGCGCGCGTACTCCCGCCGGCAGCTCGCCCGTGAGGGTTGCCAGATGTTCCGCCACCAACTGCCGGGCGCGGCGGATATCGGTCTGGCCATTGAACGTCAGGGTAACGACCGATACGCCCTGTATCGATTGGGACCGCATGGATTCAAGCCCGATCGAGCCGCCCAAGGCATTTTCAACGCGCTGTGTGACCAGCAGTTCGACCTGCTCTGCGGAGAGCCCGGGGGCTTCCGTCTGGACGGTAACGAGCGGTGGCGTGAATTCCGGAAAGACGTCGAGCTTGCTCTGGAACAAGGCATAGGTGCCATAGCCGAGGAGCAGGCAGGCGAGCGCAAGGATGACGCCGCGAAGGCGGACGGAGAAGTCGACAATGGAAGTCAGCATATTGGGTCAGCGCGCGTCGTTGCCTTGCTGGCTGGCCAGTTGCGCTCGGGATTCTTCGGAAAGCAATAGCTGCGCGCCCCGCACCACGACCCGGTCGGCGGGCTTGAATCCTTCGGTGACGACAAAGTCCCCATCTTGAGGCGAGCGCGGGTCGACTGGCCGGCGCTGGAAGTGCGTGTTGTCGGACTGGACGTAGGCCCAGGGTTGACCGCCATACCAGACGATGGCGCCGGCGGGCACCAGCAGGCCGCTATCTTGTCCCGACGGTACAGCGAGGTGGGCGGATATGCGCATGCCCGTAGCCAGGGGCACAGCGGCGCGATAGAAGTAGGCTTGCCCCTGGATGCCGGGGTCGACCTGGGGCGACGGCGAAATCAAGCGCGCGTCGAACGCGGGGATACCATCCGTCGTCACTTTCAGGACGGCGGGGGCTGTTGCGGATGGCCCGGGCGGCAGGACGACCCGCAGTAACACTTCGCGGCGTGCCACGAAGGGGACAAGCTCCGGGGATTCCGGTGTCGACGCCCAGGCCGACAGAGTCGGTCCGAACTGTTGCCTGGCTGCGCTGGCAATGGCGGCGACCCCCACGCGTGCCGCATTGACTTTTGCCGTCGCCGAAGCAAGCACTGCGCGCGCTGCTTGCACTGTCTTGAGCGACACATTGCTTGCGTCTGCGTTGAGGGCCTGGAGCCGCTCATAGTCTGCGCGCGACGCGTCGAGCGAAGCTTGGGCGGCGTTCAGGTCCGCGACACCGGAGGCATGGCGGCTCGCCATTTCCACGAGGGGTTGCAAGTCGAGAACGATGCCATAGGCGGCGGGTCCGGTCGTCGCGCTGGCGGGCGCCAGTGCATCCACCTGGAAGCCGCTGCGTGTTTGCATGGCGGCGTCGACCGTCAGCGTAGTGAATCCCTCCGCCACCGCGATGCGGACCGCGCTCGGGACCGGCGCCTCGCGCTCGGCTTCCTTGTCCTGCTCACCCTTGCTCAGCAAGAACCCGCCCAGCACAAGCGCGGCCAGAATCGCAGGCGACAAGAGCAGAATGCCCTTGAGTATCGTTTTTCTTGTCATGGTCACTTGACCCAGTTGTTCGGATTGGCGCCCGCATCGCGGCCGGAGAGTGGACGCTGGATGGCATCTTCCAGCCGGCCGATGGCCTGCTGCATCCGGAATTCGGCGTCTTGCCATGCAAGCCGCGCGGCAAGCTCGGTCCGTTCGGCAAGCGTCAACGCCATCCGGTCGGTTTGTCCCGCTTCGAAGGAACGTCGTGCTGCCAGGAGCTGGCGGCCTTGCATGCTGACCTGCTCCTCATTCCGCTTCAGGATGCTTTGCGTGGCTTGATACGCGGTGATGGCGCCGTCGGTTTCACCCAGTGCCTGGGCTTCGAGCCGCTTGACCTGGGCTTCCGCTTCCAGTCGCCGGGCCCGCGCCTCTGCGATTGGCCCCTCGTTGCGATTGAAGATGGGCAGCACGAGATTGGTAAAGTCGAAGCCAAGCTTGTGCAATCCCTGGTCAAAGGTATAGCCCGGGCCAAGATGAATGTCCGGATATTGCTTGGCGACCTCCAGCTGCAACGCGGCTTGACTGGCTTCGTACTGCGCCAGGCCAGACAGCACATCGGCCCGGTTCAGCAATGCCTGTAGCCGGATTTCCGGGGCCGGAACCGAGGCATAAGGCCGTCCGAAATCCGTAAGGTCGATATCCAGGCCATCGAGGGCGCCCGACCGTAGCCCAAGCACATTGGCAATCAGGACCCTGGCGGCTGACGTCTGCCGCTGCGCATCCAGCAAGTCGGCCTGAGCCTGGATGAGAGCCAGGCGCTGCTGATTCTGCTCCCATGCCGAAGCCTCGCCCAGGAGGACGCGTTTCTCCAGCATCGTATTCATGCGTTGGTCCAGTTCCAACTGCTGCTTGAGGAGCTCCGTCCGCGCATTCGCCAACCAGAGATTCAATAGCTGGGTCCGTAGCTGGCTTCGCACGCTCCAGGCCGCATTTGCGACATCCAGGCGCGCCGCGCTGGCGAAATGGGTAGCCTGGTCGATGCGGTAGCCGCGCTTGCCGGCAGTCTGAATCGGGATGTCCAGCGCAATACCGAGAGTCCATGGCGAGTCTCCGCCCTTGGGATTCAGCGTGCGTTGAAACGGCAACTGCAGGGCCGGATTCGGCCGCTGCGCGGCGGTCTTGATGCTGGCTTCCGTGCTCGCCAGCCTGGCACGTGCGAGGTCCAGGTCCGGGTTGTAGTACAGCGCAGCAAGGGTCAGGGTATCCAGGTTCCAGCGGGGTGGTGGCCAGTTGGTGCTTGAGGGCATGGCATGCCGCTCAATGAAGTCGCGCAAGTCAGCCGATGCAAGCGAACGCTCGTTGTATGTGTTGGCAATGGTGCCGGCGGAGATTGGGCGCGCGTCATAGTGGTCGAACGCGCAAGCTGACAGGGTCGCGCAGCAGACAGTGAGGAACCATGCCCGAGACGAGGCTAGAATCCGTGGCATCGAGCCCGGTCGCGCCGTCAGCGTGGCGTTGGCGACATTCATTCCTCGGCTCCTCTGGTCGATTCCGTAGTCCGATCCGGACCACCAGTTGGTGAGTGCCCATTGGCCTGAGGGAGCGATGGGCAACAAGCGGGGGCGAGGATATGCAGCGAAAATTAGCGGGGACTTAGCAGATTCAAGCCGAAGTGACTTATGCGGCAATCGCCGCCAAGTCTCCACTAAGTCTCCGCTAAGTCTTCACAGACACGCTGCGCGCGGGGCTGGCATGGACAAGCAACCGAAATGGGGAGAGGATGCGAACGCTACTGGTGGAAGACGATCCCCTTATCGGGGAGGCCATATGCCAGACTCTCAGGGACGCGGGCTATGCGGTGGACTGGACGACGGATGGCCGTCAAGCCGCTACGGCGCTATTCGCGCAGCGCTACGAGGCGGTTCTGCTGGACCTGGGGCTTCCCGGAAAAGATGGCCTCGAGGTACTACGCGAGGCACGAAGGCAAGGAAATGCCGTGCCGGTCCTCGTTATCACGGCGCGCAGCGCGGTAGAAGACCGCATTGCAGGCCTGGACCTCGGCGCGGATGACTATCTGGTGAAACCGTTTCATGTCGGGGAGTTGCTGGCCCGACTCCGCGCCCTCACGCGGCGGCAAGGCCAAGAGGTTTCCTCAATCCTTCGAAATGGCGCGCTCTCGCTGGACCAGGCCAGTCACGAGGTCTGGTACCAGGGCATCCAGCGTCAGCTGTCGGCTCGCGAATTTGCGCTCTTGCGCGAATTCATGCTCCGGCCTGGTGTCATCCTCTCCCGCAATGCGCTCGAAGAGCGCATCTACGGTTGGAACGAAGAGGTCGAAAGCAATGCCGTTGAGTTCCTCCTTCACGGGGTCAGGAAGAAACTTGACGCGAGTGTCATCAAGAATATCAGGGGGGTGGGATGGATGGTGCCAAAGGCGGAGTGAACCGGTCACTCCTATGGATGTTGTCCATCTCGATATGCGGCACGATTCTGGTCATTGGGCTTGTGGCAGCAGCGGCGTCGTTCTGGTTCGCCTTTGAGGAGGCGCGCGACCTGCAGGACGACGAGTTGCGGGAAATTGCCTGGCTGGTCTCGCCTGGCGATGCCGGGTTTCTCTCCTCGCAGGGCGGGTTCGTTCAGGCCGAGGAGCCGGAGATGCGAATCTGGGTGCTGAAGGTATCCAAGCTAGCCACTCGGGTGGTCACGCCAGACCCGTCGCTGACCCTGCCGGGCGAGCTATCCGATGGTCTGCACACCATTGATTCGCACGGCGAATCGTGGCGCATCTACATCAGGCCGCTGAGCGCGGAATATGGCCTGGCTGTCGCGCAGCGAACGTCGGCGCGAGACGAGATTGCACGTGACAGCGCGCTGCGGACCCTGATTCCGCTGTTGTCCGTGATTCCCATCCTGACACTGCTGGCCGGATTTCTTATCCGAATTCTGCTGCGGAAAGTACAGCAGCTCTCTGCAGAGGTCGATAGGAAGGGCGACACAGATCTGGCACCGCTCGTCACGCAGGGCGCGCCGTCGGAAATCCTGCCGTTTGTGAGTTCGACGAACAGGCTGCTTGGGCGGCTGCAGTCGGCCATTTCGCAGCAACGCCAGTTCGTAGCCGACGCGGCGCACGAACTGCGCTCGCCGGTTACTGCGATGACCCTGCAACTGGAGAACGTCATGACGGTGGAGGCCGTTCCCGAGGCAGTCTTGGCTCGCCTTGCTCCATTGGGTGCGAGCATCTCACGCATGCGCTCCCTGGTCGAACAGTTGTTGATGCTGGCCGAGCACGAGGCAGGCCCGCCGACGGTTGGTCACGACATCGACGCCAAGGTTGTGCTCATCGATGTGATTGGGGAGATATTCCCGTTCGCGGATTCCAAGGATATCGACCTTGGCTTAGAGGTTGGCGAGGCGCTGACGATCCGCGGGAGTCAAGAGGACTTTCGCGCGCTGGTTCGCAATGCCATCGACAATGCGGTCCTGTACACACCACCTGGTGGAAAGGTTGATGTACGACTGTATCGGAAGAGCGATGCTGCCATGTTTGAAGTGGAAGACTCCGGGCCGGGCATTCCCGAAGGGGAGCTTCCCCGCGTGTTTGACGCGTTCTATCGGGTTGTCGGGTCGGGGCAACCGGGGAGCGGGCTTGGGCTGGCGATTGTTCGGAGCGCAGCGGCGCGGCTTGGTGGCCAAGTCAGTTTGCATGCCGTTACGTCGGACGGAAAGACAGGCTTGCGGTTTGTGTACACGCAACCCCTCGCAAACGATTGAAGACGAGCTTGCGCTTTTGCCGGAATCCGCGCCATGGCACGCATCCCGCAACGCGGCTTCGATGTCTTGGCGAAGTCTGGCCACAGTTCATTCGCAGGCGCAGCACGACCCCGACAGTTGTTGCATCGGTGGGCACCTGTTGGTGCCATACGAGCAGAAAACGCAGCAGTCCCCGGCCGTGGGTCTGAGTACTGCGTTGCAATGTTCACACTCGTAGAACCACTGACAGGCGTCTGTGGGCATCGTCTCTGCTTTCGCGTGCGCACACCTGGGGCAGGTGATGGTTGACTGCAATTCGACGGCGCTCATCATTTCTCCTGCCTGATGGTCGATGGATAGCGCGTGCCGGCAGCAAAGGCCGCGGCAGAAGCGATGGCCGCGACGAACAACAGGACTGGATTCCTATACATGGGAATGCCTCAATAAAACAGCGGTGCATACAGTGGGAACGCCATCAGCGCCACGGCGCCGGGCGCGACGGTCCAGAACATGACCCGTTGGCGTCTCCGCACGGCCGGAGCCGCGCAGGCCTCCCCTGCGTTGCAGGCTTCAGGCTTGCTGTAGAGGCGATAGAAGGCGAACCCGAAGAACGCGAGCGCTCCGGCCATGAAGAATGGTTGAAATGGCTCCAGCGCGCTCAGTCGAGTACCCCACGCGCCACCTAACCCCAACATGACCAGCAGTAGTGGCCCAGCGCAACAAGCTGACGCGCCAATTGCGGCTCCTGCGCCGGCCAGCAGAGCACCGGGTGTTGTCCATCGACCTGCCATCACACTTCCTTTTCGACCTGCTTGCACGTAGTCTAGCTACGTACCTAAGTACGGAGTCAAGTGATGGAGTCGACACTAACAATCGGGCAGTTGGCCAAGGCGGCCAATGTTGGCGTGGAGACGGTGCGCTACTACCACAGGTGCGGCTTGCTGCCGGTACCGGAACGCGCGTATGGCGCTATTCGTCAATATTCGCGGCAGAGCTTGCAGCGGCTTCATTTCATTCGCCGGGCCCAGGCGCTGGGCTTCACCCTGGATGAAGTTCGCGCCCTGCTGCAGCTCAATGACGGTAGCGCATGCGGTACCGCCCGCACGCTGGCAGAGCACAAACTCCAGGTCGTGGAGGAGCGGTTGCGGGATTTGCGGGTGCTGCGAACCGAGCTGAGAAGCCTTGTCGGACAGTGCCGCGCTAATCATGCGGAGGTCTCGTGTCCCCTGATCGACACGTTGTGTGGGTCAGAGTGACGCTGGGCGGCAGCGTCCGGAAAGTGCCGGCTTGATTGACGTCTGGGATGCACAGTGGGCACACCTGACCGGCACACCGGCGGCGTGCCGGATGAGCACAACTTGGCATTCACCTCCTTTCAGGCCCCGTGATTGTCGTAGGCCTTTCAAGAATTCTGAGCACCGCCCGCTTTAGCAGTGCTCGGAACAGGCATTAGGGGCGACGCATTTCGACCACGGTCGCCTTGCCATCCACGCTGTCGAACGTAACTGACACGGTGTCGCCCACCTTGAAATTCTTTAAGACAGCGCGGTCTTTCACCGGGAAGGCCATTGTCATTGCATCCATCCCAAGGTTTTCGATGGGGCCATGCTTGAGCGTCACCTTGCCAGCGTGCCGGTCAATCTTTTTGATTTCGGCAGCGACAGGATGCGGTGCTTGCCGAGATTGGGTGGCCGGCTTCATGTCCATGCCATCCATCGACCCGGCAGCGAAGGCTGCCGGCGCGGCTGCAAGGGCAAGAACGATCGAGAGGGCGTTGGCGTATTTCATAGCGATTCCTTTCCAAGGGTGGGGTGGGTGGATGCGGCGGGTGAACTCATCCGGCGCCTGCGCATCAGGAAATAGGCGGCCGGAACAACAAAGAGCGAGAGCAGGGGGGCTGTGACCATGCCCCCCACCATCGGCGCTGCGATGCGCTGCATGACTTCCGAGCCGGTCCCGCCCGCCCACATGATGGGTAACAGGCCGGCCAGGATGACTGCCACAGTCATGGCCTTGGGGCGAACGCGCAGGACGGCACCTTCCTGAATCGCCTCAAGCAGGGCCGCGTGGTCGGCATGCCCGCTCTCAATTTTCCTGAACCAGGATTGCTTGAGGTAGAGCAGCATGATGACGCCGAACTCCGCGGCGACGCCGGCCAAGGCGATGAAGCCCACC
This sequence comes from Cupriavidus sp. 96C5-1, assembly GCF_057798855.1. Taxonomy (NCBI): domain Bacteria; kingdom Pseudomonadati; phylum Pseudomonadota; class Betaproteobacteria; order Burkholderiales; family Burkholderiaceae; genus Cupriavidus; species Cupriavidus sp. 96C5-1. Next base: position 28,578 of record NZ_JBYOJU010000002.1, on the reverse strand, counting down.
ACGCTTGCCACCGATAAGTTGTGGCCAAGGAGATAGAGTAGCCAGAACCCGCCCACCAGCGCGAACGGCAGGGTCGCCATGATGAGCAGGGCTTCGTCGAATCGACTGAAGGTAAGGTAAAGCAGCAGGAAGATGATGAGCAGCGTGAATGGCACCACCACCTTCAGCTTCTGGGTGGCGCGTTCAAGATACTCGAACTGTCCGGACCAACTGATGGAATAGCCGGCAGGCAGCGGCACCGCCTTGGCAACGACACCCTGCATTTCCTGCACGGCCGAGCGCAGGTCGCGTCCCCGGATATCCACATAGACCCAGCCGGACAGCCGCGCATTCTCGCTGCGCAACATCGGCGGCCCCTGCGTCACCTGGATGCGGGCGACATCTGCCAGCAGAATCTGCTGACCACTTTGCGTCACCACGGGAAGCATGCGCAATTGCTCGACCGAGTCGCGGTAGTCCCGTGGATAGCGGACGTTGATGGGGTAACGGGCCAAGCCATCCACCACTTCGCCAACGTTCTCGCCGCCGATGGCCGACGCCACGATGCTTTGGACGTCGTCAACATTGAGGCCATAGCGGCTGGCTGCCACGCGGTCGATGTCGACGTCGACGTAGCGTCCACCGGCGAGACGTTCGGCCAGGGCAGAGGTAACGCCCGGCACCGGCTTGACGGCTTGTTCTATCTGGCCGGCCAGCTTGTCGATTTCCTTCAGGTTGGTGCCGGCCACCTTGATGCCCACCGGGCTCTTGATGCCTGTGGCCAACATGTCGATACGGTTGCGAATCGGCGGCACCCACACGTTGGATAACCCCGGCACCTTGACCGTCTTGTCCAACTCTTCTACCAGCTTGTCCGGCGTCATGCCGGCTCGCCACTGGTCGCGCGGCTTGAACTGGATAGTGGTCTCGAACATCTCCATCGGCGCCGGGTCAGTGGCAGAGTCGGCACGGCCAGCCTTGCCAAACACGGTTGCGACCTCTGGCACCGTCTTGATGAGCCGGTCGGTCTGCTGGAGCAGTTGCGCCGCCTTGCCGGCAGACAGTCCTGGCAGCGCCGAAGGCATATAGAGCAGGTCGCCTTCGTCGAGCGGAGGCATGAACTCACCGCCAACCCGCATGATGGGCCACGCGGTTCCGGCGAGCATCAGCGCAGCGACCACGATGGTGCTCTTCGGGTAGCGCAGTACCCGGGCGAGTACCGGCTGATAGAGTCGGATAAGGAAGCGATTGACGGGATTGGATTGCTCGGACGGAATCTTGCCGCGTATGAGGTAGCCCATCAGGACAGGAATCAGCGTCACAGCCAAGCCTGCGGCTGCTGCCATTGAGTATGTCTTGGTGAAGGCGAGCGGAGAAAACAGGCGACCCTCCTGGGCTTCCAGCGTGAACACGGGAATGAAGGACAGGGTGATGATGAGCAGCGAGAAGAAGAGCGCTGGTCCCACCTCCGCTGCGGATTCGCCAATCACCTGCCATTGTTCGTCGCCGCGAAGATGGCGCCCAGGATTCTTTTCGCGCCAATGCTCGATGTGCTTGTGTGCGTTCTCGATCATCACGACAGCCGCGTCGACCATGGCCCCAATGGCAATGGCGATGCCACCCAACGACATGATGTTGGCGTTCACGCCCTGATAGCGCATCACCAGAAAGGCAGCCAGCACACCCAGCGGCAAGGAGACGATGGCGACCAGCGCGGACCGCATGTGAAATAGGAACACCAGGCAGACCACCGCCACTACGATGAACTCTTCGACCAGCTTGTGCGTCAGGTTTTCCACCGCACGATTGATAAGGCTGGAGCGGTCATAGGTCGAGACAATCTCCACGCCCGGCGGCAGGCTCTTCTTGAGAGACTCGAGTTTCGCCCGGACTGCCTCGATCGTTTCCAGGGCATTCTTGCCGGAGCGCATGATGATGACGCCACCGGCGACTTCCCCTTGACCGTTCAACTCGGCGATGCCGCGTCGCATTTCCGGGCCCAGCTGAAGCGTAGCCACATCGCCGAGACGAACCGGGATGCCCGCATTGCTGACATTCAGCGGAATCTGCCGAAAGTCGTCCAGCGTTTTCAGATACCCGGAAGCACGCACCATATACTCGGCTTCGCCGAACTCCAGCACCGAGCCGCCGGCTTCCTGGTTTGCGCCCTTCAGCGCTTCCAGGACTCTGGCCTGAGGAATGTTGTAGGCGCGCAGTTTTTCGGGCATCAGCACAACCTGGTACTGCTTCACCATCCCGCCAATGGAGGCTACTTCAGAGACGTTGGGTAGCGACTTCAGTTCGAAGCGCAGGAACCAGTCCTGTAGCGCGCGCAGCTGTGCGATGTCGTGTTGGCCGGTCTTGTCGACGAGCGCGTACTCGTAGACCCAGCCCACCCCCGTGGCATCCGGACCGAGCGCGGGCTTGGCCGCAGCAGGCAGTCTTGACTGAACCTGGTTCAGGTACTCCAGCACGCGCGAGCGCGCCCAGTACAAATCGGTGCCGTCCTCGAACAGCACATAGACGAAGGAATCCCCGAAGAACGAGTACCCCCGCACGGTCTTGGCTCCGGGCACCGATAGCATGGTGGTCGTGAGCGGATAAGTCACCTGATTCTCGACGATTTGCGGAGCCTGGCCGGGGTACGTGGTGCGGATAATGACCTGGACGTCGGAGAGGTCCGGCAAGGCGTCAAGCGGCGTGCTGCGCGCCGCCCAAATGCCCCACGCTGTCAGGATGACAGTCGCCAGCAGGACGACGAAGCGGTTCCGAATCGACCAGCGGATGAGGTTTGCCATCATGGCTTTGCTCCCGCCGTGCTTGCGGCTGCCTGCTGTACGGAAGACAGGACCGGTGTTCCCTCGCTATCCATGTGGAACTTGAAGCGAATCTGTTGACCTTCCTTCAGACCCTTCGGCATGCCGGAAGGAGGCGGCTTGAAGTCCATCGTCATGGCGCCCCAATGCATGGTTGGAATCGGTCCATGTGAAATGGTCAGGCCATTAGGCGACACGGCTTCAATGCGTCCGACTCCCTCATGTTCGGGGGGCGCTGCTGCGGGCGCGGATGCTGCAGGGACAGCTTCCATCCGAGTGGCGGTGCCGCGCAGGCTGGCTTCCGAGTCGATGAGGAACTGGCCCGAGGTGACGACCTTCTGGCCGGCTTTGAGTCCGTCCAGTACCTCCACCATGCCCGAGGCTTCCCGGCCTGTCTTGATGTCCGCCGCGACAAAGCCATTCTTGCCGGTGTCGACCATGACGATGTTCCGTTGGCCCGTGCGGATGACAGCTTCGGACGGAACAAGCAGCGCCTCCTTCTCCTGACCGGCATCGAATCGAACCGTCGTGAACATGCCAGGCAGCAACTGCCGCCCCATATTGGGCAGCACGATGCGGACCTTGATGGTTCGGGTGGCCGGATTCACGTCGGGTAGGACGGTGTCGACTTTGCCAGCGAGCGCCTCAGATGCACCGGTCGGCGATACTTTGACGGGCACGCCGGGCGCGATGCTGTGGCTTTGCCCTTCCGGCACTTCCGCGATGACCCAGACCTGACTCAGGTCTGCCAGGCGGTACAGGGTCATACCGGGCGCTACGGTCATCCCGTCACGAACTCCGACCTCGGTCACAATGCCGTCCACCGGGCTGGTTATTCCCAGATTGGGCTGCAGCTTCCCCGAGGACTCGACGGCGCTCACTTGGCCAGGCGTCATCCCGGCCTGGAGCATGCGTGCCTTGGCCGCACTACGCAAGTCGGTTTGCCCGCTGATCGCCATGCGTGACACCGCCAGGTATTCCTCCTGCGCCGCCACCCAGTCCGGCGAGTACAACGTCACCAGCGGTTGGCCGCGCTTGACCGGGTCTAGCGTTGCCTTGACGGAGACATGCTGCACGAAGGCATTGGTGCGGGCCTGGATAACCTGGACGCTACGTTCGTCGATGGCGACATTGCCGGGCACTTCCAGCACGGCGCTCAGCCGGCCAGCCTTCACCTCAGCGGTGCGGATGCCTAGATTCTGGGCGACGCGGCTATCGACGGTCACGCCGCTGCTGCTCCCGTCGCCGTCCGCGTAGACGGGCACGAGCTGCATGTCCATGAACGGCGACTTTCCGGGCTTGTCGAAGCGTTGGCCTGGCACCATGGGGTCGTGCCAGTAGAGAACACGTTTTCCGGTCTTCGGGTCCGTGTCGCTGGCCTTGAGCCCTGCCTCCGCCACGGCCGGAGCTGGGGGCTGGGTGGACTTCGCGCCCTGCCTGACACCAAGGTGATAGGCGCCATAGAGTGCGCTCGCGGCGACGATGACACCCACCGCGATGGAAATGGCCTGTTTCTTCATTTGAGCTCCTTCACGGCGGGTTCGGTCTGTGCTGTCGGCAGCGGGATGAGGAAGGTCAGGTCGGCCCACAGCTTTGCCGTTTTGGCTTCAAGTGTCAGTCGCTCGAGCGCCGTGTCGATGGCTCGGTGGTTTGCTTCGGCAACAGCGGCCAGGGGCCCGGTGTTGGCCCGGTATGCCGTCAGTGCAGCGTCTGCCTGGGCGTTTGCCAACGGCAAGATGTTCTGGTCGTAGCGTTTGAGCCGGTCGAGATTGCGCTGCAGCTCGGCGAGCTTGGCCGCGACCATTGCCCTGGTATTGCGTGCGATGACTTCCGACTTGGCTCGTGCCTCCTGTGCCTGTGCGAGCTTGGCAGCGACTTCGCGGTCCTGCCGATTGCCCTGGTCCCAAGGCACCGGAAAGCTGACGTTGAGAGAACCCATGTTGGAAAAGGCGGAGCCGCGCTGGCTGTACATCAACTCGACGGTCACATCCGGCTTCCTGTTCTCAGTGGCTGCCCGAATGTCGGCTTCCGCCAAGGCGATTTGCCGTTGGGAAGCCGCCATTTCCGGCAAGGCATCCAGTTCGGTCTGCACAAGCTGCTGCAGGCGCAAGGGAACGACGAGACCCGGCCGCTCCGAGAGTGGGCGACTTGCGGCTTGGCCGACCCAACGTTCGAGATTCGCGCGGGTCGCGTCGACGGCGGCTCGGTTCTCGTCAAGGCGGTCCTGCAGTTTCTGAATTTCCATCTCCGCCGCAAGCACATCCGCTCGCGTGCCACGCCCGCTTCGATAGGCGGCCATGGCGGCTTGAAGTTCGAGTTCCAGGGGGTGGCCATGGTGGCCGAGGAGCACGTCCGCTTGCTGGGCATACCAGCGGTCGAGCCATGCGGTGGCAACGCTGCGCTGAACATTGGCCAGGCTGACGGCTCTCTGCGCCTCTGCGGCGGCGGCTTCCGCTTCATAGCGCTCCGTACGCGCTCGGCGCTTGTCTGAGCGAGTGAACTCCTGAACAACGCTGACAGAGCGCTGGGTCATGAAGTCCCGGCTGAGCGAGAACCTATCATTCCCGTTGACCGGGACATTGTTCAGCCCGAGTTTGAGCACGGGGTCCGGCAACTGGCCGGCCGCGACCGCCATTTGTACGGCGGCTTCAACGGCGCCGTGAGAGGTCTCGGCGTTGCCGGCACGCGTGGTGGCCAGCGCAACGGCTTCTTCGATAGAAAGAGGTGGTGCCGACTGGGCGTGCACCACAAGCGGCACGGCCATGCCGAGCACAGGCGCGCAAAGCAGCGCCTGCATCAAGCGACGAGGGAAAAGCATAAAGCCTCCAGGAGCAACGACAGCTGTCCCGGTCTAGCGAGACAGCACCCGAATTGCGTTGCTCAGGAGGCTACGTGCGATAACAACAGTGGAGGATGGAGAGCCGTGGTGGTGGCGCGCGCGGGATGGCGTGGCCATACACCAGTGCAAAGTGGTCAACCGTGGGCGCCGGCGTTGGCTCTACCACGTTCAACAGCACCGGCAGAAAAGCAGGAACTTGCGGTGATGCGTGGTCGACAGATTTGGAGCCGAGCTGGCAGTGCTCAAGGCAGAGCCCGTCATGCGCCCCCGTGTCCTGTTGGGCATTCTTCGCCATCTCCGGGCATGACTCCATCATGCCGGCCATGTCGTCCATCTGCTCAAGCGAATAACGGCTTCCCGTACAGGCGTAAGCCGCCGCTGCCAGTTGGACTGTCAGGAAAGCGGTGATGAGAAACCCGGCAAGCCATAGCCGGCGAACAGATGTGCGCACGAGAACTGTTGCTTATTTTGACAAGAATAGTATCAGCGTTCAGCGAAGTTTGGGATGGACCTGCCGTGGCAGGTTGTCGCACATTTGTCGGTCGGACAAGGAAGCGAGGAGTGCCGTCGTGCCAACGGCGGCCGGGATGATCTTCTTCATGATAGGTCTCCGTTCACCTCGAACGGTGCGGCTCCGAACGTATTTCGTCCAATGGTTGGCCAGCACTGCCGAGTGCAAGGTCGTTCGCTAGGGAACAACCTCGTTGCATGGTCGTTGGGATAGGACTAGCCGTTGCCTTTGCAAGCCAAGCGGTAGCGCCGGCTTGCTGTACTCGGCCTCAGGCGGAGAACGCTTTAGGTGGACGCTCCTGGAGCGCGAGGACTACAGAGGGGCAGCCAGACGCCTCAATGTCCACGCGACCCTCAATGCTGCGCCATCCAGATTTGCGTCGTCGAAATTTCGCAAAGAAGCGCATAGCTGGACTGGAGCGCGTAAACTTGATTAGAAGGCTGTCCACCCAAATTAGACGGAAAGTGGCTAAGCCGGATCAATCGCTCGGCCATGGACCCGGATGGGAAAAGCCGAGATTGCCAGGGGAGCATCCGCCACGAGCCCAAACTTCGCGCTTTTCTTGGCTTCATATGGCAGGCTGAATAGCGTGAGCGCAGTACCAAGGGGGGCTGAGTTGAGATGCCGGTCACAGGGCTGCCTGTTGGAGCCAATTTGATGTGTACGGCATCAGCAACATTTGCGACGTGATTCACTTGATGTGGCGGGGGGTAAGCCATGAGCACGATTCGCGCTGCCGCGATGGCTGCTTCGGCGTTGTTTTTTCTATCAGGATGCAGCGAAGTTCCAACCGCGGCCTACTACGACGATACCTACACCGCCGGATACTATTCCGGGCCTCTCGGCGATACCTATCCTTATTATGAGTATCCCAATTATGATTATCCGTATTATGGATATTCGGACCACGAATACCCCTATTATTCTGGATATTACTATGGCGGCTTTCCAGTGTATGGCGCCATTTTCTTCGGGAGCTTCCATCACGGCCGGCACCACCGGTTTCATCACGGATTCCATGACCGTGGTCAAGGTATGGACCATGGCGCCGGTCCGGCTATGAGCCTGGGCGCCGGTCCTGGCATGGGCGCTGGTAGCGGTCCGGGTATGACCCATGGCAGCGGTGCGGGTGCGGCCGCTGGAAACGGGCGGACTATGGGCGCTGGCCGCGGCCAGGGTATGGCCCATGGCGGCGGTCCGGGTATGGTCCCCGGCAGTGGTCAGGCCATGGGCGCTGGTGGCGGCCAGGGTATGGTCCATGCCGGCAGTCCGGGTATGGCCCTCGGCGGTGGTCCGGCCATGAGTCCTGGCAACGGTCCAGGCATGGGTCACGGTGGCGGTCCGGGGATGGTCAGAGGAAATGGCCCGGCTATGGGCGCTGGCGGCGGCCAGGGTATGGTCCATGCCGGCAGTCCGGGTATGACCGCCGGCGGTGGTCCGGCTATGAGCCATGGCAACAGTCCAGGTATGGGCCACGGTGGTGGTCGAGCTATGGTTCGCGGCGGGGACGGCGGCGGGCACAATGGAGGAGGCCATTAGTCCACTCAGAATTGATTGCGGCGTTTGCCTCCGATATTGAATCGAGAATGAGGCGTCGATTTCGGAAGCGCTCTCCTACCGGACGCAATTCTTGCCCGAAAGCAATTTAGTGACGCGCACCGATCTGGACGCATTGAATAATCAATGGCTCAGTGCGACTTTCGGAAGCACTTTATTCCCCGGGGTCAGATGAGGAATGCAGGCATTCAAGCGCGTGGGAGTAAAGTGCCGTAGCTGGCTGACCGGCGGCCAGCGAAGGCGCGGTTTTACGCGGGGCCGCATTCCATATTTCACCTCGTCATGAAACGTCGGGCCACTGGCGGCGGCATACTCTTTGTGTGCTCCTGAGCCCACTCCTTGGTCCCGTGCCGCCTCCCATGCCGATGCCCCCCGACCCGCTTTCCGCCGTCACCCATCCCGACCCCGCGGCCTACTATCACACCCTCGCCGCGCAGCGGCCCTTCTATCGCGACGAAGCGCTCGGCCTGTGGGTGGCCGCTGGCGCCGCCGAGGTGGCGGCGGTGCTGGCGCATCCCGCGTGCCGGGTACGGCCGCCCGCGCAGGCGGTGCCGCCGGCGCTCGCGGATAGCCACGCCGGTGCGCTGTTTGGCGGCCTGATCCGCATGAACGACCGCGAATGGAACGCACCGCTCAAGGCGGTGTTGCGCAAGCGGATGGCGTGCCTGGATCTGGCCGGCGTGCGCGCGCGGGTGTCGGCGCTGGCGCTGGATCTGCCGTTCGACAGCCGCCATCAGGGCGCGGCCGTCAATCACTGGATGTTCTCCTTGCCGGTGCTGGCAGTGGCCGATGTCCTGGGACTGGAGGTGGCCGGCGCGCGTGGCGAGGCGGCGCGGATGGCGGCGCAGGTGGCCGCTTTCGCGCGGGCGATGTCGCCGCTGGCCACGGCAGAGCAGCTTGCTGCCGGCAGCGACGCGGCGGCCTGGCTGCAGGCCTGGATGCGCGCGCGCCTGGCGTCCGCTACAACGGGCATGGCCCCAATGGATGATCCGGCCGCGCCGCCGCTGGAGGGGCTGGTGCGTGAGGCGCTGGCGGCCGGCGTGACGCGGGAGATTGTCGTCGCCAATGCGATCGGCCTGCTGATACAGGCTTGCGAGGCCAGCGCCGGGCTGGTCGGCAACATGCTGCTGCGGCTCGCGCGGGAGCCGCAGCGAGGGCGCGGGCTGGATGCGCTGCAAGAGGCCGCCGCGGGCGTGCTGCGGGAAGATCCGCCGGTGCAGAACACGCGCCGCTTCCTGGCCGCCGATGCGCGCCTGTGCGGCGCGGATCTGAAGGCCGGCGATACCGTGCTGGTGGTGCTGGCGGCGGCATCGCTCGATGACGGCGGCGGACGCACCGGCGCGTGCGATGCATCGGCGGCGCCCTGGACCTTCGGCCGCGGCCGTCATGCCTGCCCCGGCGACGCGCTGGCGTCGGCGGTGGCGCAGGCGGTTGTCGCGGCGCTGCTGTCGCGCGGCGCGGATCCGGCGTTGCTGGCGCGCGCGTTCCGCTATCGCCCCTCGCTCAACACGCGCATTCCGCATTTTCTCTGATCTTTTCCGTGTGCCCTTGCCGTGAACGGCAAGGCGCGCCGAACCCATGGAACGCAACCGAAAAAGGCCTCCGCCATGATCGCAGTCATCTTCGAAGTCGAGCCCGCCGAGGGCCGCATGGATACGTATATGCATATCGCGGCGCAACTGCGCACCACGCTGGAAGCCATCGACGGCTTTATCTCGGTGGAGCGCTTCCAGAGCCTGAGCAACCCGGGGAAGCTGCTGTCCCTGTCGTTCTTCCGCGACGAAGCCGCGGTCATGGCCTGGCGCAATACGGCGGAGCACCGCCACGCGCAGTCGGCCGGGCGCGGCGGCGTGTTCGCGGGCTATCGCCTGCGCGTGGCGCAGGTGTTGCGCGACTACGGGCTGGACGAGCGCGAGCAGGCCCCGGCCGACAGCCGCGCCGTGCACGCCCCGGTTGCGGCCTCGCCGGCACGGGCCGGGTGAGGGGCCCGCGATGGAGTCGGCTTTCCTGAACGCGCAGACTGCGCTGATCGGCTTCACCTTCCTGCTGGCGGGGCTGGTCAAGGGCGTGGTGGGACTGGGCCTGCCCACGGTGGCGGTAGGGCTGCTGGGGCTTGCCATGCCGCCGGCGCAGGCGGCGGCGCTGCTGGTGGCGCCATCCATGGTGACCAACGTCGTCCAGCTGTACAGCGGGCCGCGGCTCGGCCAGCTGGCGCGGCGGCTGTGGCCGATGCTGGCGGCCATCTGCGCGGGCACCTGGCTGGCGGCCGCGCTGTTGCCAGCCAGCCTGATGGCGCATGCCACCGCATGGCTGGGCATGGCGCTGGTGTTGTACGCGGTGCTGGGGCTGGCCGCATACCATCCGAGAGTCCCGGCGGCCACGGAAGCCTGGCTGGGGCCGCTGATCGGTGCGGTCACCGGCGCCATCACCGCCGTCACGGGCGTATTCCTGATTCCGGCGGTGCCCTACCTGCAGGGGCTGGAATTGGACAGGGAAACCCTGGTGCAGGCGCTGGGCTTGTCGTTCACCGTATCCACTGTCGCCCTGGCGATCAGCCTGGCGCTGAACGGCGCGTTGCTGCACACGCCGGTGCTGGGCGCTTCGCTGCTGGCACTGGTGCCTGCGCTGGGCGGCATGTACATCGGCCAGTGGCTGCGCCATCGCATCAGCGCGGCGCGCTTTCGCCGCTTGTTTTTCTGCGGGCTGCTGCTGCTCGGCGCCGAGCTGGCGCTGCGCGGGGCATTCTAGGCGGCGAGCGCGGCGGCAGGAGTCCGCCCAGGGGGAGCGCGCGTGCACGGCATCGCCTGACAGAATGCGCCGGCGCGCGGCATACTGGCTGCTGCGCTGCCAGGCCAGCCGTGCGCCCGCCTCGGCGCATTCCCACCACGCGCACAGGAGATGCCGCCCATGGCATATCGCCGATGACACGACGCAGCCGCAGCGGCCGCAAGCTTTGGGATACGCTGAGCAAGATCGCCACCCGCAATGTCCGCGACGCGCAGCGCACCGTCACGCGCAGTGCCATCCGCTCGGCGGTGAAGCAGGGCGAGGCCATGAGCAAGGCCGCGCAGCGGGTGCTCAGCGGGGTAGCCTCGCCGGTGCCGCCGCCGGTCAGCCGGGGCGGCGGACGCTGGGAGGAAGGCAGCTGGGGCCTGGGGCCGCTGGTACAGCGGCGTTACCGCCTGTTCATCCCGCCCGGCGCGAGCGCCTCGCGCCCGGCCCCGCTGCTGGTGCTGTTGCACGGCTGCGGCCAGGATTCCGCCAGCTTCGCCGCCTGCACCCGGGCGGCGGCGCTGGCGCGCAGCGCGGGCTGCGTGGTGCTGATGCCTGAACAATCCTCCCAGGCCAATGCGCAGCGTTGCTGGAACTGGTTCCGCTCGCCGGCCCGGGTGGCAGCCGAGGCCAGCCTGCTGATGGCCATCGTCGAGCATATCTGTGAGCATCGCCCGGTTCGCCCCGACAGCGTCTTCGTGCTGGGCCTTTCGGCCGGCGGGGCGATGGCGCTGACGCTCGGGCTGCGCTACCCGGACCGTTTTGTCGCGGTGGGCTCGCACTCGGGCGCGGCGCCATACAGTGCGAGCAACGCCGCGCAGGCGGCGCGCGTCATGCATGGCAAGGGCCAGCCCGACCTGCACGCCGCCCGGCTGCAACTGGCGGGGCGTTCGCCGCCGCCCTTGCTGCTGCTGCACGGCGATGCGGATCCCGTGGTGGCGTTCGACAACGCACTGGCCTCGGCGGCGCTGTGGCAGCAACTCTTGCCGCAAGCGCCCGTGCCGGCGCCGCCGCGCAGGGTGCAGCGCGGGCAGCGCCGCCCTTACCGTGTTCATGGATGGTCGAGCGAGGGGCGGCCTTATATCCGCCTGGTGCGGATCGAAGGGCTTGCGCATGCCTGGAGCGGCGGGCCGTCCAGCCAGGCCTTCTCCGATCCGTCGGGCCCGGATGCCCTGCGCATCGCCTGGCCGTTCTTCATGCAATGCCTGGCGGCGCGCGCGATGCCGAGGCGGGCGCGCAAGCTGGCCGGGCTGGCCTGAGCCCGCTTCAGCGTGCCTGCGGCGCGTCTATCACCACATCGCTTTCGGGATACGCTACGCAGGGCAGGATGTAGCCTTCGTCGCGCTCATCGAAGCTGACGCCCGGCCATTCGATGCGATAGGCGATCCGCCCGGCGGATAGCCGGCACAGGCAACTGCGGCAGGTGCCGTTGCGGCACGAGCTGGGCAGGCGCACGCCGGCCTGCAGCGCGGCTTCCAGCAGCGTCTGTCCGGGTGGCGCGGGAAAGGTGCTGCCGAGCGGCTCCACCCGCGCGGAGAAGGCGGGCACCGGTGCCGGCGCGTGGCCGCTCACGATGGTGCCCCTTCATCGTCGCCGTCCTTGCCCGCGCCGGCAAAGCGGGCGCGCCCATGGGTGGCATCGCGCAACGCTGCCTGCGCGTCGTCCAGCACGCTCGCCGGCAGGCGGATCGTCAGCCGTGCCGCGGCCCCGTGCTCGCCATGCGCGAGCGTATGGCCTGCCTGCTCGATCCAGCGTCGCACGCGCGCCTCGTCGGCATAGTCCACCTCCACCGTCAGGTCGGCCTGGACGATGCGTTCGATGCGCTGCGCGTCCTTCATCGCGGCGGCAATCGCATCCGTATAGGCGCGCACCAGCCCGCCCGCTCCCAGCTTGATGCCGCCGTAGTAGCGCACCACCGCGGCCAGTACGCCGTCCAGCTCATGGTGGCGCAACACCTCCAGGATGGGCCGGCCGGCCGTGCCGGAAGGCTCGCCATCGTCCGACATGCCGGACTGGCCGCCTGCCAGCAGGGCCCAGCAGACATGGGTGGCGGTGGCGTGCTCGGCACGCAGGCGCTGCAGCTGCGCCATGGCGGTTTCGCGGTCGGGCACAGGGATCGCGTAGCCGATGAAACGGCTCTTGCGGATTTCAAGGTCCGCCTGGACGGAGGAGGCGAGGGTGTAGGTCGGCACGGGTGAGGCCGCATCGCGGCGCGCCGCATGGGACGCCGGCGGGCGGCAAGCTAAGGGATAAGGCGCCCGGGACGGGCGCGTCCGCCAGTGTACAACAGCCGCCCGTCGGCCGGCCCGCAGGTATCCGGAACGCCCGCCAACCCGCCAGGGAGGCGCGGCGGGTCCCTCGAATGTCTGAAAAATAAGTCAATTTCAACAGGTTGTCACAAATCATTCATAGGATGCGACATCGGCCTGACCGACGCACGGCTGTCCCCCACCAGCGCGCGGCATGGCGGCGCCATGCGCGCCGCCCACTCCATCACATAAGGAACGGGAAAGAACAATGCTCGACAAACCTGACGCATCCCGCCGCAAGGCGCTCAAATTCCTGGCTGGCGCGCCGATGCTGCCGCTGGGCCTCGGGGCCACGGCCTTCCTGGTCGGCTGCGGCGGCGATGACGAAGCGATAGCGGCCACCCCCCCGGCTGCCACGTTCACCACCGCGGAATTCACCGGCATGGCCGCGCCGGACCTGGGTAACGCGGCCGCGATGGCGACCACCACGGTGGGTTCGAGCCTGAAGGTCTCGTTCAGCGACGGCACCAGCCAGACCTACAAGCTGGCCTACCAGCCCTTCTTCATCACCGGCGACCAGGTACCGGACGGCAAGGGCGGCACCATCCTCGCCGGCGGCTATTTCGACATCAACAACCAGCCGATCATCGACCGCTCGGTGGCAGGCAAGGAGCGCCAGTTCTACTCCGACTCGCCGGACGGCACCTCGCTGCTCAAGATCGACGGCGCCAAGGTCGCGGGCGTGAAGGGCAACACGGTATTCGCCGTGGTCCAGTTCGAATACACCACGCGCGACCAGGCCAGCAACGACACCTATGGCCGCCTGCCGTCGCCGATCGGCGTGCTGACGCTGGACCAGAACCCCGCCACCGGCAAGCTGACCCTGGTCAAGTACCACAACGTCGACACCTCGTCCGTCAACGGCCTGTGGATCACCTGCGGCGCCAGCCTGTCGCCGTGGAACACGCACCTGTCCAGCGAGGAATACGAGCCGGACGCGTTCACCGCGAGCGCGAGCGCCCAGTTCCAGGCGTTCAGCAAGAACCTGCTCGGCACCGCCAGCGTCCTGGCCAACCCGTACTTCTATGGCCATATGCCCGAAGTCACGGTCAACCCGGACGGCACCGCCAGCATCAAGAAGCACTATTGCATGGGCCGCATCTCGCACGAACTCGTGCAGGTGATGCCGGACAACCGCACCGTGCTGATGGGCGACGACGCCACCAACAGCGGCCTGTTCATGTTCGTGGCGGACAAGGAGAAGGATCTCTCCGCCGGCACGCTGTATGTGGCCAAGGTAGGCGCGGGCTTCTCCATCGACCCCGCCGCCGCCGGCGCCGACCTGACCTGGGTCAAGCTGGGCCATGCCACCAGCGCCGAGATCGAGGCACTGGCCAAGTCCAACCTGCCGACCGATATCCTCGACGTCAAGTTCAGCGACCCCTCGGACGCCAGCTACAAGAAGATCTTCATCGGCGGCGCGGCCAACTGGGTCAAGGTCATGCCCGGCAAGGAAAAGGCTGCGGCGTTCCTGGAAACCCATCGCTATGCCTATCTGATGGGCGGCAGCATGGGCTTCACCAAGATGGAAGGCACCACCGTCAATATCAAGGACAAGGTGGCCTACTCCGCGCTGCAGAACATCCAGGATTCGATGGTCAACGGCAACACCGCCAAGGGCTGGAATCCGGAGAGCGGCATCTCGGTTCCGGCGGCGCTCAAGGCCGGCGGCGTGATGCAGCACAACCTCGCCGGCGGCCAGAAGGACCTGGGCGGCGCCGCGATCAACAGCGAATGGGTGCCGGTGCATACCAGGGCGCTGCTGGTCGGCAAGGATATCGCGGCCGACGCGTTGGGCAACACCGCCGACCCCGAACTGGTCGCCAACCCCGACAACCTCAAGTTCTCGGAAAAGCTGCGCACCCTGTTCATCGGCGAGGACAGCAGCCAGCACGTCAACAATTTCCTGTGGGCCTACAACGTCGACACCAGGAAGCTGACGCGCGTGCTGTCCACCCCGGCGGGCGCGGAATCGACGGGCCTGCATGCGGTCGACGAGCTCAACGGCTGGACCTACATCATGAATAATTTCCAGCACGCCGGTGACTGGACCAGCCTGCACAGCAAGGTGCAGCCGAAGCTGGATCCGCTGGTCCGCGCCAACTACAAGGACCGCTTCGGCGCGGCTGTCGGCTACCTGACGGCCGAGGCCACCAGCGTCAAGACGACCAAGGCCTGAGCACCGCCCGACCTGTCCCGGGCTTGCTGGCCGGCGCGCAGGCGCCGGCCAGCGCGGGCGGTGCGAACGCCCCCGATGATGCTTTCATCGGGGGCGTTTTGCATCTTGCCGGCGCTGCCATCGCCGGCATCGGACCTCAACGGCGTGGGTACTCCATTTGCAGCGCGACGAACTGCGCGGTCGCCTGGCCGTAGCGGGCCTGGATGGTGCCCAGGGCAGCATCGAGCGCTTCGGCCGGTGGTCCGGCATACGGGGCCGACGCATGGTGGCCAGGCTCGGGACCGGTCGCCGCGCCGACGGCAACGGCGTCGGCCTCCAGCCGCAAGCCGCGGCGCGAGCGCAATTCGGCGGCAGTGCCCAGCGTCCTGGCTTCGGAGCGATAGGTGCGCGACCACGCGTCTGCCTGCAGCGCCACTGCGATCTCGTCAAAGCCGGGCGCCACCGCGATATCGACGGTTTCGTGCCGCCACCACGCGAGGCGGTTGGAGAGCGCGAGGCCGATGCTCGCGGCGTCCAGCCTGAACGGCGTCGAATCGTGGCGCGCGCTCCAGTCCCGGACGCCCAGCCGGGCCGCCGCCGCTGCCGCCGCCGGCTGGCCGGCAATGGCTTCGACCAGCGCCAGCGACAGCGGCAGGGAGGCGGTCACGCCGCTGGAGGTCACGATGTTGCCGTCCGCCACATAGCGCCGGCCGTGCACCCAGCGGGTGGCTGGGAACTTCGCTTCGATACCGCGCATCGCATACCAGTGTGTTGTGGCCGAGCGGCCATCGAGCAGCCCGGCGCGCGCGAGGACGAGCGCGCCCTCGCAGACCGCCACCACGGTGGCCCCCCGCGCGGCCTGGGCGCGCAGCCAGGCCAGCACCTGGGGCGTATCGTCGTGGTGCATCGCCGGCACGATCACGATGTCCGCCCCTGCGGGCACTTCCGCGTCGAAGCCGGCGATGGTCTGGTCGGCCCGTATGCGCAGGGCCGGCATCAGCGCGACGGTGCCGGCGCCGGTCGATACGGAGCGTACGTCGGCCACGTCCGCCTCGCGCAGCACGCCATAGGGAATCACGAAATCGGTCACCTCGGTGCCGGCGTTGTCGGCCAGTACCGCCACCAGGGGCCGCACGCGCCCGGCCTTGGGCGCCGGCAGGGCGAGCGGCGCGGCGGTTGCCAGGCTGGCCGGCTCGGGCGATGCTGGCGCCTGGGTCTGGGTGCCCGGTTCGCTGCAGCCGCATGACAAGAGCGCGCTGAATGCGAGTGCGGCGAGGCGGAGCCTGAAGGTGTGCTGCATGGTGTCCTCGGTTGACGTGTCTCGATCCAGGTCAAAATACGGCTTTTGGGCTCTGGCAAAAAGGCCAGATTTACCGCATTCTTTGCCATGACCAATTCACAGAGAACAACCAGGAGCGTGGTGGTGGTGGGCTTCGAGGGCGTCCAGTCGCTCGACGTGGTGGGGCCGATGGAAGTCTTCGCCGTGGCCAACCTGCATAGTCCCGCGGGCCGCAAGCCGTACCAGGTCACGCTTGCCACGCAGGCCGGCGGCGAGCTCGGGACCCATGCCGGCCTGCGGCTGGCCGGCGCGGCCGCGCTGGCCGATCTGCCCGCCCGCACCGATACCCTGGTTGTCGCCGGCGGCAGCGAGGCGAGCCTGCGCCGCGCCGCCGCCGATCCGGAACTGATCGCCTGGTTGCAGTCGCGCGCCAGGCGCACGCGCCGCATCGCCAGCGTTTGCACCGGCGCCTTCGTGCTGGCCGCCGCCGGCTTGCTGGACGGGCGCCGCGCCACCACGCACTGGAACGCCTGCGGTTTGCTGCAGGCGCTGCGCCCGGCGGTGCGGGTCGAACCCGACGCGATCTTCGTCGCGGATCCGCCTATCTATACCTCGGCCGGCGTCTCCGCCGGCATCGACCTGTGCCTGTCGCTGGTCGAGGCCGATTGCGGTCCCGAGCTGGCGCTTGCCGTGGCGCGCGAGCTGGTGCTGTTCCTGCGGCGGCCCGGCGGCCAGTCGCAGTTCAGTACCGGGCTGCAGTTGCAGGGCAGCGCGACGCCCAGGCTGCGCGCCTTGCTGGCTGCCATCATCGACGATCCCAGGGGTGACCTGCGGGGGCCCGCGCTTGCCGCGCGCGCGGGCATGAGCGAGCGCACGCTCGCCCGGGCCTTTGCCCGGGAGACGGGCGGTCCGCCGGCGCGCTTCGTCGAAGGCGCGCGTGCGGAGCGCGCCAAGGCGTTGCTGGAGACCACGGCGTGGCCGCTGGAGCGCATCGCCGAGCGATCCGGCTTCGGCAGCGTGGACGCCTTGCATCGCGTTTTCCGCAAGCGCGTCGGCACTTCCCCGGGGGACTACCGGGAACGGTTCGGGCCCGTGCGCGCGTGACGGGCGAAGGCAGTCCGATGTCTCCGTGCCCCGCATGCAGCGCATGCCTGCTACGCTTGCGGCACCGACCAGCCACCGCGCCAGTACGCCGTGCGCACTATTGTCCACAGGAGAACACCATGCCGAACCAAGACGCGCAACTCGACGCTCGCCGGATCGCGCCAGCCACCGACCGCAACCGCGACGCCATCCTCGCCGTGTTGCGCCGGATCTTGCCGGAAAGCGGGCTTGTGCTGGAAATCGCCAGCGGTACCGGCCAGCACGCGGCCTATTTTGCCGCGGCGCTGCCGGGGCTGACCTGGCAGCCCAGCGATCCGGATGCCACCGCGCGCGCTTCGATCGAAGGCTGGACCGCCCATGCCGGGCTGGCCAACGTGCGCGCACCGCTGGTGCTGGACGTGCGGCAGCAGCCCTGGGGCATCGAGGCGGCGCAAGCGATGGTCTGCATCAATATGATCCACATCGCGCCGTGGGCGGCGGCCGAGGCGTTGTTCGCGGGGGCGGGCTGCCTGCTGCCGGCAGGTGGCGTGCTTTACCTTTATGGTCCCTATCGGCGCAACGGCGAACATACCGCGCCAAGCAATGCTGTCTTCGACGCGCAGCTGCGCAGCGCCGATGCCGAATGGGGCGTGCGCAATATGGAGGACGTGGCGGCGCTGGGCGAAGCGGAGGGTTTTCGCATGGACGAGCCGGTTCCGATGCCGGCCAATAACTTCAGCCTGGTATTTCGCAAATAGGAAATCTCTCATCCCATACCGGCTGACAGCAGCCTGAATGCCGGGCGGAAAACGGGCCGGGGATGACAGAAAAGGCTGGCTCGAATGCTGGTTCCGGTTCCACTCAGGTTCCGGCTGCGTTCTGGCCTGGTTCCAGCTTAAGCGTCGGCTTAAGATGCTGCGAGAGCGAGGCGCGAATTACCGGACTGCATTAATCGAGGGAAATATCCGTCGGGTCTTTCCTGGCGGCCGTGCGGGCAATTGCCGGAATGACATCGAATGACGGCCGGGAAAACAGGGCGACCGGACGTGCGGGAGAGCGGCGCCTGCCGAGCTGGCCTGTTGGGTGGGAGAGCCTGCTTGAAGGCTTGAGACGTTCGGGAAGCCGGGAATTTCGACAGGGATGTCCGGCTGGCCCTGCCAGGCACCAGCCGGTTCGCACCAGAGCGGTGCGCGGCGGGGACCGAAGCATGGCGCGGATTTCCGCGCGCATGTCCGGGCCGCTTGCCGCGCTGGCCCTCGCGCGATTTACTTCGCGGCGACAGGCGCTTCTGCCTCGACCTTCACGGCCACGGCCTTCTTCGGTGCTGCCGGCTTCTTTGCGGCGGTCTTGCGCGGGGCCTTCGGAGCGGCTGCCTTCGGCGCTGCTGCTGCCTTCGGAGCGGCTGCCTTCCTGGCGGCGGCCTTCGGTGCGGCGGCCTTCTTGGCAGCGGCCTTCGGTGCTGCTGCCTTCTTCGCCACGGCGGCCTTCACCACCGGCTTCTTCGCTGCCGGCTTGGCCTTGGCCTTTTGCGCAGCCAGCTTTTCCTTGGCGGCTTGCTTCTCTGCCAGCACTGCCTTCTTGGCGGCTTCGGCTGCGACCTTGATTTCGCGCTTGGCGGCTTCGATCGCCTTCTTTGCATCGGCGCGCAGCTTCAGCAGGCCCTTCTTCGCAGCTTGCAGTTCGCGAGCCAGCACGCTGGCCTTCTTTGCGGGCACGGCGGCCTTCTTGGCGGCTGCCGGCTTGGTCTTTGCTGCGCTGGTTTGTGCGACTTTCTTTGCTACGGCCATTGTAATTACCCGTTAGTTGTTGGAGCGCGGAGTATAACCGGTCGGGCGAGTTTACTCGCGCGACATGCATTTAATCCGTGTGGTTCTGGTATGAATGCGTGCGCCAATACAACAAATGCCGCGCGGCAATGGCAGCCGCATTCGATGCGAATATGGGATACGTATTGCGCTTAGCGCGTATTGACCTGCACCTTGATGCCGTCGGGCAGCACGGTAATGGCGCCTGGCTCGACCTCTTTGCCGGCCACGCGCAATTGCTCCGGCGTGAAGGTGTAAAGCGGGTAGTCGCGCAGGATTTGCTGCGCGACCACGGCACCGATCGCATTCAGCTGCTCGCCGTACTGCGCCGGCATGCCGTTTACCCGCACCTGTTCGACGGCAGGATTGTCGAGCAGCACGGCGCGTTTCGCCGGATCGTATCTGAGTCCGCTGCTCAGCGACAGCGTGCCGTCGATGGGCGGCGCCGGCAGCAAGGTATTGCTGAGCCGCGCATCCAACTGGGTGGTCACGCGGTTGTTGGCGTCGTCGAGCACCAGGCGCGGATGCGTCAGTTGCACGTCGACAAGCTGGCCGTAGCGCAGCGTTGCCGGAAAGCGCTTGTCCACGGCGTCCTGCAATTCCTGGCGGGAGAAGGTGTATTCGCCGGTCCAGATGTTGTAGCCAGCAACGGCGCTGGCGGTGCCCAGCGTGGCGATTGCGGCGCACGCGGCAATGCCGAGGGCTTTCAGTGGGTTGGCGCGAATCGCCATGCTGCGGTGACTCCAGGTTGGTGTCTTGCGCGTCGGTTCGCGCACCAGCCTGTCAGACCGCGATGGCGCAGCTTTCGTTCAATCGGTCGGGCCGGTGCCCGCTTCATGCCGGGGCTGCGCCATCTTCAAACTCAGTAGTGCGGCGGGATCTCGTGCTGCGGGCCGCCGTCGGCGCCGCCCGCGCCGCTGGAGCGCATCTGCTGGTAGAGCGCCTGTAGCTGCTCCTGCAGCAGGTCGATCTGGCGCTGCTGGCGCGCCACGGCCAGGTTGAGCGTTTCGAGCAGGTCGTCCTGGAAGGCGACCTTGATTTCGAGTTCGGTCAGGCGGGATTCCATTGCATGTTCTCCATTGGGCCGCGCATTGTAAGTTGTCAGCGTGGGACGGCGCCGCCTTTACTGCATCGTCAGCCTGGCGAGCCGTCCCAGCGTGGCCAGTGCCGCATCGGTGCGATCGTCGAAATCGTGCCCGCAATTGATCCGCAGGCAATGGCGGAATCCGCCATGCGCCGAGAAGATCGGCCCGGGCGCGATGCTGATGCCGTGCGAGAGCGCGAAGCGATGCAGGGCAAGGCTGTCGGTGCCCGACGGCATTTCGATCCACAGGAAGTATCCGCCGGCCGGCCGCGTGGCGCGCGTGCCGGGCGGGAAATGCCGTGCGATCGCTTGCGCGAACGCATCCTGGCGCACCATCAGCGCCTGGCGCAACTGGCGCAGGTGGCGGTCATAGCCACCCTTCTCCAGGTAGCCGAGGATGGCGGCCTGCGTCGGCGCCGCCACCGTCAATGTGCTGGTGAGCTTGGCGCGTGCCACGTCGCGCGCGAAGCGTCCGGGTGCGGCCCAACCGATCCGGTAGCCTGGCGCCAGGCATTTCGAGAACGAGCCGCAGTGCATTACCAGGCCGTGCGCGTCGAATGCCTTGGCCGGCGTCGGGCGCTTGCTGCCGAAGTACAGCTCGCCGTAGACGTCGTCCTCGATCAGCGGCACCTCGAAGCGCGCCAGCAACTGCACCAGCTCGCGCTTCTTGTCGTCCGGCATCAGGCTGCCGAGCGGATTCTGGAAATTGGTCATCAGCCAGCACGCGCGCGGGCGGTGACGGTCCAGCGCGCGGGCGAGCGCGTCGAGCTCGATGCCCTCGCGCGGATGGGTCGGCACTTCGATGGCGCGCAGGCCGTTGCGTTCCAGCGCCTGCAGCGCGCCATAGAAGGTCGGCGATTCGATGATCACCGCGTCGCCCGGCCGCGTGACCGCCGCCAGGCACAGGTTCAGTGCTTCCAGTGCGCCATTGGTGATGACGATCTCGTCGGTGTGCACGGTGAGTCCGTCGATCAGGTAGCGCAGCGCGATCTGCCGGCGCAGGCCGGCATTGCCTGGCGTCATGTCGTCCACCGAGCTCCAGGGGTCGAGATGCTGGATCACCCCGGCCATCGACTTGGCCAGGCGCGGCAGCGGAAACAGCAGCGGGCTCGGGAATGCCGATCCCAGCGGTACCAGCTCCCGCTGCTTGGCCGACTGCAGCACGTCGAAGACCAGCTCGCTGACGTTCAGCGCGGTCGAGTCCTCGGCCGGCTGCGACGGCGCCTCCGGCTCGGGCGGCAGCACGCGGCTGGCGCTGGCGACGAAATAGCCGGAGCGCTGGCGCGCCACGATCAGCCCGCGCGCTTCCAGCAGGTAATAGGCCTGGAACACCGTGGATGGACTCAGGCCGCGGCTGGCGCTGGCCTGCCGCACCGAGGGCAGGCGGTCGCCGGGGCGCAGCGTGCCGGCCTGGATCGACTGCGCGATGTCGTCGGCCAGTGTTTCATAGAGCGTGCCGGGGGCGGCGGACCCGGGGGTGGCCTGGCGAGGGGCGGTGGACTTGGACGGCATCGACGACATAGGGAAGCAACTGTTTGGCAAGGTACTGGATTTTTTCAACTGTACCGTATCAACCGGGAGGCCGCCGGCAGATCAGGTCCTTGGCTGCTACTGCGGCATCATGTCGCGCGCAAATCAAGCTGGTCCGGTTGAATCGTGCGGATCTGCTCCTGTTCCGCCAGGGCTTGCATCCTTAGCATGCAGCGCTGTCCGTTGAGCACGGCGGCTGCCGTGCCGCTGCGGGAAGAGCAAGGAAATCCATGGATCCCACGAGTCTGTTGTTAGCTACCTTCCTGCTTTCGGTAGGTGGGCTGTTCGCCTTTATCTGGTCGCTGCGCAAGGGCCTGTTCGATCTCGAGGCCGCTGGTGCCCGCACTATTTTCGCGGCCGGCGAAGTCGGCCATCCGGAAGAGCCCTCGAGCGATGCCGTGCAGCGGCAGGCCTTGTGGGCGGGCGCGGCGTCCAGCCGGCAGGCGCCGGCCGCCGCCGCGGCGGCCCGGGCCGACCTCGACCTCGAACTGGCCGCGCGGCAGCAAGCCGACCGCTCCAGCGCCATGCCGGCGCTGCTGCTGCTGAGCTGCGCGGTGGTCTGGCTGGTGGTGGCGTCCGCCGCCGGGCTGCTCAGTTCGCTCAAGCTGCACCTGCCCGACCTGCTGACCCAGCAGGCCTGGCTGACCTTCGGCCGCCTGCGCACGCTGCACCTGAATGCGGTGGCCTATGGCTGGGCCCCGATGGGCCTGCTCGGACTGACGCTGTGGATGCTGCCGCGCTTGTTGCGTACGCCGCTGCTGGGCGGCCGCTTTGCCGTCATCGGCGCGCTGATCTGGAATGCGGGGCTGGTGGCCGGACTGGGCGGCATCGCCATCGGTATCAATGCCGGACTGGAATGGCTGGAGATCCCGTGGCAGGTGGGCCTGCTGTTCGCGCTGGGCGGGATGATGATCGGCCTGCCGCTGGCGTTCATGCTGCAAAAGCGCCGCGTACATCATTTGTATGTGTCGGTCTGGTACATCGGCGCGGCGCTGTTCTGGTTCCCGGTGCTGTACGTGGTCGCCAAGGTCCCGGGCGTGCATTTCGGCGTGGAGCAGGCCACCATGAACTGGTGGTTCGGCCACAACGTACTGGGCCTGTTCTATACGCCGCTGTCGCTCGCCTGTGTCTACTACTTCCTGCCCAAGGTGATCGGGCGGCCGGTGCGTTCATACAACCTGTCGCTGCTGGGCTTCTGGACGCTGGCTTTCTTCTACGGCCAGGTCGGTGCCCACCACCTGATCGGCGGACCCATTCCCCCATGGCTGATCACGCTGTCGATCGTGCAGAGCGTGATGATGATCATTCCCGTGACGGCGTTCTCTGTGAACCAGCACCTGACGCTCAAGGGGCATTTCGGCGCGCTGCGCCACTCGGCCACGCTGCGCTTCATCGTCTTCGGCGCGATCATGTACACGCTGGCGTCGGTGCAGGGCTCCTTCGAGGCGCTGCGCTCGCTCAACGCGGTGACCCACTTCACGCACTTCACGGTGGCGCACGCGCACCTTGGCATGTACGGCTTCGTGTCGATGGTGATCTTCGGCGGCATCTATTTCGCGCTGCCGCGCATCGTCGACGCGCCGTGGCCCCGGCCGGCGCTGATCTCGCTGCATTTCTGGCTGGTGGTGGCGGGCTTCCTGACCTACCTGATCACCCTGAGCATCGGTGGCGTACTGCAGGGCCTGGCGCTGCTCGACCCGGCGCGGCCGTTCATGGATTCGGTGGCGGTCACATTGCCCTGGCTGCAGGGGCGCTCGCTCGGCGGCGCGCTGATGACGCTGGGCCACCTGGTCTTTGCCTTCCACTTTGCCTTGATGGTCCTGCGTCCTTCGGCGCTTGCGCAGACCGATCGCATGGCCACCCAAGCGGCAGCCTGAACATGGAAAACGAACTCAAACTTGTGGGCGGGGCGATGGTCACGCTTTCGCTCGCCACCTCGGCCATGATCGTGGTGCCCTTCCTGCAGCTCAAGGATGTGCCGGCCCCGGCGGCGCTGGCGCCGTACACCAGCGAGCAATTGCGCGGCCGCGAGGTCTATCTGGCCAACGGCTGCATTGCCTGCCACACCCAGCAGCCCAGTTCCACCGGCGCCGGCCGCGCCGACGGGCAGCGCGGCTGGGGGCGGCCCTCGGTCGCGGCCGACTATCACTACGACAGCCCGCCCTTGCTGGGCACCATGCGCACCGGGCCGGATCTCTTCAATATCGGCGTGCGCCAGCCCAGCGCCGACTGGCACCTTGGCCACCTTTACCAGCCGCGCGCCTATGTGGCTGACAGCATCATGCCAGCCTACCCCTTCCTGTTCGAGTTGAAGCCGGAGGGCGCCGTGGCCAAGGGCGACAAGGTCGTCGCCCTGCCGGGCGGCGCGGTGCCGCCCGGCAAGGTAGCGGTGGCCACGCCCCAGGCGCTGGACCTGGTGGCCTACCTGATCAGCCTGCGCCACACCTACCCGGTGCTGGAGCAGGCCGCCGCGGCGGATACCACCCGGCAATCCCCGGGACGTATCACGCTGGCAGCCGTTTCGGCCGCACCCTCCAACCTGCGCGGTGCGGCCGCTTCTTCCAATCCCACTCTCAACCTCTACGCGCCGTCCACGCCGACCACCCCGGATGCGGCCGCCCGACCCGATGAAGCCCTCGCAAGCCCATAAGACAGAAAACGCCGATCCCGTCGAGCAGCACAACCCGGTGCCCAAGGTGGTGCTGGCGCTGGTATGCGGCCTGCTGGTGTGGGCGGTCAGCTATATCGCGATCGAGCGCGCCGACGGCACCGCCGCGCTGGGCGACCGCCGCGACGCGGCCGCGCTGGCGGCGCCGGCCGGGCAGGGCACCGTTGCCGATGGCAAGCAGTTGTTCGCGGCAAATTGCCAGGCCTGCCACCAGGCCGGCGGGCAAGGTATCCCAGGCGTGTTCCCGCCCCTGGCCGCTTCGCCCTGGGTCAACGGCGAGCCGGACCGGCTCGCGCAGATCCTGCTGCACGGCATGACCGGCCCGCTGGACGTGCTTGGCACCACCTACAACGGCGCCATGCCGGCGTTCGGCGAACAGTTCTCCGACGCGGAGATCGCCGCGCTGGCCACGCATATCCGTAGCCAGTGGGGCAACCATGCGGCACCGGTCGATGCCGCGCAGATCGCGGCGGCGCGCACGGCGTCGGCGGCGCAGAAGGAACCCTGGCATGGCGGCGAGGCGCTGCAGGCCTTCATCGGTGGAGCAGGTTCCGCCAAGCCATGACGCGCATGTGGCTCAGGACGCTGCTGATGGTGGCGCTGGTGCTGGCGGCGGCCGGTGCGGCGGTGTTCGCCACCACGCGCGGACTGCGCACGGTCAGCGCAGACGGCGCGCGCCGGCTCGACCTGGCGCGCGTGCCGCGCGCATTGCCGGCGCTGGCACTGGTCGATCAGGCCGGTGCCCGCCATGCGTTCGGTGGCGGGACGCCGTCCGGCGCTGAAGCCCTCGCGGACCGCGCACCCGTCACGCTGGTGAGCTTCGTCTACACGCAATGCACGGCGATCTGCCGCACCAGCGCCTCGGGCCAGGCGTGGCTCCAGCAGCAGTTGCGCGAGCGCGGGCTGCAGGACCGTGTGCGGCTGCTGACCCTGAGCTTCGACCCGGCACGCGATACGCCGGCCGCGTTGCGGGCCTATGCCCGCACGCTGCGCGCCGATCACGCCATGTGGACCTTCGCCACGGTGGCCGAGCCGGCGCGGCTGCGCAGCTTGCTCGACGCCTTCGGCATTGTCGTGCTGCCCGACGGGCTGGGCGGCTACTCGCACAATGCGGCGCTGTTCCTGCTCGATGGCAAGGGCCGCCTGGCCGCGGCCTACGATGTGGCGCGGCCGGACCTGGCACTGGCCGACCTGCTGCGCGGTGGCACATGAGGCCGCTGCCCGCGCGCCGGCCATGGCGCAATCCGCTCGCGCTCCCGGCTGGCTGGCAAGCCTGCTGCCCCGGGCTGCTGCTGGCGCTGGCCGCGCTCCTGCGCCCCTGGCTGGAGGCGTCCATGGTCCGGCATATGGGGCTTGAATTGCCCTTGCTCGCGCTGGCCGGCTGGTGGGCCGCGCATTGTGCTGGCCGGCGCCTGACGAGCTGGCTGGCCCCATGGAACGGGGCCGGCCTGCCGGGCCTGCTGGCGGCCTGGTGCGTTGTCAGCTACTGGATGCTGCCGGTGGCGCTGGACGAAGCCACGCTCGGGGCGCCGAGCGGCATGGCCAAGGTCGTGACCATGGTGCTGGCCGGGCTGCTGGCGCGCGCGTCCTGGCAGGCGGCCGGCCCCGTACTGCAAGGCTTCTTCGTCATCAATGGCTGCTGGATGATGCTGACCGCCGGGCTGCTCTACCAGGAGGCGGAGGTCCAGCTGTGCAGCACCTACCTGGTTGACGAGCAGCTCGTGGCGGGCCGGGTGCTGGTGCTGTGGGCGCTGGCCGTGCTGGCGACATGGCTGTTTGCCGTGGCCGGCCGGCTGGCAGCCGATCCCGAACCGGCCTCGTAAGCCGTTGGCGGCGCAGCATTGCCTTGCGCGTTTGCGTGGTGTACCGTTACGCAGTTCGCCGGACTACCGGATTCTTCGGCCTCCACGGACCAACGGATATTTCCCGCAGTTTCCACGAAAGCATCATGATCCACGCCGCGCACCATCCCATTGCCGCCATCGCGACCCATGCGGGCGCGGCATGGCCGTGCGCCGCGGCTTTCGCACCTCCTGTCACGTCGCCGCCGCGCGCGGGGGCTGGCCTTGCGCCGCCGCCCGCCGCCTTGCTGGGCTGATCCGCAGCCCGTTTTTTCGGTTTTTTCCATCTTCGGCCAGGCCCGGCATCGCGCCAGGGCGCGACACGCGCCCGCGCGCAGCCGGGCGTGCCGGAGCTTTCGGATTCCCGTGACAGGTGAATATCATGGCTTTGAACAAAACCGCCCTGAGCGCGCATGGCGCGACCGCGCTCTTCGTGCTGCTATGGAGCAGCGGCGCGATCTTCGCGCGGCTAGGGCTTGAATATGCTTCCGCTTTTGCCTTGCTGGTGGCGCGCTTCGCGCTGGCGCTGAGCGTACTCCTGGTGCTTGCGGCATGGCGCCGGCGCTGGCTGCCGCCGGCCGGCACGCGCTTGCAGGTGGCCGCCGCCGGGCTGTTGCTGACCGGTGCCTACTCGATCTGCTACCTGCTGGCGCTGGCGCGCGGCATCACGCCTGGCGTACTTGCCACGGTGCTGGGCGTGCAGCCCATCCTGACCTTGCTGCTGGTGGAACGGCGCGTTTCCGCGCGCCGGCTGGCCGGACTCGCGGTGGCCTTGTGCGGACTGGTGCTGGTGGTCTGGCAGGGCATCGGCCTGGCGCGCTTCTCGCCGCTGGGCATGGCCTTCGCGCTGGCGGCGCTGGCGTGCATGACGATCGGCGCCATCCTGCAAAAGCGCATCCGGCAGGCCCCGCTGGACGTGCTGCCGCTGCAGTACTGCGCGGGGCTTGCCCTGTGCCTGCTGTTCGTCCCGTTCCAGCCGATGGCGGTGGTGCCGGGCGCCGGTTTCGCGCTGTCGCTGGCATGGCTCGCGCTGGTGATCTCGGTGGGCGCCACGCTGCTGCTCTACCGGCTGATCCAGGCCGGCAACCTGGTCAACGTCACCAGCCTGTTCTACCTGGTGCCGGGCGTGACCGCGCTGCTGGACTACCTGTTCCTGGGCAACCGCCTGGCCGCCTTGAGCATGGCGGGCATGGCCGCGATCGTGCTTGGCCTGCTGCTGGTCTTCAGCGAGACGGCAAGCGGGCGGGACAGCGCGCAAGCCCGCGCCCGATAGCAAGCCGGCCCCGGCCGCGGCGCGCTCATATGGCGTGCCGTGGCCGGGGCCGGCATGCAATGCGGGGCAGGTGTCAGGCGTGCGCCAGCGCCTGCGCGGGCTGCCGCACCGGCAGCGCAAGCTCGGGCACCGCCTGCAACAGCGGCGTGGCGATGGTGCCTGCCTCGAAGCGCGCGGGTGCTTCCCTGGCCAGCAGGCGCAGGTGTCGCAGCCGGGCTTCGAGGCCGGCGTCGGGCTGGGTATCGAGGCACAGCGTGGACGGGCAGGCCACGCCAAGCAGATCGAGCGCCTGTTTGAAATTGGCCGGCGTCAGCCCCTCTGCCGGGTTCACCGCCACCACGTGCGGGCGCAGGTGCGCGTATTGCTCATCGCGCAGGGATGCCGTGTCGCAGGTCAGGATGGCGAACGCCTGCGGCGCAGGCCGGTGCGCGAAGTAGGCCGCGATGCGCGCGGCGTGGCCGCCGGGCACGTCGGGTGTCATGCCTTCGATCTGCAGGTCGAGCTGCTGCAGGATCGCCGCCGGGACGCCGCGGCGCCATGCCTCGGATACCACCACGCGGGCGCCGGCGAGACCAAACAGCCGACGCACGAAACCAAGGGCGACGGGATCGAAGAAACGGACGTCGCGCAGGGTGCCGGTATCGGGAATCCCGCCCAGCCGAGCCTCGGAGCGGCTCGAGTAGAGGACACCGGGGACGTCAAGCATGATGAGGCGTTCGGACATGATTTCCTATCTGGTTGCAGCGCCGGTTGGCGCGTTTGAAGATTACGACGCATCCAGGGAAATCTGCAGGGGCAAAAAGCGGCTAAGTTGCAACATATCTGTAACTTGAGATGCTGGTTCGTAAAAATCGGTGATTTGTTTTGGGGAGTTGTTTCGGGGGGAAACAAGTTGAGGGGGTGGGCTCATGGGGGGATGGAGATGTTTGTCTTTTCCTGGGTCCTAATGCGTTTGTAGGGACCTGATTCAGGTCTGCAGGGCCTAAAGGCGGAGTGGTGTCAGGCTCTTGGGCACATGGAGGTGTCACTTTTCTTTACTCGTAAAGAAAAGTAACCAAAAGAAAGCGACCCCTT